>JBKJJZ010000080.1:0-16992 GCA_046597705.1 Vicinamibacterales bacterium | reverse complement strand
ACGTAGGGCGTCCCTTCAGGGGCGCCTTATACTCCGCGGACCCGGCTCGTCAGCCAGACCAGCTCCGAGATCATGAAGTCGGTTCGTTTGATGTAAATCGGATCGAGCGCGGTCCCGTCCTCGGCAAACGATTTGTCCACGCGTTCCACCTCCACATTCGGCGGCAGCACGATGGCGCCCATGCGCACGAGCACCGTCACCAACTGCGCCCACGCATTCACTCCGCCACGCCCACCGTCCGAAACGGTGACAAGCGCCACCACCTTCCGTTTGTATTCCTGGAAGAAGTAGTCGAGGGCATTCTTGAGCACCCCGGGATATCCGCGGTTGTATTCGGGTGTGACGATGACGATGGCGTCGGTGCCGGCGATCCTGGCTCCCAGTTCGGCCACATTGGGCGGCGCCGGTTCGATCCTGCCGAGGCGCTCCTCCATGATCGGCAAGTTGATCTCGCGCAGATCCACCAGTTCGGCGTCGATGCCACCGGCAGCCTCGAGCCGGCCCATGACAAACGTCGCGACGCGTTCACTCATGCGACCGCGCCGGACGCTGCCAAGGATGACGAGAACTTTCAAGGGGGGCATGATTGACAACTACACAGACTTCGCGCGCGCTTCATCGAGCAGCGCCACGAGGTCGGTCAAACGCTTGCTGCCGACATGCCCCAATTGGCGGGCGTGCAAATCATCGACGGGTTCGTCCAGCTCGGCCAGTAACGCCGCGCCGGCCTTCGTGATGCGCGTGCGCACCACGCGACGATCCTTGGTGTCACGGGCCCGATCGATCAGGCCGCGTTTATCCAGGCGATCCATCAGGCGCGTCACGTCCGGATCGTGCCGGATCAGGTTTTCGCTCACATCGCCGCACGTGGCGCCTTCTGGCCCTGCCCCTCGAAGAATCCGCAGCACGTTGTACTGGGCCAGCGACAAATCGCGCGTCTTCAGGAGTTCGGCCATGCCCCGCTGCATTTCTTCGGCAGCCTGCACAATCGACAGGAATGCGGCGGAAGCGGGAGGACGTCGTGTGGTGCGGGTCGTCATGAACACACCCATAATAGTCGTTTCGACGACTAATTGTCAAATCTAGCGTTTCGACCGGCGTAACACCTGACCCGATCGGGCGCCGAGAGGTTCACCTGCACGCACCGCGGGGACGCCATTGACCAGCACGTGCGAGATGCCCGCTGGGTATGCGTGAGGTGCGGCGAAAGTCGCCACGTCCGCCACCTTCGCAGGATCAAAGATGACGAGGTCGGCTGCGGCACCTACGCGAATCTCACCTCGACCGGCCAGGCCGAACTGGTGCGCCGGCAGCGAGGTCATCTTGCGCACCGCTTCCTCCAACGACACGACCTTGCGCTCCCGCACGTAGCGGCCGAGCACGCGGACGGTGTTGCCCATCCCCCGGGGATGCGGCACGCCGTTACCAAAGGCGATCACGCCGGAGTCGGAGGCCACAGCCACCATCGGATGCCGCATGATTCGCTCCACGTCCTCTTCGGTCATGAAGTGATAGACCATGGACGCGCCGCCATTCAGCATCACCGTCCGCGCGGCCTCCAGCTGGTCGTCGGCGCCGTCGCGCCCGAACATCGCTTGCGCCACCGCCTTCATCGTCATCCCGTTGTAGGCCTCGTTGGCGCGATACGTGGCAATCGTCGCCCAGGACAGATCGGTGAAGCCGCGATCGGCCAGCAACTGCGCCATCTCCTTCCTGATGCGAGCCCAGGTGACCGCATCGTTCAGGCGCCCGGCAATGTCGGCACTGGTGCCCTCGAGCGCCCACGAGGGGAAACGGATCGACAAAGACGACGACCCGGCGGTGTACGCGTACATGTCGGCCTCAACATCCACGCCTCGCTTTCTCGCGTCGTCGATGAGCTGCAGGGCCGCGCCGCTCGTACCCCATCGGCTGGGGCTGTCCACCTTGAGATGGGAGATTTGCACCGGCACGCGCGCAATGAATCCCACGTTGATTGACTCACGCACGGCCTCCAGAAGAGCCGTGCCTTCGTTCCGCATGTGGGTGGCATAGAGGCCGCCCTCATTGCTGGCCACACGCGCCAGTTCCACGATCTCCGGGGCGCGGGCGTAGGTACCGGGGATGTACTGGAGGCCGGTGGAAAAGCCCACAGCGCCATCGGCCATGCCTCTGAACACCAGCGACTTCATTTTCTGCAGTTCGACAGGACTTGGCGGACGCTGAGCCCTTCCCATCACTTCAGTGCGAACGGTGTTGTGGCCGATCAAGGTGGCGAAGTTGATCGCGGGCCCGGCTTCGGTGATGCGGTCAAGCGCCGCGCCCACATCCAGCGCCGATGACCCGCAATTGCCGGCCACGACCGTGGTCACACCCATGCGGATGAAATTGACGGCGTCCGGCCGGTCGGCTAGGTCGTCCGCGTGGGTATGCACATCGATGAATCCAGGCGCCACCACTTCGCCCCTGGCATCGATAATATTGGCACTTTGCGCGGCGGTGACACCGCCAATTCGCGCGATCTTACCGGCCCGAATGCCGATGTTCGCGGCCCGGCCCGGCGCGCCCGTGCCGTCGATCACACGGCCGTTGACGATGACGAGATCGAACGACTCCGGCTGCGCGAACGCGACAGGAGCGAAAGCGATCAGAGCCGCAACAATGAATCGCGCGCGCACTCGAGCAGTATAGAATCACGGCCGTTCCGATGCGCATGTTTTCCACGGACCACAAGGTTGTCGGCCTGCAGTACGCGTGCACGAGCCTCGTCTTCCTGCTGCTCGGCTTCCTGTTGATCCTTCTTGTGCGATGGCAGCTCGCATGGCCGGATGCGGGACTGATGCTGCCCGAGTTCTACAACCAGCTCGGTGCGATGCACGGCACCATCATGGTGTTCCTGGCTGTGGTGCCATTGGCGGTGGGCGGCTTCGGCAACTACCTGGTGCCGCTGATGATTGGCGCGCCGGACATGGCGTTCCCCCGCCTCAACATGTGGAGCTACTGGCTCTACTTCTGTGCGGGCGTCGTGATGCTCGCCAGTTTCTTCATGCCCGGTGGTGCGGCCGCCAGCGGATGGACGTCTTACGCGCCGCTCTCGATCCTTGCCAGCTCGGGCCAGACCGCCTGGCTTATCGGGATGTGCCTGCTGATCGTCTCCTCGCTCTTCGGCTCAATCAACATCATCGTCACGATCCTGCAGCTGCGCGAGCCGGGGTTGACGATGATGCGGTTGCCATTCTTTGTGTGGTCGCAGCTTGTGACGTCGTTCCTGTTGCTGTTGGCGTTTCCTCCACTTCAAGCGGCCGCGATTCTGCAGTTGATGGATCGACTCACCGGTTCGAGCTTCTTTCTGCCGAGCGGGCTGGTGGTGTCAGGCAAGGCGCTGGCCGTCAGCGGCGGCGGCAGTCCGATCCTCTGGCAGCACCTGTTCTGGTTCCTGGCGCACCCGGAGGTTTACGTTCTCATCCTCCCCGCGTTCGGGATCGTCGCCGAAGTCATTACGACCAGCACTGGCAAGCCGCTCTGGGGCTATCGTGCCAGGGTTGGCGCTGTGCTGTTCATGGGGTTCATGTCGTTCCTGGTCTGGGCGCATCACATGTTCCTGACGGGGATGGGCCCAACGATGAGCGCGTTTTTTCAGGTGACGACGATGATCATTTCGATTCCGTCGGTGATCATCCTGTCGTCACTGTTCCTGTCCCTGCATGGCGGGTCGATCAGGTTTACGGTGCCCGCGTTGTTCGCGCTCGCGTTCCTTCCGATGTTCGGACTGGGCGGCCTGACGGGCTTGCCTCTGGGGTTGGCGGCATCAGACATTCCGCTGCACGACACCTATTACGTCATCGGTCATTTTCACTACCTGGTGGCGCCTGGCACACTGTTCGCGTTGTTCGCCGGTATCTATCACTGGTTTCCCAGGGTCACGGGACGGATGCTCAACGTTCGGCTTGGCCGTCTGCACTTCTGGGGATCGCTTGTGACGATGAACCTGATCTTCATGCCGATGTTCGCGCAGGGTCTGGCAGGGTTGAACCGGCGGCTGTTTGATGGCGGCCGTCAGTACGCCGCTTTCAAAGGATTTGAATTCAGCTACGAGCTCCAGGCGTGGGCGGCGGTGGCTCTGGGACTGGTGCAGATTCTTTTCATCGTCAATCTTGTGCTGACGATGCGGAAGCCTCGGCTTGCAGATGCGAACCCGTGGCAAGCGAGCACTTTTGAATGGAGGGGGACGGGTGTCGGTCTGTGGAAAACTCCAGCGCCCCGCCTTACAGAGGGCGAGGAGTTTTCCACAGACCGACACCCGTCCCCCTATGTGGATCCGTCCCCCAATGTGCCGAGACCTGACACCGGTGTCGATAGCGTCACCCTCGGGTTCTGGCTGTTCATCGCCTCTGAGTTGATGCTGTTCGGCGCGTTGTTCTCGTCGTATGCGTTGCTGCGAGTCTCGGCGGTGGACTGGCCCGCGGCGGGCAGCGTGTTGAACACCGGGATGGGCTGGGCTAACACGGTGGTGCTGTTCGGGGTGACGGCTCTGGCGATCAGGGCGGGCCGAGCCCGGCCGTCCGGTGCGCGCGGGCTCCTGATGATGGTCTCGGCCATAGCCGTAGTGTTTCTCGCGATCAAAGGTTTCGAGTACCGAGCAGAATGGATCGCTGGCCAAGTGCCGGCGACGAGCACATTCATGGCGATGTACTACACGCTCACCGGCCTACACGCCTTGCACGTGGCCGGGGGTATTCTAGCCAACCTGTGGGTATTGGCAGGCACACGGCCGGTGAGCGAGACGATGACTGGTGGTCGACTCAAGGTGCTGGCGCGTTACTGGGTATTCGTTGACCTGATGTGGCTCGCGATGTTCGTGGGGCTGTACCTGACATGAGTTCGAGGTTGGAGGTTCGAGGTTCGAGGTTCAAGGTTCGAGGTTCGAGGTTCAGCGTGGCGATTGCATTGATCGTCGCTGCCACGGAACGGGCGCTCGCGTGTCCTATTTGTTTTCGCGTTGAAGAGAACGCGACGACTGACGGCGTTCGAGCGGCCGTCCTGGTCCTCATTGGCGTGACCACGGTAGTGCTGGGCGCGTTCGCCGGGTTCATCGTGGGATTCGTCAGGCGCGAAGGCCGCGAGCCTGAGGATCCGAAATGTTGAGTCGCTGGCTGCCGCCCCAGGCTTCGGCGCACGCGCCGGAGATCGATCTTGTTCTGACGTTGGTGCATTGGCTGATGCTGGTGCTTCTGCTTGGATGGGGCGCGTACTTTGTCTGGGTGTTGATCCGGTTCCGCGAGGGCGCGAAGCCGGCGCCACAAACGTCGGGCCGTTGGGCACACTGGACGGAGATCGGCGTGGTGGTCGCGGAGGGTGTCCTGCTCGTTGGCATCGCGCTGCCTGTCTGGTTCAGGCAGACCTCCGCCGCAGCGGCCCCCGATTCGACCGCGGTGGTCGTTCGCGTCGTTGCTGAACAGTTCGCATGGAATATCCACTATCCGGGCGCCGACGGTCGATTCGGCGAGACAAGCGTCACCCTGGTCACGTCCACCAATCCGGTTGGCCTCAATCGCGCGTCACCGTTCGGCGCCGACGATCTGGTGACGCTCGATGACCTCCACCTGCCCATCAACCGGCCCGTGGTCATTCAGCTGTCGAGCAAAGACGTGATCCACAGCTTCGGCGTGCCGGCCATGCGCGTGAAGAACGACGTCACCCCTGGACTACTCTCGCCGGTGTGGTTTACGCCCACGCTCGCGGGCCACTTCGACATCGCGTGCTCGCAGCTCTGCGGCCTGGGCCACTTCCGGATGAAGGGCACGCTCACGGTAGAGTCAGAGGCTGAGTTCCGCGCGTTCCTGGCGGCGGAAGCGGCGTTGCTGGTGCGGTGATGCGGCGCCCCTGAAGGGACGCCCTACGTCACGCCCCGTTCGATCGCACCGCCGGACTCGACCCATCGCGGAAAGCCGCCCACCAGTGCCCGTGCGCTGAGCCCGCCGCTGGCCAGCA
This sequence comes from Vicinamibacterales bacterium, assembly GCA_046597705.1. Classification (GTDB taxonomy): domain Bacteria; phylum Acidobacteriota; class Vicinamibacteria; order Vicinamibacterales; family SCN-69-37; genus SYFT01. Next base: position 11,022 of record JBKJJZ010000080.1, on the reverse strand, counting down.
GCTTCGCCGCACGAAGACTGCTGGCCTCGGTTGGGCAGGAGCAGTACGTGACGATGACGCGCCCCTTGGACGCCTTCTTCAGGGCAGCCACCTGCGCCTCGATGTCGTGCACCGAGACATGCAACGCGCCGGGAATGTGCCCGTTCGCAAAGCTGACCTCGTCACGCACGTCAACCACCAACACACTCTTATGCGCGTGCAACGGCCGAAACTCCGCCAACTCCATCGTCAATTCAGTTGCTGGCGCCTGCCGCGCGTCCGCCCGCGCCAGACTCACCAGCGCCACGGCAGTCACGCCCATCGCCGCCATCACCACCCACAGCCCCGTCCCCACGCGCCTGAATAGATGCCCCATCGCTTCCCCCTTATGATTCGTACTCGTGCCTACCCATCGCATTCGCGCCCGCGCACCTCGCGAGGACGCCGCGGCCACCGGCGGCCAGCTGATCGACCGCCAACCCGACGTGGTGCATGCCCACATCGAAGACGCGGCACACTTTGCCGGCGGACATGCCGACGGTGTCGCGCGCCCCAGGACTGAACGCGACGTCGCCTTGCTCCTGAGCCAGGCCACTCGCGTTCTTCCCGTCGGCGCGCAGTCGTCGCTCACCGGCGGCGCCACGCCCGACGGCGGCCTGGTACTCACGACCGCGCACATGACTTCCATCCACGAATCGGGCCAGCGCCATTTCCGAGTGGGATCGGGGGTTCCGATCGCGACATTGCAGGAACTGCTACACGCGAGCGGCCGCTGGTACGCACCTTCTCCAACATTCACCGGTGCGTTTGCAGGAGGCGTGGTCGCCACCAACGCGGCTGGCGCGGCCACCTTCAAGTACGGCACGACACGTCAGTGGACCGATGGATTGACGATGGTGCTGGCGTGTGGGCATGTGATTGAGGTCACGCGCGGCGAAGTGCGCGCGGAGCCGGGTCTCGGGTTCGAGTTGACGTGCGAGTGCGGGACACGAACGTTTCAACCCGGCAGCTACACGATGCCCGAGGTACCCAAGTGTTCGGCGGGGTATTTCGCCGCGCCTGACATGGATCTGATCGACCTGTTCATCGGCGCCGAGGGCACGTTGGGCGTGGTCACGGAGGTCGTGTTTCGGGTCCTGCCCGAACCGCCTTCTGTCGCATGGGCCCTGGTACCGGTTGGGACCGAGTCCAGCGCCATCGCCCTGGTTGACGCGTTGCGGCGGTCATCGCAGGACACGTGGCGCACCCAGGACTCGCGGGGCCTGGACATCTCGGCAATTGAATACGTCGATCGCCGCTGCCTCGACATCCTCCGCGAAGACGGCGTCGATCGGAAGCTCGACATTTCCATCCCCGCCGACGCGGCGCTGGTGTTGCTTGTGCAGCTCGAACTCCCGCGTGACACCACGGCTGAAGATGCCTTTCGACAGGCTGGCAGCGCGATGACCAGTGACGCGCCAGACACGCCGCTGGTGCGGTTCTGCCGTCTGCTGGCGGCGCACGGGGCTCTCGATGACACGCAGATGGCGTGGCCGGGCGAACGTAGGCGCGTCGAGCAGTTCCTGGCGTTTCGAGAGTCGGCCCCGGCAGGCGTCAACAGACGCGTGGGCGACGCCAAGCGGGACGTGGATTCGCGCATCGAAAAGACCGCGGCTGACATGATCGTGCCGTTCGAACATTTCGGCGCGATGCTCGAGTGCTATCGCGAGGGCTATCGCGCGCGCGGCCTCGACTTCGCGATCTGGGGTCACATCTCGGACGGCAATGTCCACCCGAACGTCATTCCGCGTTCGTACGAAGACATCGTGGCGGGCCGGGAAGCGATCCTCGCGTTTGGCCGAGAGGTGGCGCGGTTCGGAGGCTGTCCGCTCGCCGAACATGGCGTGGGCCGGTCATCGGTCAAGCAACAGCTGTTGAAACAGCTCTACGGCGACCAGGGGATCAATGAGATGCGCGCGATTAAGGCCGCGCTGGACCCCGGAGGCAAACTGGCGCCCGGAGTGTTGTTTCCGTGGCGCCCCTAAAGGGACGCCCTACGCGTTCACGGCGCCCCTGAAGGGACGCCCTACGTGTTCATGGCGCGGACGCCCTACGTACCGACCGACTACTTGACCGCAATGATCGCCGAGCCCGTGCGGAAGTACAGCGTGCCATTGGCGATCGCGGGCGTCGCCATCGCGTAGTCGCCCAGCGGACTCTTGGAGAGCAGTTCGTACGTGCGTCCGGCCTTCACCACAAAGACGTCGCCGTCTTCGCTCGTGAAGTAGACCTTGCCGTCGGCGGCCACGAGTGACGCCGTAAACCCCGTCGTGCCATCGCCGAGCCGCTCCTGATAGACCTTCTCGCCGGTGACGGCGTCGAATACGGCAAACACACCGTTGTTCTTCGAGACGTACAACAGTCCCTGATAGAGCACCGGTGAGATCATGTACGCGCCGTCGCGGGGATAACTCCACGCGATGTGCGCGTTCGTTGTCGTCTCGGGCGCCAGGCTGATGTCACCGCGAGCTGTTTCCTTGATGGCAAACACCGGCGCGCCGGAGCCGTGCGCGCTCGTGAGATACACCATGCCGTTGCCCACGATCGGCGTCGGCACCGGAATGTCTCCGCCGGCGCTCTTGAGCCTCCAGATTTCTTCGCCCGTCGTGAAGTCGTACGCGCCCATGTGCCGCCAGCCGTTGACCAGAATCTGCGTCTTGCCGCCAACGACATGAATGGTGGGCGTGCTCCACGTCGGCACGTCCTGCCGCGCGGTGCGCCAAAGCTCCTTGCCGGTCTTCACATCAAACGCGCCAAGGAAGGAACCCTTCTGCACGTCAGCCTGGATGATCACCTTGCCCTCATGAATGATCGGCGAACTGCCGAACTCCCACTGCGCGGCCGGCACCATGTAAAAGCCGGAGTCGAGCGGGCCAAGGTCCACCTTCCACAACTGTTTGCCCTTCATGTCGAAAGCAAAGAGTCCCTCGGACCCGAGCATCGCCACGATGTGCGTGCCGTCGGTAGCCAGCGTGGAATTGGCGTGCGTGGACTTCGTATGGCGCTTCACGATCGGCACGCCTTCGTGCATCTTCGTTTCGAACAGGACCTTGCCAGTCGAGGTGTCCATGCACGTGAGCAGCCAGGTGTGCACCGTGTCGTCGGTGACCGATGCGATATCGCCATAGAGACCGAGTCGCAGGCCGGCGTCGGCCTTCCCGGACTTCGCGGTGGTGACGCACAGCTGGTTGCCCCAGATGATCGGGCTTGCGTGTCCGAGGCCGGCAAGCGGCGTTTTCCATCGAAGATGAGTGCCCTTCGGGACGTCCCATGACGAAGGAGTGGGCTGTCCCTCGGCGACGCCCGCCCCCCGGACGCCTCTGAACGACGGCCAGTTCTGCGGCGACTGACGAGCACCCGCGCCGACCGTAAAGGCAGTCACGCATAGCAGGCACATGAGCGCAGGCCGAAAGATTTTGTGCATGGGGAATAGTAAAGCAGATCGTAAGATGCCAGTGGAGGGTCTGTGATGTGGAAACGGACGGTTTTTTCGGTATGTGCGCTGACGGTCAGCGTGACAGTGGTGGCGTTGTCGGCGCAAGTGCCGGCGCCGCCGGCCGTTCAGTCGCCCACGGTGGATGAGATCGTCGCCAGACATCTGGCAACGAAAGGTGGCGCGGAAAAATGGAAGACCATCCAGAGCCAGAAGTTGACAGGCGTCGCCGTCTCGCAGGGATTTCAACTCGCCATGGCCGTCTATGCGAAGCGCCCGAATCTTTCCAGGCAGGAGCTGACGATTGAAATCCCCGGACAGCCCACGATGACCATCGTGAACCTGTTCGATGGCAACAAGGCGTGGATGATCAACCCGATGACGGGTGACCCCGCGCCGCGGGCGATGCCCGATGCCGAAACCGCCACGGCCAAAGCCCAGTCGGACTTCGACGGCGTACTCGTGGACTACAAAGCGAAGGGTTACACGGTCGTGTTGGTGGACCAGGCTCCGTTGAGCGGCAGGCCGACGTTCCACCTCAAGGTCACTCGCACCGATGTGCCGACGCAGCACATCTATCTCGACGCCGAGACGTTCGTGGAACGGCGCGTTACGACAGAAGGCCCGACCGCCAGCGAAACGGACCTCTCGGACTACAAAGACGTCGAGGGAGTCATGGTGCCCCACACCCTGAGGATTTCGCAGAATGGTCAACTTCAGGCCGAGCTGAAAATCTCGAAGGTCGAATTTAATCCGCCGCTCGACGATTCGCTATTCAAGATTAAGTCAGACGCCATTCGGCGCCCCTGAAGGGACGCCCTACGTACTGTTGTGCTACGGCAGCACGATCATCTGACCGTAAACTGCCCGCGCAGTCGAATGTCTTTTGACGACGAGCCGACCATGACGCGGAAGACGCCGGGCTCGACGATCCATTTGCGATCGACGTCCAGCATGCGCAGGTGTGCGGGACCCAGCATGAACGTCACCTGCTGAGTCGCACCGGCATTCAGACGCACGCGGCTGAACCCCTTCAGTTCCATCACGGGCCGAGCCACGGAGCCGAGCATGTCGCGGACATAGAGTTGAACGACCTCGTCTCCCGCACGGTCACCGGTGTTCTTAACCATGCACTGGACACTCACCCTGCCTGACGCGGCGCTCTCGGCGGGTGAGATGCGCAGGTTCGAGTATTCGAACGTCGTGTAGCTCAGGCCAAACCCGAACGGGAACAGCGGCATGCCCGTCAGGTCCAGATAGTCGTCACCCCGGCCTGTCGGTTTGTGGTTGTACGACAGTGGCAGCTGGCCTTCGGACATCGGGAACGTGATCGGCAGCCGCCCCGCCGGGTTGTAGGCGCCAAACAACACATCCGCCACGGCAATACCTCCGGTCTCACCCGGATACCACGCCTGCACCACCGCGCCCACATCATTCAGCCACGAGCCCATCGTCACGGCACTTCCGCCGATGATGACCACGACAACCGGACGACCGGTTGCAGCCACAGCCTGTATCAGCGCTTCCTGACGGCCGGGCAGCTTGAGGAACGCGCGGTCGCGGAACTCGCCTTCTTCGAGACCAACCACAACCACGGCGACGTCGCTGCTCTTTGCCAGAGCGACCGCCTCGGCGATGCGCGAGTCAGCGGCCCCATCGGCACCCGCGTCCCACAAGAGTTTCAACCGGGCGATGCCCGTGCTTTCAAAGTACTCGAGCCGAATCGCGTGCGCCGAGCCCGGCGCCATCGCCACATCCACGCTCCTGGTCCCGTACGACTGCTTCCGCCAGTTATCAATCACCAGCGCGTCGTCGATGAACAACCGATAGCCGTCATTGCCTTCGACCGCGATTCGTTTCACGCCACTTGCAGGAGCGGTGACCGTGCCGCGCCATCGTGCCGAATACCAATCGAACGGGATGCCGCGGCCGGGCGAACTCAGCGTCCACCTGAAGTCCACCTGCGGGTCCACTCGCTGCAGACGCGGCGCACCGGTGAAAGTGTTGTTGTCCCAGTAATCGCCCGAAAGGCCGGGCTCGGTCTTGCCATCGCGTGTGATTGAGAAATGCTCAGCCGGGATCACGACCAGATCGCGGACCACGCGCCCGGGGCCGTCTGCATGCCGCACCGTGACACCGGTACCGGCTTTTCGTTTGATGCCGTCAAGTATCGAGACTGGCTCGAGGCCGGGGCCACTGTATCCGCCAAGGCGCGCCTCAACCGCATCGGTGCCGATGACGCCAATCGACCGCACACTCGCGGCCAGCGGGAGGGTTCGCGCGTTGTTCCTGAGCAGCACAATCGACGCGCGTGCGACTTCAGTGGCCAGTTCCCGATGCTGCATCGAGCCGTTCAAGCGCGCGGCCTCCTCCACATCCACGTATGGCCGCTCGAACAGGCCGAGCTCGAACTTTGCGCGCAGGACCCGAGCCACGGACGCGTCGATCACGCTCAACGGCACGAGCCCCTTCTGAAATGCTTCGAGGTACGAACGCTGCTGTCCGTAGCGCGCCTCGAACACCACGTCCAGACCGGCCTTGAACGCGTCCCTGGCGGCTGCCGGCGTGTTGGGCTCGGTCAAGTGCAGCACCGTGGCGCCGCCGGTGGCCGATTGGTCAGAAATGACGAAGCCCGTGAACTCCCACTCGCCTTTGAGAATGCCGTTCATCAGCCGCCGATTCTGCGTGGCCGGAGATCCGTCCACCGAGTTGTATGAGGTCATGACCGACCGCGCCCTGGCCTCCTTCACGGCCACGTCGAATGGCGGAAGGTATCGCTCGGTCAGAATGCGTTCGCTGTGGTCGATCGGATAACTGTCTCGCCCACCCTCACCTGCGTTGGCCAGAAAGTGCTTTGGCGTGGTGATGATTCCGGCGCGCTCGAATGTTTCGATAAACGCGCGACCCATCTCGGCCGACAGATACGGGTCTTCGCCGTAGGTCTCCTCCACCCTTCCCCACCGCACATCGTCTGCGATGTTGATGACAGGGGAGAGCACCTGGCGGATGCCGCGGCTGCCGGTTTCGGCGGCAACGGCGGCCCAGACTCGACGCATCAGCGCGGTGTCCCATGTGGCAGCCAGGCCGATGGCCTGCGGAAACATGGTGGCACCGTCGCGAACGAGTCCGTGCAGCGCTTCTTCGAACGCGATGATCGGAATCCCGAGCCGTGTCTGCTCCACGAAGTAGCGCTGAATCGCGTTGATGCGCTCCGCATGCGCGCGAGCGGCCGGCCGGCCCGCCGCTGTTCCCGTCGAGATCTGCAGGCCGAAGATGCCTTTGGAATAGTCGTGCGCCGGGTCGTCCAGGCTGCCGGGAATCATGAACAACTGCCAGAATTTTTCCTCCAGCGTCATGCGCCCCAGCAGGTCCCGAACGCGAGCGTCAACTGCGAGCTTCGGATTCTTGTAACGCGGCAGGGCCGGTGTCGAGACCGGGCGTGGCACCGGCGCCAGTTGCAGCCCGATGGAGAGCGCGAGGATCAGGACAGTGCGCATCGGTTAGCTGCCGGGCCGCGCGACCACGGACGCGTTAGTGATGCCCTTCACGGTGGTCGTTCCCGCCTGCGCCATCACGAGTTCCAGCTCGCGCCGCAGGAGTGTGAGGACGGCTTCGACGCCCTCCTGTCCGAATGCGCCGAGGCCCCAGATGTACGGCCGGCCCACGCCCACAGCCGTCGCGCCGAGCGCCAGCGCCTTGAAAATATCGGTCCCGCGCCGGATGCCGCCGTCGATCAGAACGGGCGCGCGGCCCTGCACACCGGCCACCACTTCCGGCAGGCACTCGATCGTCGCGCGCTGGCTGTTTTCCGCGCGGCCTCCGTGGTTGGAAACGAAGAGGCCGTTGACGCCGTGCTCCATCGCCAGTTCCGCGTCCTCGCGCGTGACGATGCCCTTCAGCAGCACGTTCATCGTTGTGGCGTCCTTAAGGCGCTTCACGAATTCCCACGTCGGCGTGCCCACCTCGGGAATCGGCGTGCCCGGCTCGAACGCCGCTATCATCGGCTTGCGCCGGTTGTCCCCGTCGCTCACCAGTCCGCTCAGGCCCGGCGCCGGCTTGCCCCCCTTGTGACACGCCGAGCAGTCGCGCGGGTCCACCTGCTGGGCCCTCAGCATCGTCTCGCGGTTGCTGCCGCCGAGCAGATCCACGGTGAAGACAATCGCCGGGCATCCGGCCTTCTCGGCGCGCTTGATCAACTGCCGTGTCTGGTTCCAATCCGCCTGGTGATAGAGCTGATACCAGATCGGCCCGCCTCGCGCGGCGGTCACGTCCTCAACCGAACTGGTCGTTACAGTCGAGAGCACCTGCAGGTGGCCCTTGGCCTTGGCGGCGCGCGCCACGGCGATCTCGCCCTCGGCATGAAACGCCCTCTGGCTGCCCACAGGACAAATAACGATTGGCGTGGCCCAGTGCACGGCGAGCATGTCGATCGACGGGTCAACATGACTCACGTCCACCAACCGGCGCATCCGGAGGGCGTAACGGTTGAAGCCCTCTCGATTCTCGCGCAACGTCGCGTCGTCATCGGTGCCGGTCATCAGGTAGCCCCAGTGCGCCACCGGAATCTTCTGCTTCGCCACCGCTTCGAAATCAAAAACGTTGAGGGCTTCACCTGGCGATGCGATTAGCGCCAGCGCGACGGACTGGTCGCGCTTCGAGCCTCCCAGCAGCCTCGTGAGCGCCTCGCGCTCGACGCCGGCGGCCGCAAGGAGCGGACTGGCGGCGACAAAAGACAGGAACGCGCGCCTGCTCTGTCTGGATGCGAATTCGAATGGCTTGGGCATGGGTCTCCTGCGATCAAATGGAAGCGAACGCGCTGATGCGTACCGACGGCAATCTTCCTGCGGGCTCCATGACGGTGACCTTCACGCGGCTGATGGTGGCGGTGCTGACGACTCTGTCGATCTTCGCGTAGCCGATGGTGGTGCCGTCGGACAGATCGATCCATGTCGAGCCATCGAAGCCCGAGACCGAGTACCGGGCCACGGTCTGGCCGCGAGCGATGTCTTCGCTGAGGCGAATAAGCCCAAGAGGCGAAGGCCTGGGCAGGACAACTTCCCTGACGCGGCCGTCAGCGGAGATCACGTCACGTCCGCTCGCGAGGTTCGTCGCGAACATGGCGCTCAGGCGCGTCTGCATCAACGAGAGCTGGGACACGTCGCTCTCGTGAATCAACCCCTCCGGCGTGGGCGGCACGTTCAAGAGGAGTTTCGAATTGCGCCCAACCGAGCGCAGGTACAGGTTCACGAGTTGGTCGGCGGTCTTCACGCGCGTGTTTTCGGCCGGATGATAGAACCAGCCCGGGCGAATCGACACGTCTGCCTCAGCCGGCCGCCAGACTGAACCGTTCGTGTCACCATGTTGTAGCGCGTCGATGACGCCGGGCCCGCTGATGCCGGGCGCCGGCACCCGAGACGGATCAACGCTGGACCAGTTCGGGTCTCCGGCCATGCCGTTTTCATTGCCGTTCCATCGCACATCAGGTCCGGCATCAGAGAACATCACCGCGTCTGGCTGCAACTTCCTGACCGTGCTCCAGACACGAGGCCAGTCGTACTCCTGCTTCTTTCCGTTTGGCCCTTCGCCATTGGCGCCGTCGAACCACACTTCGGCCAGCGGACCGTAGCCGGTCAGCAACTCAGTGAGTTGCGCGATGTAGACATCGTTATACCGGGACGAGTCGCCATAGGCAGGATGGTTCCGGTCCCACGGCGACAAATAGAGTCCCGGTCGCAGGCTCTCGGCTCGGCACGCACTGACGAATTCGCGTACAACGTCACCCTTGCCGTCGCGCCAGGGACTGGACGCCACCGATTGAGTGGTGGTCTTCGTGGGCCAGAGGCAAAAGCCATCGTGATGCTTCGCGGTGAGAATCATTGCCCGGAAGCCAGCCTGTTTCGCGGTGCGAGCCCACTGCCCGGCATCGAGCTTCGACGGCGCGAAGCTGGACGGCGATTCCTTTCCGTCACCCCACTCGCGATTGGTAAATGTGTTTACGCCGAAGTGGATGAACATCGCCAGCTCATCGCGTTGCCACTGGAGTTGGGCCGCAGAGGGCACGGGTCGGGGAGCCTGCCAGGGCCACCACAGGCCGGCGGCCGCCATCGCTCCGGTGCCCACGAATTCGCGGCGGTTCATTTTTGTCGTGAGCCCGTCGAACGACTTGATCGCACGGCCTTGGCCGCGGCGACGAACTGTTCAAGGGAGGTACTGCCCACCACTTCGCCCACCGTTTCCAGCGCCAAATCTTCTGCCGCCTTGAAACGGATGCAGGCCTTTCCCATGTCGAGTTTCTTCCCGGCGGCCTTGAATCCGTCGCGAAGCTTCTTCTGAGGCGCCTCGCTGCCATAGGCGTTCATGAGATAGAGCGTCAGGTAGTTCTTCTGCGCGCCGAGGGCCGCATACCAGAGCGGATGACCGTTGTACGTATCGGAATAGACCTTGAGCGGAACTTCGTAGGTGATCATGCCCAGGCACATCACTTCCTTGTATCCGACCGGCAGGTGCTTGCGAATCACTCCGCGCACGCGGCTGATTTCCTTCCGGCGTTCAGGCGGGAGCGACGCCAGAAACCCGGCAACGGTCGTTGAAGAGGGCATGGGGGGCAAATCGTAGCACCTGCTGTGCTGAATTTGTCCTATACCTCCCGACAAAACTCTGTATCATGCGAAACGTGACTACGACGAGCCGGCCGACGACAAACAGACGACAAGGCGACCCTTGGACCGTCACTGATGCTTCCGAACTGTACGACGTCGAACGATGGGGCCAGGGGTACTTTTCGGTCGGCGCCAACGGCCACATGCTCGCGCACGTGACGAAGGAACCGCATCGGTCCATTGACCTCAAGCAGCTCGTCGATCACCTGCAGTTGCGCGGCATCGGTCTTCCAATCCTGATCCGATTCCGGGACATCCTCCGCCATCGCCTGGGCGACATTCATGCGGCCTTCCAGTCCGCGATTGGCCAGCACCAGTACAAAGGCAAGTACGTCTGCGTCTACCCGATCAAGGTCAATCAGCAGCGCCAGGTCGTGGAGGAAGTCCTCGATTTCGGCCGTGAATATGGATTCGGCGTCGAAGCCGGCTCCAAACCCGAGCTGCTGGCCGTGGTGGCGATGACCACCAACGACACGCCGATCATCTGTAATGGATTCAAGGACGCCGAATTCATCGAGATGGCGATGCTCGCCCTCAAGATGGGTCGCAAGATCATCCCCGTGGTGGAGAAGTACACCGAACTGGGCCTGGTCCTCGAGTACGCGAAGAAGGTGGGCGTGCGGCCGCAGATCGGCATGCGCGTCAAACTGGCCGCCCGCGGCGGCGGCCGGTGGCAATCTTCAGGCGGGTACCGCTCGAAATTCGGCCTGACCGTGGCTGAAGTGCGCAAGGGACTCGAGGAACTCAAGGCGCAGGGCATGGAGGATTGTTTCAAGCTGCTGCATTTCCACCTGGGCAGCCAGATTCCGAACATCCGCATCGTCAAGGGGGCGCTGAACGAGGCCGCCGCCCACGTCGAGGAATTCGAGGCCTGCCCCCGCCTTCGACAGTTCCGTGTAGATGCGGGCCGCC
>JBKJJZ010000487.1:0-3443 GCA_046597705.1 Vicinamibacterales bacterium | reverse complement strand
GAAACAGTTCGCTGTACTCGGCCACGGTGCGCTGGCGCGCCTCGCCGAAGTAGAGCAGCATCATCATGTCCAGGACGGCGATGCCGGGATTCGGTTCACCGGGTACGGTGAGCATCTCGATGACGAGCAATCGGTCCGTCTCGCGCATCCTCTCGCGGCAGCGCGAAAGGATGGCGCAACACTCCGCGTCTGGCCAGTCGTGCAAGACCTGGCACATCGCCCACACTTCGCCGGTGGTCGCCATGGGTTCGAAGAAGCTGCCGCCAGCGAAGTCGCACCGGTCCCTGACGCCGCGTGCCGACAGCAGCTGGTCAGCATCGGGTAGCACTTGCGGCTGGTCGACCAGCACGCCGCGCTTCTCCGGATGCGTCTCGAGGATGGCAGCCAGCAGGGACCCCGCACCTCCGCCAACATCGACGACCGTGTTCACACCGGACCAGTCGTAGGCCCCGGCGATCCGCTGGTGTTCGTCGCTACGCAGGTCTGCCAGCGCGCGATTGAACATTTCGCACTCGTTTGGGAGCCGGCGCATGCGATCCCAAAACGACTCGGCGTATACGTGCTCGAAGCTCGACTTGCCCGTCTTCACGCTGTAGCCGAGTTCCGCCGCGGACTTCAGGACGTGCTCACCACCCCAGAAGAGTGCCGCGTTTCGGAGCCCGCCCGGCCGGTCTCGGAAAAACGCGGACACTGGGGTGTTGGCGAACACATCAGGGGAGACTTCCTGGAATGCGCCGAAGGCCGCCAGTGCGCGCAGGGACCGGGTCACAGTCAGAGCGTGCAGCCCAGTCCTCTTGGCCAGTTCCGACGCCGCGAGCGGACCGGCGTCGAGGTGATCCGGCACGCGGCTCTCGACAAGCGCCCGGAGCACTGGCGTCAGATAGAGGTGTGCGAGCAGGCCAAAGGCCTTGAAGAATGTCTCGGGCGACGGCGCAGCGTCAGGCATGGACGCCGTAACGTAGCACAGCAGGACGGACTCTCTAAGCCGAAATGCTCCGCAGCACGCGAACCCGCGTCGCCAGCGTGCGGTACAGACGTGTCGGGAGGCCGAAGCCTCCCGTCGATGGGAAGGGATGATGTCGCTGCCCAGAGTGGGCGTCGAGCGTTGCTGCATCCCTATATAGCAAGCGTGCTGCCAACTATTTCGGCGCGCGATCCGCTCAAAACCAGTGTCGCGGAGTAACGCGATGCAGAAAATGGCTTAACGGGCGCATACTTCGGTAGGAGCGCCGACATGAAACTGTTACTGACCCTCGCGTTGCTGCTTGCTACGGCCGGACTTGCCTCCGCGCAAGACATGCCCGCGGACTACAAGGCGATCATTGAATCGCTCGGCAGGCCGGGCGACTTCAAGGACGGAGTGCTGAAGGTCAATATTCCGCGCAGCGATCTGAAGGTGACGGTGGCCGGCGTCCCCACCCCCACGCCTTTTGGATTCGGCGGTTGGATCGCGTTGACCAAGGGCGACGGCGCCATGCAGGTGCTGATGGGCGACCTCGTGCTGACACAGGATGAAGTGAACCCGGTGATGTCGGCGGTACTCGCGCAGGGACTTGACGTCACCGCGCTGCACAACCACTTCTTCTGGGAATCGCCGCGCATGTTTTACATGCACGTGCACGGGCACGGCGCAGGGGCTGATCTCGCGACACGCATCAAGCCGGCGCTCGATCTGATCGGCAAAGTTGCGGTGCGCCAGGAAGCGCCCGGCACGCTGACATCAACCGTCAGCGCTGGTGCGATCGATACCGCGAAACTCGCCGGCATCATCGGCACACCTGGCGAGCAAAACGGCCAAGTCTACAAGATCACCGTAGGGCGTCCCGACATCACTCTCAAGGAAATGGGCGCCACCATCAACGCGCGCATGGGACTCAATACCTGGGCGGCTTTTTTTGGCTCGGATGCCGCTGCGGTGGTCGCTGGCGACGTGGCGATGCTCGACACCGAAGTCACGCCTGTGCTGAAGGCACTGCGCGCCAATGGTCTGGAAGTGGTCGCGATCCATCACCACATGACCAACACGCAGCCGACGGTAGTCTTCCTGCACTACTGGGGTCAGGGCCCCGCGGAGAAGCTCGCGACTGGAGTGCGCGCCGCGATCAACGAGACCGGGCCGAAGCGCGCGAGCGGCCAGGCGCGCGCGATGCCCACGGCCGCAACGCCAGCGATCGTCTTCGTGTGTGAGCACGGCGCCGCGAAGAGCCTGATCGCCACCGCGTATTTCAACAAGCTGGCCGCCGAGCGTGGGCTGCCGTATCGCGCACAATTCCGCGGCACCGATCCGCAGGAAGCTCTCTCGGTGCGCGCGGTCGCCGGCCTCAAGGCGGATGGCATGACCATTCCGGCGGGCGCGCCAACCGCAATCGGCGCCGGCGACATCGCCAAGGCGACACACATTTTCGCGATCGGCTGCACGCTGCCGGCTGCGGCTGCGTCTTCAGGCAAGGCGAAAGATTGGTCTGACGTCCCGGATGACAGCTACGAAGCACAGCGCGCCGCGATCGTGCGTCACGTCAAGGAACTGCTCGAGGAGCTACAGCGTCGCGGCCAGTAGGTTTCCGGTACAGACGTGTCGGGAGGCCGAAGCCTCCCGTCGATGGGAAGGGGTTGGTGTCGCTGCCCAGAGTGGGCGTCGAGCGTTGCTGCAACCCTTTAGAGCAAGTGTGCTGCCAACTATTTGAGTGGTAAAAACGCGCCGAATACGCGCCGCGGAGTAACCCGTTGCAGAGATTTGCTCCGCGCGGGGCCATTGTTATCGCGGCCGGTACTGCCCACGCTGCGACGCGGCCAATCGATGGGTTGGCGCACAATGTGCAAAGACGTCAACGGGAGATTCACATGACCTGGAAAGACAAGCTTGAGCTTGGGCTCAAGAACGATGCGCCCTTCCGCAAGGACAACCTGCCCGAGAGCCAGGTGCGCGGACCGGAGATTCCTGCCGGCCCCGGACGGTCGCCGATCATTCCGGCTGCGATCGAGGATGTGGTCGAGCAGCCGGACCCGGCAAGCCACGAACCGGCGCACCAAAAAGATCCCGCGGGCATCGACAACGAGGAAGAGGCCCCGAAAGAGGGATAGCCCCTTTGCCGGTGAGTAAAAAGAAAAGGGCCGGATCGCTCCGGCCCTTTTGCTTTTTGCCTGACGGCCTGACAGCCTGACTTCCTGCCTGTTACGGACAGGTTGCCGAGACCATCTTCACGGCGCTCAGCTTCATGTAGTGATCGGCCTTCGCAGGCGCCGGCTTCATCGCTTCGGCTTCAGCAGCCGGCACGTTGACGCCGGTGATTTCGACCTTGTGGCCGACGTGCGGCGCGAGGGTGGCCTTCGAGTCGACGATGCCGATCGTCTTGGGGCCCTTCTCGGCGGTGTTCATCACGGTGCCCATCGTCGCGGTGGCGCCCTTTTCGACGCAGCCGGCCATGGTGTGCTCCGCAGCGGGC
>JBKJJZ010000303.1:0-5830 GCA_046597705.1 Vicinamibacterales bacterium | reverse complement strand
GAGGAATCCCGACGCCGGTGTCCCTGATGGAACAATGCAACACGACCTCGCCCGGGGTCGCCTCGGCGATGGTCACACGCAGCACGACCTCGCCTTGATCGGTAAACTTAATGGCGTTCCCGAGGAGATTGAGGAGAATTTGACGCAGGCGTCCGGGGTCGCCTCGCAACGCCTGCGGCACGTCCGGATCGACATCCACGATCAACTCGAGCCCCTTCTGATGGGCCTTGAGGGCGACCGCATTCGCGGCGTCGCCTATCGCATCACGCGCCACGAAGTCGATCGGGTCGAGCTCGAGTTTCCCCGCTTCGATTCTGGAGAAGTCGAGGACGTCGTTGATGACGGCCATCAGCGCCTGACCGGACGATTTGATGATCCCCAGCTGCTTGCGTTGTTCAGACGTGAGCTCGCCGTCGAGCATCAGCTCGGTGATCCCGATGACCCCATTCATCGGCGTCCGAATCTCGTGACTCATGTTTGCCAAAAATTCGCTCTTGGCGAGGTTGGCGACTTCCGCAGCCTCTTTGGCGGTTCGCAGCGCAGCCTCGGCGCTCTTGCGTTCGGTGATGTCGCGCGTGGAACCGACCACAAACTCGACGCCGCCATCGGGCCCGAATGCCGGCGAGAAAATGTACTCGTAATACCCGTCCAACCCGGCTGGACTGGTATAGGGTGTCTCGCCGGACAGGCCGGTCCTGGTGTCAAACACCTGCTGTATCTGTTGCAGGAGCCGCTCGGCCAACGCGGGGGGGTACCCGAGATCGAAGAAATTCTTCCCCACCGCGGCCTCGAGCGGGATTCCCCACAGCTCCAGCAGCGGTTGATTCACGAAGAGGAAGCGCCCGTCCCGGTCATACGTGTAGGCAAAGTCGCTGATGTTTGACAGCGTCGTGGTGAGAATTCGTTCGCGCCGTTCAGTTCGCTCGGACAACTCGGCCAACGCCTGCGCCGCCATCCGGCGCTCGGTGATGTCCATCACCACCGCCGAGAACCCCGCAAAGTGCCCATGATCGAACAGCGGGGTCGCGCCGAGCAAGGTCCACAGGACGGTGCCATCCGCGCGGATGAGCCGGACCTCGACTTGGTGCGCCGCGGGTCGCTCGGCCTGCGCCGCAAGCGTCGCCCGCCCCTCGTCATCGAAGTACCGCAGTACGGAACGGCCTCGCTCGGCCCCAGCCTCACACCCGAGCATGATCGCCATCCGGCGATTCATGAACGTGGTCTTGTGCTCCGCGTCGATCAGCCACACGCCTTCGTTGGTCGTTTCGACGATGTTGCGATAGCGCGCCTCGCTTTCTTTGAGCGCCTCCAGCGCCTTCGCCAGCAACACCGGCGCCCCGTCGTTGGCACCGGCCACGGCGTCAATCTCCCCGGAGAGCAGCGCGTCGATGATCGCCCTGGCCTCGGCGAGCTGCTGCGCCAGCTCACGCGCGTGACGTTCCTCGGTGGCGTTCATTTGCTCGACAGCGCCATGAGCACCTGATTCGTGTCGCTGAGACTGCCAATCACGCGTTGCACCGGCAACGGCAACAACTTCAGGAGCGTCGGCGTGACGATGATGCCATCGGCCACACCGCGTTTCGGGTGCTCGAGCAAATCGACGATTTCGAGTTCGTGTCCCGAGGCGAAGTGTTCGGCACAAATCGCCCGGACGTTGGCGACCGCCCGCACCGAGTTCGGGGCGTGGCCCGCCACGTAGAGACGCAGCCGCAACGCCGGAGGCTTCGCGTGGGCTTTTGCCATGTTACGACGCTCGGCGCCCGCCACTCATGGGCGATCCGTTCTTTGACCGCGTGCCCGGGCGGACGCGCACGTCTTTATCCGCGTGCCGCATCTTACGCAGCACCGCCCGGTCAGTCTTGACGAGGGTGGACGCCGACCCGGTGGCGTCGGCGAGCAGTGCCATCTCGGCGCTGCGGGCCTGCATTTCGGTTTGCACGACTTGCAGGCGCGCCGCTGCTTCCGCCTGCGCGAGGTGCAGCTGAAGGCGCTTGAGCTCAGCGGCGACCTTGGTCCGCTTGGCTGCCGCCAGTTCTTCCTGCTCCCATTCCCAGCGGGCCACTCCCATGAGCACCTTGCCCTGCGCGATAAAGACATCGGTCAAGGTCACGCCCTCGTTGGAGAGACTCAGCTCCCGCACCTGGTTCGAGTGGCCAGTGCCGCGTGACTTAACGATCGTCAAGGCGCGGTTCCGCTCGCCATCCTGGACGACGTAGGAAAGGTGCATCCAGGTATCGGCGATGGTCGAGATGCCGGTGGCCGTCGCCTCGTCGGTGCTGAGCCCGTCCATCAAGGAGGTGTTCACAACGGTGATGCCCTCTCCCTTGAGATAGTCCAAAAACTGCTGGGCGGCATCGGCCGACGCCAGGTGCGAGAGCTTGCTCGATAGCGCCGAGAGCGGGTCGATGACCAGGCAACGGGGGGCGTGTTCACGGACCTTGGCTCGCAACCGGTCATACTGATCCTCGACGTTCGGTCCTCGCGTGCGCGTGGAGTGCATCTTGAGCAGGCCGGACTTCAGATGCGGGGCCAGGTGAATGCCCACCGATCGGAGATTGCGGACGATCTGCGCAGCGCCCTCGTCGAAGCTCACATATAAGGTGCGCTCGCCGCGTTCACAGGCGGCGGCGGCGAACAGTCCGGACAACGTCGATTTCGCGGTGCCCGGCGCACCCGAGATGAGGATGTTGGTGCCGCGGTGATAGCCGCCATTCAGCATGCTGTCGAGGCGAGGGAGCCCCGACGAGATCCGTTCGTTGGTGACCTCATACGCGAGCTCGGTCGGACCACGATTGGTGAGCTGCATGCCTTCTGCCGTCAGCGCAATCGGAAACTCATCCCCCGCAAATCCCGATCCTCGGTACTTGACGACGCGAAGGGTGCGAAACGCCGACCCCTCGACCACGTAATGGCGAAGCACGACCACGCAATCGACCATGAACTGCAGAAAGCCGTAGCGCTGGTCCGCGTCGTTCCCACCGACCTTCTGCGTGATGAGGGCGGTCAGCCCCGTCTGCGACAGCCAATGGCGCAGGCGATAGATTTCCCGGCGTTCTGCAACCGGATCGTCGAGCAGCCCGAGCAACACGTCGATCCCGTCGAAGACAATGTGCGTCGCGTGCATCGCGGTGGCTTTGGCCTGCAGCAAGGCCAGCATGCCGACCAGATCGAATTCCCCGGACTTCACCGTATCGGGTGAGAGCTGGGCATTCAAAAAAAACAGCTTCTTCTTTTCGAGCTTCGGAAGATCCCACCCGAACGTCGCCGCGTTGACGACGATCTGGCGTGCACTCTCCTCGAACGCGACGAAAATCCCTGCCTCTTTCTTGCGGCGTGCGCAATTGACCAGCGACTGGAGGGCGAAAACGGTCTTCCCGCAACCGGGTCCACCCATCACGAGCGTCGTGCGCCCGCGAGGAAGTCCCCCGTCGGTGATTTCGTCGAACCCCTGGATCCCGGTGAGCACCTTCGTGACGGTCGCGTAAGGAGTTAGCGGTTTCATGTGGCTTTGCCTCTCAGCCGGTCAATGCAGCATCGGATCTCCGGAACCTCATCGGTTGTCACGCTAGCGCACCGGCACAAACAGAACTGAGGCCCCCGGTACACCTCATGCTGATTCCTATCGGCGAGGCTGCAATTGGACTTTAATATGGCGCCTGGACCGGGACGCCGACGATCGAGGCATCCATGAGGAACAGACGTGATGGCCGGTCGGAGAAGTTGCATTGCTCACCGGTGAATGGCATCCATCGCGCGTCTGGTCCGCTGCGGATCTGGCCGTGAAAGCGCGCACGGAAATTCTGCACCTGCGGCTGCCCCACGGCGCCGCTCAGACGGATGTAGCGCTGCACCAGCGCCGGGAGCTGGGCGAGAACGCCGCCGCGTCACGGATCGGCAGTCCTCGTAACGGGCGACGCGGGACGGTGCAGGTTGGTCGTACCAGGAAAGGGCCGGATCACTCCGGCCCTTCTGCACTAGTTATCTACGCGGGAAGTTTGGCCGCGAGCACATCGACCTTTTCGATCGCCGGCGGCGCCGATAACAAGTCGGCGGGCTGCGCCATCAACGCGGCGGCGGTCGGCCCCGTGAGGGGCGCCTCACGGCCCGACTCGTCAGGAAACGCGTCAAAGATCCCGAACGTCGACGGCCCCATCCTTAGCGCGAACCACGCTGTTGTGGCGGGCTCGGATTCGGCCAGGGCCAATCCGCCGCGAAGAAACGCTTCCACCGCCGCTTCTTTCCCGGTCTGAGCTTCCAAACGAACGAACAATCCTACGGTCACCATAGCTGTCTCCTCCTTCGGCTGCACGCGATTGCCTACTCACCCACGGTAAGACGAGGATACGGTCGCCGAGGTCCCTGGCTTTCTCACCAGCGGCTCACATGAGCGCCGCGATCGCATTTGCTAGCGGGGCTGCATCGCCACGACGCCCTGCGGACGCGTGCCGAGCGGCTGGACATTCAGTGGGGTAATGGAATGCGCGTTCTGTGAAAGCCGTCCGGTCGCGGCGTTGATCGACAGCGCATGCAGGTTGTTGCCCTCGCCGAGCTGGGTCTCGAGTGCCGCCCGTTGGGTCACGACATACAGATACGTTTCGGTGGGATCGAGCGCGATCTGGAACGAACTGCCGGTTCCCTTCAAGCGAATGTGCTGGATCTCCACCGGATTGAGCGGTGAAGATGAGTCATAAACGGAGATCGAGTTGTCGCCGGTATTCGAGGCGTACAGCCTCGTGCCAGCGGCGTTAGTGGCGAGCCAGCAGACAGCCGCCCCCGAATCGGAAACCGAGCGGACAAACGTCAGTCGTCCCTGATCGTCGTAGGTGTACACGCCAATCCGGTTCACCGTAACAAACCCCGCATAGATCACAGGCTGTGCCGGATGGGCCGCGAGGCCGAGCGGCAGTGCTGGCGTCGTGCCGTTCGCCTCGGAGGCGGGGGGCGATACGAGGCCAGTCTGCAGTAGCGCGCCGCTCGGCTGGACCAAAAAGGAACGCAGCAGGCCGCCGAGAAAATCGGCGCCAAACACCAGACGCTTGCTGGGCGAGACAAGTGCTTGCGTCGCCGAGATTGCCGAGTCGATGGGTTCAGTTGAAAGCAGCGACGTGAGTTGCCCCCCCGGGGTCACGCGGAAGGCCGCGTAGTTCGCGGCACCGGTAGGCTGCGCCGGGTCCATTCCCTTGTTGACGACAGTCAAGACGTCTCGAGCCAGGCCGATGCTGACGGGATTGCTCCCACCGGAGGCAAAGGGCGAGCCGGCGACAGGTGTGAGCGCCCCCGTGTTGGCGATGTCGAAGACCGCGATGGAGTTCGAACCGGAATTGACGGCGAACAGACGCGTCCGCTCAGGATTGGTGATTAGATTCTGATCCGAATCGAACGGACCAAGTTGCAGCGACGCATCAAAGACGCCGGTGCCCCCGGTCGGATACGTCGCCATCAAGGACATGCGACCTCGAGCGTCGCGGGTGAAGGCCAGCACGGCGTTACCATCCGGCGAATTGTTTTCCACATACACCACCGCCACTGGCTCGCGCTGATCCTTCGATTGCGCGTGCAGCGGCGCACCTGATACGACAACGATCGCCGCCAGCGTGAACGTTGCGAGGATTGCCTTCGATATCGACATGATTCCGTGTCTCCTGATTATTCGATCCATGCTGGTCACAATACCGAAGCGTGGCGGTTTTATTCCTTGACCTTCGTTGACGCCGAGCCACGTCGTTTTCGGAAGCGCGATCATTGGGTCGATCGTCACAAGCAAGTTCAGGTACGGCGGCTCCAATCAGTTTCCTGGCAGCGGTGCGGCGGCAGCCCTGCAGCTGGCGTC
>JBKJJZ010000215.1:0-8742 GCA_046597705.1 Vicinamibacterales bacterium | reverse complement strand
ACCGCGACATCAAGCCGCAGAACATCGTCATCACGCCCACTGGCTTGCCGAAGTTACTGGACTTCGGAATCGCGAAACGCATCCTGCCCGAATCAAGCACCGAAGACGCCACGACCGCGTCGATGCTGACGGGCGAGGGTGACGTGGTGGGCACACTCGCCTATATGTCGCCCGAGCAGGTGCAAGGCCGGCCCGTGGATGCGCGAAGCGATCTGTTTTCGCTGGGCAGCGTGCTGTTCGAGTGCCTGACGGGGAACCGCGCGTTCGCTGGCGCCTCGCGAGCGGAAACGATCGGGCAGCTTCTGCACGTCGATCCTCCGCCACCGTCGGCGGTGGTTCCGGACCTGCCGCCCACATATGACTCTCTCTGCGCGGACCTGCTGCGCAAGGTTCCGACCGAACGGTTCCAGAGCGCGGAAGAAGTGCTGGGCGCGATTCGCGGCCTGTCGCCGACGCAGCGAATGGCTGCCGCGCGAGAGGAAGCGGCGGCGGCCGTCTCATGGCGGCCCTCACGCCGGCAGTGGACGATGGGGGCGATCGGCGTCGTCGTCGCGGCCGTTGTGGGTGTGACGTGGATGTGGGCCACCGCCCGCACGTCGCTTCCCGAGCCGGACCCTCAGGCGGT
The DNA here is from genome assembly GCA_046597705.1 of Vicinamibacterales bacterium. Lineage (GTDB taxonomy): Bacteria > Acidobacteriota > Vicinamibacteria > Vicinamibacterales > SCN-69-37 > SYFT01. Next base: position 8,117 of record JBKJJZ010000215.1, on the reverse strand, counting down.
GCCGTGGTTCACGAGCGGCGTGGAGAAGCTTCGCGAGGGCAGCTACACCGGTGCGCGCACCTCGCTTGAGGAGGCCGTGCGCCTCAGCCCGAACTACATTCAGGCACACCTGAGGCTGGCTGAGGCCAGATCCGAACTCGATGACTCGGTCGGCGCACGCGAATCTCTTCTCACGGTGAATGCGCTGCTGCCGGTGAATGCGAGATTGCGCACGGAGGATCAGCTGCGGCTCGATGCCGTGCGATGGTCCGTGCTGCGCGACCATGAGAAAGCCATCGCGGCGTATCAGCAATTGGCGGACCTTGCGCCCACCGAGGCCAGCAGCTGGCTCGACGTTGGGCGTGCCGAGGATGCCGCAGGCCGCCGCGTCGCGGCGATGGGGCATTTCGAGCAGGCCGTGAAGCTGGACGGCCAATACGCGCCGGCTCGCCAGCGCCTGGGCGTGCTGCAGTCACAGGGCGGTCAAAGCGAAAAGGCCCTTGCCACACTCGATGAAGCGATCCGTTTGCACCGGTTGAAAACAAACCTCGAGGGCGAAGCCGAAGCGACCCTGCGCAAAGCCAGCGTCCATGTCGCGCGGCGCGAACTGGCGTTTGCGCGCCTCGCACTTGGCCGCGTCGCGAAAATCGCGGAAGACGAGAAATTCGTCTCGCTACGCATTCGCGCCCAGTTCGAACAGGCTCGTCTTGCCCAGGCCGATGGTCAGTTCGCGGAGGCCGAAAAGTTGTCGAGCGACGCCGTAAACAAAGCCCTTGAGTTGTCAATGGGCACGATTGCCGCCGATGGCTTGCGCGGCCTGGCCACGACGATGATGGTGGCCGGCCGGTTCGAGGATGCGGATAGTCAGTTGGTTCGTGCCATAGATCTTGCGGTGAAGCAAAACGCGAAACGGACAGAGATGCAGGCGCGTGTTCAGCAGGCGGCGCTCAGACTGCAGGTCAACAGATACAAGGACGCGGTGGAGATGGCGGAAGCGCCATTGCGCTTCTTCACGGCCGGCCGCTACGTTCGCAACGAGGCCGAAACCAAGAGCATCCAGGCGCGCGCGTACGAAGCACTGGAGGACTACGACAACGCGCACAAACTGGCCAGCGAAGTGCTGGCCTTGGCCGAGTCGATTGACGATCAAGTGCTGGTGGGAGTGTCGCTCGAAAACCTGGCGGGACAGGCGGAGCGGCTCGGTCAACTTCCGGAGGCCCTGGCGTTGCGCGAGCGACTGGAAGCGAGCCATCGCTCCAGCAACGATCACGTGTCGCTCGCATTTGATCTGGTCAACAGAGCCGACCTGCTGATTCGATTAGGCCGTGGCGCACAGAGCGAGGCGCTGCTTGCCGAGGTTGAGAAGGGAATCGCCGAGGGGCGCCAGGCGTATTCGGGCCGAAGCCGGCGGGTGTCATTGATGCGGGCACTTCGGGCTTCAGTCGAGGAACGATTCGCCAACGTTGAAACGCATACGCGCCTCGCAATCGATCCGGCCACGGGGCCACCCAGTGATACCACCCTGCTCGCGCTATTGCTGGCTGAACACGCTCGCGCGCGGCTTGGCGCCAGCGGGGCGCCCGTTGAGGTCATTGCCGGCTGGCCGGGCCAGGCTTCCAAGCCCGCGTTACGCCGCGAGATGACCTACTGGGCCGCCCGCACGCTCGCGCTGCGCCGCAGCCCTGAACTGGCCCGAAAAATGAGCGAGGCCGCCTGGAGTGAGGCCCCGGCTCGAACGAACCTTGAACTGCGGTGGCGGCTGGCGGCCGTGGCCGCCCAGGCAGCGGGTGGTGCTACCATGCGCGCGGCCGCCCGCGCCGACCTGCTGACGCTCCTTGGACAGTGGCCGGTCCCCGGTGTAATCTACGTCGCCCGGCCGGATCTGTCGGCGCTTCGAAAGGACTTGGAATGATCGTTTCAGCCCGCAAGCGGGTCATCTTCTCTGCCGTGTTGCTGATGCTCGGCGCCGCCGCACTCTCGGCGATTTCCCGCCCAACACCGGTGCCGCCCCAGAGCGACGAAGATCGTCCTCCGATCATCATCAGTTCCGGTTCCGTGATCATGAACGTGGCCAAAGGGTCATGGGTGAGGGAGGCCGCGGGCAGGTTCAGGCAGGACGTGACGCGAGGCAAGGACGTGAAAAGCTTCTCGGCCACCACCGGCACCGGCACGACGGCCTGCACGGTCACCGGTGCGGCAATTCTGGTGCAGTACGGGGCGAATGCGATCTCGTTCGGCCGGGTCCTGCCGAATGGGCAGGGTGGCCGCCATGCGTCGAACGTGCGCATGCCCGCCGACGCCGCTGTGACGTTGCGCGACGCCCAAACGCTGGTCATCGCCACGACCGACCCGCTCGTCAGTTTCTCGAATGGGACGGTCGGAGCAGGCAGCGCCTGTCAGGTTGTCGCCGGCCGCCTGGAGATTCGCCAGGTCCACTAGCGACGTAGGCAGCGCGTCCCTTCAGGCACGCCGTCTGCTTACGTAGGGCGTCCCTTCAGGGGCGCCAGGTGCTTAGGTAGGGCGTCCCTTCAGGGGCGCCATGGGGTTATGTAGGGCGTCCCTTCAGGGGCGCCATGTGTTGAGGAAGAAGTGAATCCGAGAGGAGCAGGGACATGAGCCCGATTCCGCGGGAAGACTTGAAGGACGCACGCCCTCGTCGTGTACTCACTCTTGTCGGCATCGGGCTGCTGATTCTGCTCGGGTTGTACGTCTACAGGACGTACTTCATGCAGGATTCGGATCCTGACCGTCCGCCGATCATCATCAGTTCCGGGTCCGTGCTCGTGACATCCGGCGGCGACTGGTCGGACGAGGGCGGAAAAGCCTGGAAGCAGGACTTCCACGGCAAGAGCGTCAAGACGTTCAATGCTTCGACCGGTGTTGGCACCGGCGGCTCGGCCTGTATGGTCGAGGGTAAGACGATTGTTGTCACCTACGGAAGTAACGAGATCACCTTCACGAGGAAACGCAGGTGGTTCTGGTCGAAGTACGGCGCGGCCGTGCAGTTCCCGGCAGACGCCACCGTCGACCACCCGGCGGCGGGACAACTTCAGGTGACCACCACCGATGCGCTTGTCAGTTTCAGGAACGAGCAGGGCGACCGCTGCAACGTGCACGCCGGCACGTTGACGATTGCGCAGCTGCACTGAACCCTTGGCGGTGTAACCCCCGCGACGGGAGCGACGAACTAGCTGGCAACGTTTCTTTCACCCAGGAGGTAGCTATGAGGTTGCGCGTTTCAGCCGTGTTGCTGGCGGCCGTCATCGGCGGCGCTGCGTCCGTTGTGTCCCTGTCGTCCCAGACCATGCCACCGCCACCACCCAAAGCGGCGATGAAGCCGCAGGTCGGCCCCGTGGCGCCGCCGACCACGAACCCCGCCAAGATCAAGAGTGCGATCTCGGCAGCACCGATGGCGATCTCCCAAGACGCCACGATCATGGATATGGCCACGATGGCGGTCATCCGGCCCGGCACGAACGGCTGGACGTGTTTCCCAGATGGTCCGTCCCCTGGTGTGGACCCGATGTGCCTCGACAAGGGCGGCATGGCGTGGGCCGGCGCGTGGATGAGCAAGAAGGATCCGCCGAAGGACCAGATGGGGATTGGCTATATGCTGGCCGGCGGTTCGGACGCGAGCAACACCGATCCGTTCGCGACCAAGCCCAACGCCGGGGATCGCTGGGTGGACACCGGGCCGCACATGATGGTGATGAATATCGGCGCGCACTTCGAGGGCTACCCCACGACGGCCGCGAACACCAAGGTGCCGTACGTGATGTTCGCGGGCACACCCTACGCGCACCTGATGATCCCGGTGAAGTGACGCACGTAGGGCGTAGGGCGTCCCTTCAGGGGCGCCGCGTCAGAACGCGACGACCACCCGCACGCCGCGGTAGCTGATCGCTTTCGACGTGCCGTCCGGTAAAGTGATTTGGAACTGTCGCGCGGGGCCGACATCGGTCGCCCCGCGCGCAGCGCCGGGCTCCATGGTGAGTTGGCGCGACTGGTCGTTCCACGACATCCGGATCCACTGTCCTCGGCCCGCCAGATATTCCTGGCTGATGCCGTCGTCGTCATACAACGTGAACTGCCCGTTCGCGCCCGGGTAAATGCGAAGCGTGGTTGGTCCGGTGACCGGTTCACTCGTGTACTGCCGGACCGGGTCGAACGGGATGATGGCGCCGGCACGCGCGTAGATCGGCATCGTGTCCAAAGTCACGGGGCGGGAGACACTGCGACCGCCCGTGATGCGCGCGTTGGTCCACCAGTCGTACCAATCCCCGGCAGGCAGATAGACGTCACGCGAAGTGGCGCCTTGCGTAAACACCGGCGCGATCAGAAGGTCGCGGCCCCACAAGAACTCCGTCCCGTTACCACGTGCGCGCACATCGTCGGGATAGTGGAGCCAGAGGGCACGCATGAGCGGCAGGCCCAGGTCGCGCGCCTCACGCGCGAGCGTGTAGGTGTAGGGCATCAGCTGATATCGAAGTTCGGAGTACTTTTTCGCAATCGGCTCGATCGCCGGATTGTTCAGCTCTGAGGCAAGGATGTTGCGGCGATCGCCAGGGGGCGGCGCAGTGTTGTTGTTGCCGAACTCAAGTGGCCCCGGATCGCTCTGTCCCCAGCCCCAGGGGAGGCGCAACTGCCAGACCCGGCCGTGGGATCTGAACGACCCGCAGAAGGCCGCGAACTGGAACCATCGCGTGTAGAGTTCGCCGGTGAGTTCACGGTTCGGATAGAACCCGCCGATGTCCGAGCCCCAGTACGGTCCAATGCTGAGTGAGTAGTTGAGGCCCACGGCGATCTGGGCTTCCAGGGTCTTCCACGACGTCTCCGTATCGCCGGACCACACCCACCCGCCCCACTGCGCGATTCCCGGGAAACCATTGCGCTGCAGGGTCCAGGGCCGCACGTTGGGATTGGTTGAAAGATGCCCCTGGTAGTAGAGCTTGTAGCGCGCGAGCCGCTCGAACAGATTGAACCAATCTCCTTCATCCGGCCAGAACGCATCGATGCCCGAATTTACGAGGCCCACGTGCTGTTGCCAGTAATCCGGACTGGTGGCGTCGTTGATGGTGGGCAACTTGTCACGATCCCACGGCACCATATGCACCACCACCTTGACGTTGCGCGCGTGCATGTCCGCCAGAACCACTTTCGGATCGCGCTTGAACACATCAGGATTGAAGTCGAACGATGGCTGACGCGTGTTCCATCCGCGAGGGGCAAACCCCGTCCCGAGATAAATGACCGCGTCGAGAGGAATCTGTTTGGAGCGGAATGAATCAATGACGCCGAGCAGTTGCTTCTCGTCTTCGAGCGTCCGATGCGACTGCATGTAGCCCAGCGCCCACTTCGGCGGCATGACGGCCGGACCCGTGATGGTGGAAAAATCCTTGAGCGCGTCAGTCGGGTTGTGGGCGTCGAAGACGAAGACGTCATAGAGGCCGGCCACGTACGAACTGGCCGGCGGCAGTCCCTTGCCAAGCGCCTGCTGTTGATTGCCTTCGGTCTGAGGGGCGCGTTCAGCGTCCGTCGGTGGCCTTGGGATGAAGATGCCGCGATCCGCTTCCCGCATGTCCACCTGCACCCACGGCGTGGCCACGAAGAGACCCCAGCCGCGCGTGCCCAGCAGCATCGCCGCGGGATTGCGCGATCCATACATGTCGCTCTGCCAGCGCGGCTCCATCGTGTCCAGCGCGCCCCGGCGGTCGAACTGCACCGGCTGTTCACGCCACGGCGTGCCTTGAGCCGGCCGCGGTCCCCCCTCCCCCAGGCCGAGCACCGGGTGTTCATCCACTTTGAATGCCAGACGGCCATCGGCCTCGAAGACCAGTTCCTGCACCAGCTGACCTGCCGCGTTCGTTACCGATACCGTCAGCGGCGATGGCTGCACCCTGACCGTCAGCCGGCCCACGCGTTGCTGCATCGGCTTGGCGAGGCTGCGAAGGCGAATGACCGGCGCCGGATAAGCGCGGTCCACCACGGCCGGCGTGGACGGGAAGTCTGCCGTGAAACTCGCCGGTTTCAACGTCACACGCAAGGCGTTCTCGCCGGCGACCCGAATCAGCAGCTCCGCAGGTTGGCCGGCGGTCGTCAGCGTGGATGGCGCGGGCCCGGCTTGCCCGGCAAGGGCCGCAAACGCGAGTAGCGTGTGAAGAATGCGCATGGTTTGGAACCCCGGGACATTCTATGCGGCCGTGTGGCACACTCAAAGATTCGGTAGCAACCTCGAGGGGGATGGATTGACGATTTCCGGTAGTGGGCGACGATGGGGAAGGGTGTTTGCAGGATTGGCGGCCGCTGTCTGTCTCAGCGGGTGTTCACTGGCCACGAAGATGGTCGCGAACTCGCTGTCGTCCGGTGGCACGTCACTGAACTCCGATAACGACCCGGAGCTGGTTCGTGACGCCGCGCCATTCGCGCTCAAGACCTATGAGTCGTTGCTCGAGTCGCTGCCCAAGCATGTCCCGCTGCTTGTCGCCACATGCCGTGGGTTCACGTCGTACGCCTACGGGTTTCTGGCCACTGACGCGGACATGGTGCGCCGTGCTGACAGGGCCGCGGCGAAGGCCATCGACGAGCGCGCCCTCAACATGTATCTGAGAGCCCACGGCTACTGTGCGCGCGCGATGGAAGAGAAATTCAAGGGCGTCACCGCGATGCTGTTGAAAGATCCGGCGAACGCGCTACCCAAGGCGAAAAAGGAAGACGTCGAACTGCTGTATTGGTCGGCGGCCTCCTGGGGTCTGGCCATGTCGCTGAACCCGGATACGCTTGCCATCGACTTTCCCGCGGTGCGCGCGATGACGGAACGCGCGCTGGCGCTGGACGAAACCTGGTGGAACGGCGCGCTTCACGAACTGATGATCGTGCTCGACAGCCAGGAATTGCTGGGAGGATCGCAGGAGGGGGCGCGCAAACACTTTGACCGCGCCGTCGCGCTCCAGAAGGGGTTGTCCCCGGGGCCGTACCTCTCTCTCGCCATGGGCGTCTCGGTGGCGCGCCAGGATCGCCCGGAGTTCGAGAAGCTGATGAATCTGGCGCTCGCCGTCAACCCCGACGCCAATCCGGACGAGCGATTGACCACCATCCTCTTGCAGCGCAGGGCCAAGGCCCTGCTCGATCAAGCGGACCTCCTGTTCCTGAAATAGCCTTCACCCTCTGGAGAACGTGAAATGCCGAAGTTGCTGACTCGTGTTGTTGGATGCGCCATCCTGGCGGCCGCCGTGGTTGCGCTGGCCGTTCCGGTGCGCGCGCTCGCCCCGCTGACCATCAAGCTGGCTACGTTCGCGCCCGCCAATTCAGCGTGGCACAAAGCCCTCCTCGATATGGGCGACGCCTGGACCAAGTCCACGGAAGGCCGCGTGACCTTGCGGGTCTACCCCGGCGGCACACTGGGCACCGAAGCGTCCACCGTCAAGATGATGAGCCCCGCCGTCGGCGAACTGCAGGCGGCCCTCCTCCTGCCGCCCGGCCTCGCCCGCATCAACGACGCGGTTGATGTCTTCGGGATGCCGTTCTTCCTCGAGTCGGATGAAGAGATGCGCGCGGTCTTCACCGCGATGCGCCCGCTCATGACGCAACGCATCGAGGCCGGCGGCTTCAAAGTGCTGAACTGGGGCAACGCCGGTTGGGTGCAGCTGTTCTCGAAGAAGGAAATCCGGACGCTCGCCGATCTCAAGGGCGTCAAGCTCTACACCACGGAGGGCGACGACAAGTCCGTGCAGTGGTACAAGAACAACGGGTTCCAGCCGATTCCACTGTCGTTCAATGACATGGTGGGTGGTCTCAAGCGCGGCATGATCGACGCAGCGCCAAGTCCGGCCTATGGCGCGTCGATGCTGCAGATTTTCCGTGACGCGCCGTATTTGCTCGACGTGAAGCTGGCGCCCCTGCTTGGCGCGACGGTCCTTACCAATGAAGCGTGGAACAAGATCGATGCGGCCGACCGGCCCAAGGTTCAGTCCGCGGCCGCTGCGCTCGAGCAGCGATTCATGAGCGAAGCGCCGAAGATGGACGCCGACGCCGTGGCAACGATGGTCGCGCGTGGCCTCAAGGTCACGACGCTTGCGCCGGCGTCGGCGTCCATCTTCGGCGCTTCGCTCATGAATCGCTGCTCGAGCGCAGCGGCCGCG
>JBKJJZ010000169.1:0-4783 GCA_046597705.1 Vicinamibacterales bacterium | reverse complement strand
GCCAGTGCCGAGTTTCCTGCAATCAGGGTCGTCACGCACGAACCTCTTCTTGATGTGCCTCTCGCCGAGGCCGAGGCGCGCTTGCGCCAGTTGGTGGAAGCCGCCGGTATCACCTCCGCCGTCCGGTCCATGTACAAGCGCGTCGGGCTTGACCCCACCAGGCATCGCCCTTCGTCTGAGGCCTTGTTGAGACGGGTGAAGAAGGGCGACCCGCTGCCGCGAGTCAACAGCCTTGTGGATGTCATCAACTGGTGTTCAGTCGAGACGCAGTTGCCGTTCGGACTGTATGACGCTGCCTGCATTGATGGCGCAGTCGTGTTGAGACTCGGGCGGGCCGGTGAGTCGTATCCCGGGATCCGTAAGGACGAGGTGCACGTGGAAGGCCGGTTGGTCCTTGCCGATGATCTGGGTGCGTTCGGTAACCCGTCATCCGATTCGGATAGGACGAAGGTCACCGAGGCCACCACCCGGGCGCTGGTTGTGGTGTTTGGCCCCGCCAGCCTCGACGCGGCCATTGCAGAGCGCGCGCTGGCGCTCACGATCGATCGCGTGAACACGTTCTGCGTTCGTACGTAGGGCGTCCCTTCAGGGGCGCCGAATTGGCGCGGCTAAAGCCACGCCCTACACTAAAATCACCTATGTGTCTGTTTCAGTAATTGTCGTGGCCGCGGGCCGGGGCGTGCGCGCGGGAGGCGACAAGCCCAAGCAGCTCCTCGATTTGGGTGGCCAGACGATGTTGCGGCGGAGCGTGGCCGCGTGTGACGCGTATCCCGATGTTGACGAGCTTGTGGTTGTGTTGCCGTCGGAATGGGTGGCCGAGGGACCGTCGCTTGTGGGCCCGACGCGCGCGCGATGTCAGGTGGTGGCAGGCGGTGCGCGACGGCAGGATTCCGTGCGCGCCGGATTTGCCGCGGTAAAGAGCAGCGCTCGCATTGTGCTGGTGCATGACGCGGCGCGGCCCTTTGTGTCGAGCGCTGTTATCGACCGCGTGGTGGCTGCGGCCGACGCGGCAGGCGCCGCAGTGCCCGCGTTGCAGGCCTCGGATACCGTGAAACGGGTCGGTACGGCCGCTGCTGCCGACGGACCCAGGCGCGTCGCTGAGACGATCCCTCGCAGCGAAGTGTGGCTTGCGCAGACACCGCAGGGGTTTCGCCGGGAAGTGCTTGCCGCGGCCATCGCCGCAGGCGTGGGGCAGGGCGAAGCCACTGACGAGGCGCAACTTGTGGAATGGATGGGAGGGGAAGTGCGGGTGGTGGAAGGAGACGCTGAGAACGTCAAGGTGACGACCGCGGAGGACGTGGCGCGCGCGCGCGGCCTGGGCCGGGCCGACGCGTGTGGGCACCGGCTACGATCTGCATCAACTCATCGCGGGCCGCGACCTGGTCCTGGCCGGTGTGATCGTGCCGAGCCCTCTGGGCCCGCTCGCTCATTCCGACGGCGATGTGGTCTGTCATGCGCTGACCGATGCCATCCTCGGTGCCGCAGGCGCGGGAGATATCGGGCAGCAGTTCCCCGATACCGACGCGCGCTGGAAAAACGCACCCGGGCTCGATCTGCTGTCGCGCGCAGTGGCGACCGCAGGCGACCTGGGGTGGAGCGTGGTGAATGTTGATGTGTCGGTCCTGCTGGAGCGCCCGAAGTTGTTGCCACACGTGCCCGCGATTCGCGCGAAACTGGCGCAGACGCTTGGTGTGCCGGTGGAATCGGTGAGCGTCAAAGGCAAGAGCAACGAGGGCGTTGACGCAGTGGGGCGCGGCGAGGCCATCGCGTCGCACGCAGTCGCACTCCTGACGGGGCATCGCTCGTGACTTCACCCATGCGTTTGCGATTCGCTCCGAGTCCCACTGGGTTGTTGCACGTCGGAAACGCGCGTACCGCCCTCTTCAACTGGCTCCTGGCGCGGGGCCAGAGTGGCACGTTCGTCCTGCGCGTAGAGGACACCGACGTCGTCAGATCGACGCGCGCCTCCGAGGACGGCATCAAGGATGACCTGCGCTGGCTGGGCCTGCAGTGGGACGAGGGCCCCGATGTTGGAGGTCCGTACCCACCGTACCGGCAGTCGGAGCGCATGGACAGTTACCGCGCCGCCGCCGGTCGGTTGATTGCTGCGGGCCGGGCCTATTACTGCTTTTGCAGCGCTGAACAGCTCGAGCAGGAACGGGTGGTGGCGCTAGCGGCCGGCCTTGCGCCGAAGTACTCGGGCCGTTGTCGAAATCTGGGCGCGGGCGACGTGTCGGCCAGGCGCGCGTCGGGCGAAGCCGCAGCGCTCCGGTTTCAGGTGCCGGTGGATCGCGACGTAACGTTTCACGATCTCGTTCGAGGCAACGTGACGTTTCAGACCAGCGTCATCGGTGACCCCGTTATCGTCAGGTCGGACGGTGGGCCGGCGTACAACTTCGCGGTCGTGGTGGATGACGCGGAGATGGCGATTACGCACGTGATTCGAGGCGAGGATCACATCTCGAACACGCCTCGCCAGATTCTGATTTACGAGGCGCTTGGCTGGACGCCTCCAGTGTTCGCGCATCTTTCCCTGGTGCTCGGACCCGATCATGCGCCGCTCTCGAAACGGCACGGCGCCACCAGCGTTTCTGAGTTTCGCGCGCGGGGCTACTTGCCCGAGGCGCTGGTCAATTATCTCGCGCTGTTGGGATGGTCACCGGGTGAGGGCGAGGAACTGGTGGCCGCCGATGAAATGGCGCGGCGGTTTGATCTGACGCGCGTGAGCCATAGCGCTGCCGTCTTCGATACCGAGAAACTGGCGTGGATGAATCGGCACTACATGAAGCAGTCCTCGCCGGCGCGGTTGGCGGCGCTGCTGAAACCGTGGTTTGAAACGGCCGGCATGATCGGCGTCGCGGCTGATGGCGCGATCGACGCCATCGAGGCGATCCTGTCCATGGCCGTGGGAGCGGTCGATCGGCTCGAGGAAGTGCCCGAGCGCGTCGCATTTGTCTTCGCGTGGGATTCGAGCGCCGCGGCTCGTCTCGTGGCTGCTGAACCCGACGGTGAGGGCATCGTCCGCGCGTTCGGAGAGGCCATTGCCGAGTCGGGCCCGTTGACGAAGGAGACGTTCAGGGCCGCCGCGGCGCGAACGCGTGAGTTGACTGGCGTCAAAGGCCGCGCGCTGTTCCATCCCATTCGCGTCGCGATGACCGGATGGGAGTCTGGACCGGAGCTTGACCTCGCTTTGCCGGCGATTGACAAGGTCGCCGGACTCGTGGCGGGCGTTAAAAGCTGTGCGGAGAGAGCTCGGTTGTTAATGAGGAACTGAGGAACTGAGGAACTGAGGAACCATTGTGAATCAGTTTGCGCGAGAGGGCATGCTCACCGCCGCCGACGTGGAGGCGGCGATGCGCCGCCCCATCATCGCCACGGCGCGAGCGCCAAGACGGTGCTGACCGATGACGGGGCCCTCCCGCTCGCGATTGCGCGTGATCGGCCTGGGACGTTTGCCCCGGTCTTGATCCCGAAGCATCAGCGCCGCTTCACGGGCTTCGACGACAAGAGTCTCGCGCTCTACGCCCGTGGGCTGACATGTGTGACATTCAGGCGTTCCTGCACGAGATCTGACCGATGGGCTCAGGGGAACCACCCTGCAGACGTACGTCGTGCATCTGTTGCGGCACAGCCTGACCTATGCTGGGTGGAAAGAGCGAAAGTTTGCGGCGGCGTTGGGACCGATCTACACGGCCGCCAGCGCCGCCGGGGTGCACGTCAGTCCGTTCTTCGCCTTCCCGCCCGACATTCGGCGCACGCTCTACACGACGAACGCGCGAATGTGAATCGGCAAAGCCGTAAGGTCGCCAAGACGCGCGGCCAATTCCCGAATGATGACGCCGCGCTCAAACTCATCTGGCTGGCGGTACGGAACCTGACCGCGCGTTGGCAGCGCCGCCAGTTCCGCCAGTTCCGCCAGTTCCGCCAGTACTGATAGTCTGAATGGATGCCCTTGATCTACGGAATCCATGCAGTGGCAGAGGCGCTGAAGGCTCGGCGCGTCTCCCGTCTGGTGCATGTGCGCGGGGCTGGTCCCCGGATTGACGCGCTGATTGCCCGGGCTCACGAGCTGAGGATTCCCGTTGAGACTGTCGATCGTCAGGCGCTTGAGAGAATGGCGCGCGGGGGCGTGCACCAGGGCGTGGCGGCGGATCTGCAGGCGCTGGCCGCCTATACCGTCGAAGAACTGGTTGAACAGGCCGAGGGGCCCGCGCTGCTGGTTGTTCTGGACGGCATCGAGGACCCGCACAACGTGGGGGCCATTTTGCGATCGGTGGATGGTGCCGGCGCCCATGGCCTGATTCGCCAGGCACGGCATGCCGCGCCGCTCGATGGCGCCACGGCCAAGGCGTCGGCCGGCGCCGTGCATCACGTGAAAATTGCCACTGTGGTGAACATCGCCCGGACAGTCGAAACCCTGAAGGAACTGGGGGTCTGGACCGTGGGCCTCGACGGCGAGGCCGGGGACGCGTACGACGCTCTGGATTACACCATTCCAACGGCCTTTGTCGTGGGCGCGGAGGACGAGGGCCTGAGGCGCCTGGTCCGCGAAACCTGTGACCGGCTGGTCAAGATACCTATGGGGGGCCTGGTGGACAGCCTGAATGTGTCTGTGGCCACCGGCGTGGCCTTATTTGAAGCGGCAAGGCAGCGCCGGAGCCGCGCTTAGGCGGTTGCCGCCTTGGCATGGACCATGCTACCATCGGCGTTTCGTCTGGCTGGCGTAGCTCAGTCCGGTAGAGCAGCTGATTTGTAATCAGCTGGTCGGGGGTTCAAATCCCTT
>JBKJJZ010000167.1:0-11308 GCA_046597705.1 Vicinamibacterales bacterium | reverse complement strand
TTCCGCAGAAACGACGAAAAGGGGGACAGGTCTCTTCAGAAGGGTCCTGACAGAGACCTGTCCCCGTTTTCGTCGTTTCTGCGGAAAACAGACCCGGCCCCTTAGTCACCGACCCTCCTGCTGAGAATCGCCACGGTGAGGTCGTCGCCCAGGCGCACATCGCCGGCGTGCGCCTCAACGGCAATGATGATTGCGTGGGCCAGTGTTTCGGGATCGTTGTCCGTCAGGCGGGATGCCAGCACGCCTTCCAGGCCCGAGTCTTCAAACGCCTGGCCTGAATAATTTTCAGCTTCCGTGATGCCGTCCGTGTACAACACGAGCGCCTCGCCTGGCTCGATCGTGACGTGCCCGGTCTCGTAGGTCGCATGTTCGAACATGCCCAGCGCCATACCGCCGCGATCGAGCCGTTCGATCGTGCCTGACACGCGTCTGACCATCGGGGGCAAGTGGCCCGCGTTGACGTACTCCATCGAGCCGTCAGCCGGATCGTAGATGCCGTAGAAGAACGTGATGAAACGCGAGCCGGGGCTGTGGCGGCAGATCTGAACGTTGAGGCGCGAGATGAGCCGCACCGCGCCAAGACCTTCATCGACCAGCGTGCGCAACATCGCCAGCAACAGAGCCATCAGCAAGGCGGCGGGACTGCCCTTGCCCGCCACGTCTCCAACCGCCACCATGAGGCGGCCGTCGGTGAGTGGCAGAATGTCGTAGAAATCGCCGCCGACGGTGTTCGCCGGTCGCGTCGTCCCATAGACACGCGCATCGCCGGCGTCCTTCATTCCTCTCGGCAACATCGCAATCTGAATGTCCCTCGCAATTTCCAGATCACTCTTGAGCGAGAGACGGTCGGCCACCTCCATCAGGACGAGCAGGTGAATCGCCAGAAAGGCCAGCACCATCCAGGCCGTGCCCTCCACCCACTGCGGCAGGAACAGCGTGAGCGTGATCGGGAACAGCAGGACTTCGTGGGCTCCGAACCCGTTGAACAGGTTCGCGAGGCCGAAGATCGCGGCGATGACGGCGAAGGCGTACAGCACGCGTCTGCCAGGCGACAGGCGCATCGCGAACGCGATGAAGAACAACCGCGCATGGGTGGGCCAGCGCTTGTACCAAGGCGCCGCTTCAAGGGTCTTGAGGTCCAGGCCTCTCGAGAAATAGCGATAGGCATCCGCCGTATCGCGTGTGAACAGCCGTTGGAATTCAGTGCGATCGAATCCGCGGGTGTATTCGTCGAAGAACTTTCCGGGGGGTGTGGGCCGCGCTTTCATGAGGCGTTCTCTAGATACGCGGAAATCGGGCCGGAAGGTTCAGATCAAGCCCAATTCTCCGCCCACACGCTTGAATGCATCCAGCGCGAACTGCAACTCGTCTTTCGTGTGCGTGGCCGTGACAATCGTCCGGACCCGGGCCTTGTCACGCGCCACGGTGGGGAATGCGATGCCCTGCGCGAAAACCCCTTCTTCGAACAGCCGATCCGACAGTTTCATCGCTTTGCTGCCTTCGCCGGCAATTACGGGCGTGATCGGGCTTTCGCTCAGACCGGTGTCAAATCCCATCGACACGAGTCCAGCCTTGAAGAACCGCGTATTGTCCCACAGGCGGTCGATGATCTCCGGTTCCTGTTCGAGGACGTCGAGAGCCGCCAGGCAACTCGCCGCCACCGAGGGCGGATGAGAGGTGGAGAAGAGGAACGGACGCGCCCGGTGATACAGGAACTCGATGAAGTCACGCGAACCGGCCACGTAGCCGCCGAGCGAGCCGATGGCCTTTGACAGCGTGCCCACCTGAATATCCACGCGACCGTGCATGTTGAAGTGATCGATCGTTCCGCGGCCATTCGCTCCAAACACACCGCTGGCATGCGCGTCGTCCACCATCATGATGCAGCCGAATTCCTCCGCCAGATCGCAGAGCTCCGGCAACGGGCCGAGATCGCCTTCCATGCTGAACACGCCGTCGGTGATGAGCAGCTTGCGCTGCGACGCGGGAAGTTCCTGCAGGATGGTCCGTGCTGCCGCCACGTCCTTGTGCGGGAACACCTTGATGGCCGCCCGGCTCAGACGGCAGCCGTCGATGATGCTGGCGTGATTCAGCGAGTCTGAAATCACCACGTCTTCTTTATTGAGAATCGATGAAACGGTGCCGGCGTTGGCCGTGAATCCGGACTGGAACACCACCACGGCTTCCGTCTTCTTGAACTCGGCAAGACGACGCTCCAGCTCCATGTGGATCTCCATGGTGCCGGCGATCGTTCGCACGGAACCGGAGCCCACGCCAAAGTCGCGGATGGCCTGAATCGCCGCCTCGACCAGCTTCGGATGGGTCGTCAGACCCAGGTAGTTGTTCGACGAGAGGTTGACGACCGTCCGGCCATCAAACTTCGATTCCGCCTGCTGGCGGCTTTCGAGAATTCGCAGGTGCCGGTAAAGGCCCTGATCGCGCAGGGTGTTGAGCTCGGTGGTGAGAAACGCAAGCGGGTCGGCACGCATGCGCCAAGTATAGAACCCATGCCGCGCTCAGCGCACAGTGAAGAGGCGGTCGGTTCCGTCCACCAGGACTTCACGCGCCCCTGATGACAGCAACCAGTTCGTGACTTCCTTGTGACCTGGTTCAGGGAAGGCGGCCTCGTGCACCAGCACATGCGTGGCTCCCGAGCCCACAAGCGCGCGCCAGGCGGCCTGCGGGTCTCGAAGGCGCAGATTGAACATCCGTCCCAGCTCCTGATTGCTCTCGGGGAAGAAGCCCGAATAGCCATTGACCAGAGACTGACGATGGTACCCCGCGTAAAAAACGGCGTGGACGTCCCAGGCTGGGCTGCCAAAGGGAAACTCGACAAGGACTATGGGGTCCTCATGATCGCGAATCGTCTTGTAGATCGGCGGAACGCGCCTGCCGACGCGCAGCTGCTGGGGTGTGAGGGCCAGGTCCTGGGCGCCAATACGTTCGCTCGTGACGAAGACGCGCGGCCACGACTCGGCGAGGATGAAAGCAGCCGCGACGATGACCAGCGCAGTGCCAATGCGCCTGGCGCGAGCCAGGAGTGCCGAGGCGCCCAGGCCGGCAAGCACCGCCAGAAACAACGAGACGAGCATCACGTAGCGGGCCGGCACGCGCAGGCCGTCGAAGCCCGGCACATAGTTCATCAACCACGCGTACAGCCCCGGAGACACCACCGCGCCCTTGACGGTGATCTGCGGTCCCATGGCAAGAACGGCCGCGGCCACGGCGGCAACGGCATAAAACGCCCATGGCGTGCCCGAGTGGGGTTCACGTTCGCGACGCAGAGATGGGCGTTTCAAGAGGATGAACAGGGCGAGGGCGAGGGTTATCGTGCCCGCAATCACTCGATCCGCGTGCAGCCACACCATCCAGACGCCCGCCCTCGACATGGTGAAACGGCCGGTCAGGAGCACGCTGACAAAGGCGTACAGGTAAGCCGCCAGCAGGACCATCAGCATGCCGGCACCGGCCTGACGCCACGCCGGCAACGGCGGCCGCTCGCGCCTGGTCCTTCGTAGAAAGCCCGCTGCGACCCCGGCCAATGCCAACGCAAGAATGGCGAATCCTGGAAACGCCTGGCCTTCCGCACGAGGTAAGGTCGCCAGGCGCTTGCCCCATAACCACAACTTCGACGGCGAGGTGGCGAACGCGTGAACGTCGGCCGAAAACATCGCGATCTCCCCGGGCGACCGCACGCCAACGCCGCTGCCTCGTACCGCCAGGTAGGGTGTGAGGAAAGGCAGCGTGACTGCCGCCACCACCACGGCCGCCCCGCCAAACGCGCGCCACGCGGCCCAGTCACCCAGCCGGCGCCGCGTGGCCAGTTCATAGATCACGTACGCGGCCACGAACGGTGAGAAGAACAACGCGTAGTAACCGCACGAAAGGTTCTGCGCGACAAGAGCGGCCGATCCGCCCGCCAGTCCCCGGCGGCGGCCCGTGTCCAGGTATCGCCGAAACCCGTAGAGGACAAACGGCATCCACTGTGAGGAGAGCACTTGCAGGTGAGAGAGCTGATCGAACCGGTAGGGCGCGAAGGCAAACGCCAGGCCGGCAACGAACGCCGCAAGAGGCCGTCCCGTCAGGTCCCGCACGAGAAGGAAGACGCCCAATCCCGACAACACGAACGTCGAGATGAACAGCAGGTTGTACGCGAGAATCACGTTGTCAGTAGCCGCAAGAACCGGCAACACCTGCACCATTTGTGCGGTGAGGTGCTCGGAGTAGGCGATGGTCAGGGGCTCCGGGTAAAAGATGTTCCCCTGCCAGTAGCGGGAGAGCGCGCCAAAATCTCCGGAGAGAAACGAAAGCACCTGTCCACTGGTCCAGAGAAGGATCCAGCAGTTTAACGCCGGGTCGCCCATGTCGGACGCGAGTTCGCGATGGATGACAGTGACGAGCGGCCAGGTGATTGCACAGGTTGCTGCTCCGTAGAGCAACGCGGCGACGAAGGCTTGCCGGGCACTCCGGGTCATCAGCGCACCGTGAAGAGCCGGTCGGTTCCGTCAGCGAGCACTTCATGTGCCCCCGACTTCAGCAGCCAGTCGCTGATTTCCTGCCGGCGATGAGGAGGGTAGGCCGCCTCGTGCACAAGCACATGCGTGGCGCCTGATGCCAGAAGCGCGCGCCAGGCGGCGTCGGGGTTTTCCCGCCTCGCGTTGAACAGGCGAGTCAGGCGCTGGTAGCTCTCTGGAAAGAATCCCGAATACCCGTTAATCAACCGTTGCCGGTGATATCCCGCGTAGAAGACGGCATGAAGGTCCCAGGACGGGCTGCCGAACGGAAACTCCAGGAGTGCGATGGGCCGGCTGCTGTCGCGAACGGCTTTATAGAGGGGCGCAATGTTCTGGCCTGTTCGCAATTCCCGGGGCGTAAGTTCAAGAGCCACGGCGCCAAGACGCACGTTGGTGTCGAACACGCTGGGCCATGATTCAACCAGGATGAAGACGCCGGCGGCCAGCACCAGAGCCGTCCCAAAGCGTTGCATGCGCCCGATGAGTGCCGACGCTCCAAGACCAGCAAGTACGGCAAGGAACAGCGCCACCAATGTCATGAATCGCGCGGGCACACGAAGGCCGTCGAACCCCGGCACGTAGTGCATCAGCCAGGCATACGGCCCCGGCGAAACGGGCACTCCTTTGACCGTGATGGACGGACCCATGGCGAGCGCGGCTGCGGCCACCGCCGCCACCGCGTAGAACGCCCACGGCGACCGGGCGCCATCGCGCGCGTCGTCCCGGCGCCGCACGAGTACGGCGAGTCCAATGGCCAGGATCGCGGTCCCCACGAAGACTTGACCGCCCTGATGCCACACCGTCCACGCGCCGTTCCACGGCCGGAGAAAACCACCGGTCACGAGAATGCTGGCCGTGGCGAAGAGACCAGCTGCCAGCATTACCGTCAGCGCGGCGGTCAGTGCCTGTCGCCACGGAGCCTGGGCAGACACCGGCGCGACTCGGCGTTTTCTCCGGCTGAGGGAGCCCGCGACGATACCGGCGATCGCCAGAGTCAGAATGGCAAAACCCGGAAACGCCTGGCCTTCCGGCCGCGGATAGATGGCGAGGCGTTCGCCCCACAACCATGACCTCGCCGTGGACGTGGCAAAACCGTGCGCGTCGGCGGAGAACGTCGCGATCTCTTCGAATGAACGCACGCCGACGCCACTGCCGCGCACTTCCAGGTATGGCATCAGGAACGGCAGCGTGAGGATGATCGTCACGACGCCTGTAGCCGCAAATGCGCGCCACGCGGCCCAATCGGTCAGCCTCCGTCGCGCGGCGAGCTCATAGACGACATAGGCCGCCGCGAACGGCGTGAAGAACATCACGTAGTAGCCGCACGACAGGTTCTGCGCGACCATTGCCGCCGTGCCACCAACAAGTGCGCGGCGGCGGCCCGACTCCAGGTACCGGCGAAAGCCGTAGAGGGCGAACGGCATCCACTGCGCCGAAAGTACCTGCAAGTGAGGAAACTGATCGATGCGGTACGGCGCGAAGGCAAACGCGAGTCCGGCTACGAACGCGGCAACTGGCCGGCCCGTCAGATCGCGCACGAGCAGGAACACGCCGAGGCCCGACAACACAAACGTCGAGATGAACAACAGGTTGTAGATGAGGACAACGTTGTCGGTGACCGCGAATAGAGGCAGCGCCTGAAGCATCTGCGCGGTGAAATGTTCGGAGTAGGCGAGCGTCAGCGGCTCGGGGTAGAAGATGTTGCCGTTCCAGTAGCGGGAGAGCGCGCCGACGTCACCGGACAGAAACGCGAATACTTGACCGCTCGTCCACAGCAGGACCCAGCACACCAGCACCGGGTCGCCCATGTCTGCGGCTACTTCGCGATGAACGACCGTGAGGAGGGGCCAGGTCAGGGCGCATGTCGCAAGTCCGTAAAGGATCACGGCGCCCAGGGCCTGACCGGTGGAACGGGTCACGGCCCTGTCACTTTCGACGAGCGAGCGCGAGCAGCGACATTCCAAACGTGGGCGACCGGCGGCTTTCCGCTCGCAGCCACGGCATCAGCCACTTCACGGCGCCCACCTGCGCCCGCGGAATCACGCGCCGTTTCAAGACACGGGAATTCAACCACCAGCCAAATACGCCGGGTTGATTGAGATAGCGCAGCGCCTCGACCTCAAATCCCGTCTCCGTCAGTAACTGTCGAAGAGGTTCACGGTCGTATCGCCGGAAGTGGTCCAGATGTTTGTCGAGCGAACCGTAGATGGACGGCATCGCAGGGACCAGCAGTACCAGGTGGCCTTTTTCCGGAAGCACTCTGGCAAAGTCCGTCAACGTCTCACGATCATTCTCGATGTGTTCCAGCACGTTCATGCAGACGATTGAATCAATCTGCTCTGTGGCCAGATCTTCCCGGTCGGCGGGCGTGAGCGGAAATCTGAACGAGGCGACGCGGACATTGGATCGCTGCCCCACGGTGGAGCGCAGTTCCTGCACGTAGTGCGGCTCGATGTCCGACGCAATCACCCGATCGCGGTCCACAAAATACCGTGTCTGATTGCCGACGCCCGATCCGACCTCCAGCACGCGGCGGCCGAGGAACGAGTCGAACTGATCGTGCAGCCAGCGGTTGTAGACGCCGAGCTTCGACATGCGCCGCAGCGTGACGGCGCCAACATCGCTCTCGGGCGCTTCCCATCGTGAGAAGCGCAGGATCGTCCATGCGGCCTGCACCGCATCCTTGAATCCGATCTTCTTGCCTTCCGCATACGTGCGGCCGTTGTAGGAAATGGGCACTTCGTAAATGCGCGCACGAAGTCGAGCCACTTTGCAGGTGATCTCTGGTTCCACGCCAAAGCGTTTCGATCGCAAATCCAGCCGCTTGACCACTTCCCGGGTCATGGCCTTGTAACAGGTTTCCATGTCGGTCAGATTCAGGCCGCTCACCATGTTCGAGAGGAGCGTCAGCATCTTGTTCCCGATCGAGTGCCAGAAGTACAGGACGCGATGGCCCTGAGGTGATCCGAGGAAGCGCGATCCGTACACCACGTCGGCGTCACCGCGCAGGATGGGCCGCAGCAGCATCGGGTATTCGTCGGGGTTGTATTCGAGGTCGGCGTCCTGGATCAGCATGATGTCGCCGGTGGCCTCTTTGAGACCCCGCGCCACCGCAGCGCCCTTGCCCTGGTTGGCCGGCTGATAGACGACGCGGATGCCGCTGGTGCCGTCGAGCGTGGCGAGAATGTCTCTGGTCCCATCCGTGGACCCATCGTCAACAATGATGAGTTCCTTTTCAAGATCCCCCAGGTCAACAGCAAGCACGCGATCGACGATCTCACGAAGCGTCCGCTTTTCGTTGTAAGCGGGCATGACGATCGAGAGTTTCACTAGCGCGTCCACTCCGAGGTGAATGTGGCGATGTCGTCGTAGATCGCGCTCAGCGTGTCAGGCGGCGCGAGGAATACCACGCGGAAGAATCCATCCTCGGCCGGAAGGCCAAAGCCTGAACCGTAGACACAGAGAATGCCGGTCTTGCGCAACAGCGCCAGCACAAAGTCCTCGTCGGTCTTGCCCGGCGGCAGCGCCACTTTCGGCATGGCGTAAAACGCGGCTTGTGGCGCCACGCATGTGATGGCAGGAATCGCGTTGAGCCGCGAGACGGTGAGAGAGGCGCGGACTGCGAGTTGGCGGACGAACTCCTGCTGATGGCTGCGGTCGCCGGTAAGGGCCGCCTTGATCGCGTACTGCATCGGTCCGGTGCTGCAGAGCCGGCCGTCGGCCAGCTTCTTGATTGCCGCAAGCACGTCGTTCAGGCGGTCGGAGCGTCCCACGCACAGCCAGCCGGCGCGCCAGCCCGGCGCCATGTAGGCCTTCGAGAGGGAAGAGAACGACAGGATCGGCGCATCCGGATCGAGGCTGCCAAGCAGCGGTGAGGGGCCGTCGAAGCCGAGGTCGCCGTAGACCTCGTCGGCCAGAATCGGCACGCCGGAGGAATGCGCGAGCGCGATCAAGGCGCGCCGTGTGGCTTCCGGGTACACCGCGCCGGTGGGATTATTGGGATCGATGACGACAATCGCCCGTGTGAGCGAGGTGATCTTCCGTTTGAGGTCGTCGAGGTCCGGCAGCCAGTGATTGTCGGGGTCGGTCCGATAGAACACCGCGCGTGCGCCAAGTTTTGCCAACACCGCCGTGTAAAGTGGGTAGGTCGGCGTGGGCACAAGGACTTCGTCGCCCGCGTCAGCCATCGCCCCAAGCGCCAGTTCAATGCCCTCGGATGTGCCGGCCGTGAGAATGATGCGATCCGGACCCACCGGCATGCCCCGCGATTCATATTCCGCGGCCACCGCCTCACGAGCCGGCGCGATTCCGACCGACGCCGTGTAGCCGTTGTGTCCGTCGCGCATCGCCTGCGCGACCGCTTCAACAAGGTGGGGTGGTGTCTGGAACCCGAAAGGAATCGGGTCTCCGATATTGAGGTAGCGAACGGTTTGCCCTGCGGCCTCCACCTTCCGGGCTTCAGCCACGACATTGCGAATGGCGTAGGTGAAACCGTGGATACGGGTGGCAACGCGCACTGGCGCCTGCGTAGGCATGCGGATGATCCTACCCCGACACAGCTAGCTCTTGGCGAGCTTCGTCATCACATCGATGAACACATCGATTTCGTCTACGGTGGTGTAGACGTTCGGGGTCACGCGAATCCCCTGGTATTCCAGAGTCTGCGGCTCACCCACTGAGATGCCCGTGACGATGATTTTCTGGGTGTCCCACAGCTTCGCGGCGATGTCGTTGGGTGGGATTCCCTTGATGCCGACCGTGCCGATGGCGCACGAGTGGGCGGGGTCCATGCCGGTATGGAGCTGGATCCGATCGAGCTTGGTGAGTTGATCGGCCCAGCGTGCCTTGAGGTAGCGCAGGCGGGCGGCTTTCCGTTCGCTTCCGATGCCGCGGTGGAAGACCAGCGCTTCGGCAATGGCGTTGTGATTGGCGGCCGGATGGGTCCCGATTTCTTCGAACTTGCGAATGTTCTTCGACTGCGAGGTCGCCGCCGGCTGCAGGGCCCAGGTCTTCTCGATGCGATCGGGCCGTACGTATAGAAGACCAGTTCCAATCGGTGCGAGGAGCCACTTGTGAAGGCTTGACCCGTAGTAGTCGCAATCAAAGTCGGTGATCTTGAACGGGAAGTGTCCGTACGCGTGGGCGCCGTCAACGACGGTGAGGATGCCGCGCTTGCGCGCAAGGTCACAAATCTCCTTCACGGGGAAGATGTGCCCGGTCAGGTTCGAGATGTGCATGAAGTGGATCACCTTCGTGTTCGGCGTGATCGCACGTTCGAAACGCTGCACCAGATCGGATTGCGTGGGCGGCACGGGAAACTGAATCTTCGTGAGCTTGACCTCGTCGCGCAGGACGCGCTGCTCCCACGTGTTCATCATGCGGCCGTAATCCTGGTTGGTGGACAGGATCTCGTCGCCGGGTTTCAGATTGATGCCGAGTTGCGCAGTCTGGAGCGACTCACTGGCGTTACGGGTGATCGCGATGGTCTCGGGGTCTGCGCCAATGTCATGGGCCAGGTCGCGCCGCACGCTCTCGATGTTGGGCTCGAGGATCCGCCACATGTGATACGCGGGCAGCTGATTCGAAATATCGAGGTAGCGTTTGAATGCCTCGTGCACCACTCGTGGGCTAGGGCACACACCACCGTTGTTGAGATTGACGATGGTGCGATCGAGCGTGAAGCCGTCCTGGACGACGCGCCAGAAATCCTCATCGCGCGCCACATCCACAAGGGAACGTCCGCTTTGAGCCGCGCTCGCCTCGAGCAGCCGGTCCAGTCCGCGAGGGTTGTAGACAGCGAGTGCCGCGCCGGCGGCCGTACTCGTGCGGTTCAGGAACTGGCGTCGAGTCCACATCGCATCCCTCACATTTCTGTTGCCGAAATTACCGCGAATCATAACGCGGAAAGTGGCACAATACCGGTTCAGTAAGGGGGGCGAGGTGATTGGACTCGGTCTTGCGGTGTTGCGGCTGGCATTGGCCACCGTCTTCATCGCACACGGGGCACACATACTGTTCGGCCTCTGGCCGGGCCCCGGAATCGGGACCGGCGGGCTGGACCTGACTGCCCAATCCTTCGCCGCCATGGGTCTTGCTCCCGCCTTTCCGCTGGCGGTCCTTGTCGGCATCATTGAGACTCTCGGCGGCGTGCTGCTGGCCATAGGTTGGTTCGCTCGCGTGGCCGCGCCGCTGCTGGCGGCCGTGGTCGCCGTGGCGATCTGGAAAGCGCAATGGACCTACGGGTTCTTCCTCAATTGGACCGGCGTATCCGACCGCGGCCAGGGATACGAGTACAGCGTGCTCCTGATCGGGGCGCTGGTGTGCCTCGCCTTGACGGGCGCGGGCGAGTGGTCGATTGATGGCCAGCGCGAGGCGACACGCGCGTCCCGCCAGGCTGGAAGGGCCAGGCTCCGCGGGAAACTCTGAGGCCGGTCGAACTCCTGTGCCCGGGGTATAATCGCGCTCCATCGGAGGAGCTGTTACCCCATGACCAACCACTCCCGTTTCGCCCTGTTCGCCTCGTCTGCCGTGCTCTGTGCGGTGTCGCTGATTGTGGCCACCCCCGCCAACGCTCAAGACAAGAGCGACAAGGACAAGAACAAGATTGAGAAATGCGCCGCGCCCTACGGGACGCTTGCCGTCAACGAACCCACTGACGAAGTGCTCATGTGGCTGCGTAACTATTCACTGGGATCGCCGTCCGCGCTCATCCGGATTTACGCACAGGAATCCAACTGCTTCATCGTGGTGGAGCGCGGCAAGGGCATGCAGAACCTACAGCAGGAACGCGCGCT
>JBKJJZ010000125.1:0-2802 GCA_046597705.1 Vicinamibacterales bacterium | reverse complement strand
TGGCCGACCAGCGTCTGCGAGAGCACGATCATGCGGCCGGTGACGTTGGCAGAACTCATCAGGTCGCCGACCAGCAGGAAGAACGGCACCGCAAGCAATGCCTCGACATCCATGCCGTTGAAGAGCTGCGCCATCATCGAGGCGAGGCTGACCGGCGTGAACGCCGTCACTGCAAGGACCGCCGCAATCAGCGCGAAGGCGACCGGCACCCCCATGTAGCCGAGGAACAGGAACAGGAAAGCCATCAGGAATATGAGCGTGCCGTTGGCGGTCATAGCGATTTCCTGCGTTCGTCGGCGCCGATGTCGGGAAAGCCGTTGCGCCAGCC
The DNA here is from genome assembly GCA_046597705.1 of Vicinamibacterales bacterium. Lineage (GTDB taxonomy): Bacteria > Acidobacteriota > Vicinamibacteria > Vicinamibacterales > SCN-69-37 > SYFT01. The sequence goes on along the minus strand of JBKJJZ010000125.1, from coordinate 2,474 downwards.
ATTCACCATCTGCTCGATGGTAAAGAGGGAAACCAGGATTCCGCACAGGGGAATGGCCGCATAGAAAGACGCCATTGGGGTCATCGACGGCATGCGCAGGCTCGTGAATCCGTCGATGACGTTGAGGGAGCCGAACCAGATCATGCAGAGCGCAACTGCGAGCACGACCGAACGGTTGAACAGTTCGAAGAAAAGCCGGCGGTTGCCGCTCATTGATTCCGCCAGTACTGCCAGGTACAGGTGATCGTTGCGCCGTGTGGCCGCCCCGACGCCGACGAAGATTCCGTAGATGAAGAACGTCATCGTCACTTCCTGGAGCCACAGCCACGGGCGGCCGATGGTGCGGGTGACGATGTCGCACATGACCAGTATGCAGAAGCCGCCGATGGCGATACCGCACAGGATCATCAGGAGTTGTTCGAGCGGGTCGAGTGCACGCCACTTCAGGTGGCGTTGTTCCTGCAGGACCAGTCCGTCGAATGCCATGCTCACCCTCTCATCCGGATCAGAAAAAACGAAGCGGGGAACCGGCCGGCTCCCCGCTTCATCCACAAATCCGACTACTTCACGTTGCGAACCAGCGCGAGAACCTTCACGGCATTCGGCCCCAGGTCCGACGCCAGCTTGTCCTGGATCGGCTTGCTGATCTGCGCAAATCCACTCTTGTCCACGTTCTTGACGATCTTCACACCAATCTTCTCGAGCTTCGCCAGTGCCTCGTGCTCAAGCTTGAACGCGGCCGCCGGTTCCTTCTGGCTGACTTCGTCGGCCGCGGCCTGAACCCACTTCTTCTGGTCGGCCGAGAGGCTGCTCCAGACCTTGTCGCTGACGAACAGCGCGGCGTTGTTGGCCTCGTGTTCGGTGAGCGACAGCACCGGTGCCGGCTCGTAATGCTTGTTGATGAGGTAGTTGTTGATGCCGTTCTCAGCCATGTCGACGACGCCGGTTTGCAAAGATGTGTAGACCTCGCCGAAAGGCATGTGCACCACCTGCGCGCCGTAGGCGGGGAACAGCGTATCTTCGGTCACCGTCGCCTGTACGCGCACTTTGACGCCCTTCAGGTCGGCGACCGTCTGCACCGGTTTCTTGCTGTACATGTGCCGCAGGCCCTGCGAACCGAGGCCGAGCATATGCGCCCCCTTCATCTTCGAGGCATACAGCTCCTTCATCGCTGCGATCACCTGAGGGTCGGCGAGAACCTTGATGGCGTGAGCTTCGTCACGGAAGATGTAGTGCAGCGAAAACACGCCAGATTCGGGCTGCGCCGTCGAGGCATTGGCGGTGGAGAGCATGACGAAGTCGATGTCGCCGGTCTGCACCTTTTGCAGCGTTTGCGCCTCGGTGCCGAGCTGTGCTCCCGGATACTGGTTGATCGAGAGCGTGCCTTTGCTCAATTCCATCAGCTTCTTGTTGAACATCTCGGCACCCACCCCGTAACCGCTGGTCTTCGGCTGGTCGTAGGCGAACGAGAACTGGCGGTTCTGCGCAAGCGCGGCGGACGACGAAACTGCCAATGCAATGCCGAGCAACAGGCTGCGCGTGAACGGTACATAGTTTGAAAGATGCATGGAACTCCTCCTTGGGGAGATCGCCGGCTCGGTTGCCGGCTGATTGTGGGCCCGGCAAGTTGTGGCCCTGGCGGCGCTATTATTGAATGAATTCGCGTGGCCTACAAGATAAAGTCCTGCGCGCGGACGCGGGATGAACGCGCAGGCGACGCCGACACCAATTCGTCGCAGCGAAATCGCTAGTGACGATCGACAAGCGCGGCAGCATGGGATGAGCGAGCGAGCCAAGTCGTCCTGAAACCAGTCCCCGGCAACAGAGAACTTGACATCGGCGGGCCGCCAATTAGGATATGGCAAGAGGTTCGACCAAACGTAATCGAGGCAGCGCACGGCTTGCCTGGCGAGCCCGGGGCAATGCGATGGATGAAATCATCAAGGCACAAGACACCACCGCCGCAACTGCCGGGACAGGGCTGCGCTATCAGTCCGGCTTCGGCAACGAGTTCGCGAGCGAAGCGGTCGCTGGCGCGCTGCCGGTGGGGCAGAATTCTCCGCAACGGGTCGGCCTGGGGCTCTATGCCGAGCAACTGAGCGGGACCGCATTCACCGCGCCGCGTGCGCACAATCGCCGCGTATGGCTTTACCGGATCCGGCCGTCGGCGGGGCATCCGCCGTTCGTGCGGATGGACGCCGGAATGCTGCGCGCCAGTCCGTTCGACGAGGTGGTGACGCCACCCAACCAGCTGCGCTGGGACCCGCTCCCGCTGCCAGGGTCGGCGACCGACTTCGTACAGGGATTGGTGACGCTGGCCGGCAACGGCGATGCGGCCGCCGGAACCGGCATCGGCATTCATCTGTACGCCGCGAACCGGTCGATGACCGACCGCTACTTCTTCGATTCCGACGGCGAGCTGTTGATCGTGCCGCAGGACGGCGCACTGCTCCTCCACACCGAACTGGGCATGC
>JBKJJZ010000318.1:0-16138 GCA_046597705.1 Vicinamibacterales bacterium | reverse complement strand
GAGTTCGTGGCGGCCGTGCTGGCCGGCCAGCCCGAGCCACCCAAGTACTTTGCCGAGATGAAACGCGTGAACAAGGAGGGGCCCCGAATCCTGAACGGGTTCAAGCGACCTGAACTCCTGCAGCTCGACGCAGACGGAGGCCGGGTCTTCTCCGATGGAGGCCGGGTCTTTAGACCCGGCGAATTGGTGATCGACACGCGGAAGGCCGCCGCGTATGCGGCCGGGCACATCCCCGGCACGCTCAGCATCCCCCTCAACGCGAGTTTCACCACCTGGGCCGGATGGCTTGTGCCCTACAACCAGGATTTCTACTTGATCATCGATGGGGCGACCGCGGCGATAGATACCGCGGCGCGAGATCTGGCGATGATTGGCCTGGACAAGATTGCGGGTTATTTCGATGCCGGTGTGATCGACGCGTGGGCGGCCGGCGAGCGCCCGTTGGACACGCTGCCGCAGGTCACGGTTCAGGACCTCACTGAGTCACTGGCGCACAAAGCGGTCACGCTGCTGGACGTGCGCAATCAGAACGAATGGAACGGCGGGCATATTGCCGGTGCGCAACACATCACGCTTGGCTATCTGGCGGATCAGCTCGCGGATATTCCTCGCGACAAACCCATCGTCCTTCAGTGCGAGGGTGGAGCGCGGTCCGCGATTGGCGCCAGCGTACTGAAAGCACACGGCATCGACAACGTCATCAATCTGGTGGGCGGGATGGGCGCGTGGCGCAAAGCGGGGCTGCCCGTAGAACCGGCTTTGTGATACCTGAGATCGGCAAAGTTAATGGCAAAAAATAGAACGAGCCCTGAGGTCTCTGCCGAGATGTTCGGCATCGGCAAACTGACGCGGCACTTGTTTGTGTGCCTTGGGCCCGATTGCGTGGACCCGGAGCGCGGGCAGGAGACGTGGGACTACGTCAAGCGGCGCATGAAAGAACTTGGGCTGGCGGGCCCGGATGGCCCTGCGTATCGCAGCAAGGTGAGTTGTTTGCGTATCTGTGTCGGCGGCCCCATTGCGGTCGTCTACCCGGAAGGCACCTGGTACCGAGGCGTCACGCCGGAAAACGCCGAGAGGATTCTGCAGGAGCACATCATCGGCGGACGCGAAGTGGCGGATTTGTGTTTCGCGAGGAATCCCTTGCCCGTACCGGCCGGATCCTTGTGATACGCTTCATTGCTGTGCGCCCGTAGCTCAATTGGATAGAGCACCGGGCTTCGAACCCGTAGGTTGGGGGTTCAAGTCCCTCCGGGCGCACCATGAACAGGAAACGGATCGTCGTCGGCATGCGTCCGTAGCTCAGTTGGATAGAGCGTTGGCCTCCGAAGCCAAAGGTCGCAGGTTCGAATCCTGCCGGGCGCACCATCCTTCGCTGAACGCTCGCTACGCGAGCAGCTACGGCTGGCGAGCCAAGTGAGCGCTCGCGAAGGATGTCCGCCGAAGCGACGAGCGAAGCGAGTGTTTCGCGAAGGTGGACGACCGACGGGGACATGCTCAGGGAGACCGGCGCAAGTGTAAGTAGCTTCGGATGGTGCCATCACCGGAGCGCAGAAGTTCGACCCCACCTTTTTGTGGGCCCGTAGCTCAACTGGCAGAGCAGCAGACTCTTAATCTGTTGGTTCTCGGTTCGATTCCGAGCGGGCTCACCATCCTTCGCTAAACGCTCGCTTCGCCTTGTGCGCCGGAGCCGCTCACGCAGTGAGTGCATGGCGCAGGCGTATCGCAGCTACGGCTGGGCGAGCCATGAGCGGGTGCGAAGGATGTCCCGCCGAAGCGGCGAGCGTAGCGAGTGTTTCGCGAAGGCGGACGACACCAGCCCGCAGCAGTTTCCCCAATGACGCGCGCGACGAACGCGCACGACGCAGCCACGGCTCAGGCCGCGCGCTCTGCGATGGGATTGAAGGTGAGTCGGACTCAGCTCAGCCGACCACCCTCCACAGGGACGCGCACGCCAGCACAACCAGTCCAGCCTTCACAAGACGCCATCGCAACGGCAGCGGTTCAACAGGCATATCCAAATGAGACATCGGTCAGCCCTCCCATGCGCGAATTGTAGTGACGTCCATGTGTACCGCGACACGGCCCGATCGTGGTGTTCCCGATAGCACAGTAGAATGCGCCTCATGCTCCAACTAGGAACGCTCCTGCTCAGCGCGCTGTTGGCCCTGTCGCTGACGCCGGTCGCGCGCGCAGGCGATGATCAAGCACCGTCGCCCACCACAGCCGGCTGGACGCAGTGGGGTGGACCGTCGCGCAACTTTCATTCATCGTCCACCGGCCTTGCGGACTCGTGGCCGGCCGACGGACCGCCGGTCATCTGGACTCGTCCGCTTGGCACCGGCCACTCGGCGATTGTCGTGGATGATGGCCGGCTGTTCACGATGTACCGGTCGGGGAATGGACGCGCGAAAGCCGGACCGTGGAAGAGCGAAGAAGTGGTTGCCGCGCTCGACGCGAAAACCGGCGCCACACTCTGGGAACATACGTATCCCTCGCGACAGGAAGACTTCAGCTTTGGCGCCGGTCCGCACTCCACGCCACTGGTAGTCGGCGATCGCGTCTTCACCGTCGGCACGAACCAGCAGCTGTTCGCGCTCGACAAACGTACGGGCAAGGTGTTCTGGTCCCATGACTTCATCACCGAGTTCAAGTCGCCCGAGCTGTTGATTCGCCCGGTCGTGAAGGTCGGCTACGGCTGCAGCCCGATTGCCTTCCGCGACACGATCATCTGCAGCGTGGGCGGGCCGGGCCAGTCGGTCATGGCATTCCGCCAGACTGACGGCGCGGTTGTCTGGAAGAGCGGCGACTTTCTGACCTCGGGCGCCGCGCCAATTCTGATCGAGATGGGCGGCCGGCCGCAGGTCGTCTTCCTTGCCGGCAGTACGATCACGGGCCTCGATCCATCCACGGGCGCAATTCTCTGGTCGCACCCACACGACCCCGGCAACGATTTGAACTGCAGCACTCCGCTCTTCGGGCCGGACCATGTGCTCTTCATGTCGTCCGCATACCAGGCCGGTAGCCGCGCGATTCAACTCACGCAGACAGGGGACATCACAAACACCGACGAACTGTGGTTCACCAACCGCGTGCGATTCATGTTCCTGGGCGCCATCCGCGTCGGCGATTTCGTGTACGGCACCACCGGCGACTTCGGCCCGGCGTTCCTGACGGCCCTCAACATCAAAGACGGCACATCGGCCTGGCAGACTCGCGGGTTCGCTCGCGCCAGCCTCCTCCACGCCGACGGCAAGACCATCGTCATGAACGAAGACGGCGATCTGGCGCTCGCGCGGCTGTCGCCCACCGGCGCGCAGATCCTGGCGCGCGCCAAAGTGTTTGACACAACGTCGTGGACGGCACCGACCCTTGTGGGGACGACGCTTTTTGCGAGGGACCGGGAGAAGATCGTTGCGCTAAATCTTGGGGCGCCTGGTAAAGCGGCGCCCGGAACTGCAGGTGGCGACTCGAGCTCAAGTCGCCCGGGCACGCCCGGTCCGTACGAACGGCTTGCACCACTGGCTGCACCGCCCTCACCGCCAGCGGCGCTCGCCGGCTCGTGGAAACTCGAAACGGGCATGAGCATGATCACCGACGGCGCAGGGTTTTCAGGACTGATGGCCGCCGGCGCGCCAACCTGGATCTTCGTCACCCAGCCGGCGAACGGCACACTGATCGTCGAAAGCGCGATCAACACGGGTCATACGAGGTTCTATCGCCCGGGTCGTGCCACGACGACGGACACCAAGGACGGCACTATCACGATGAACTCGTCATGGGTTGGCAAGACGCTCGTGGCGGAAGGGCGCACGCTGACCAGCGGCGGCGCGGCCACGGCGGTGAAGGAAACGCTTTCGCGCGACGGCGAAGCGCTTATCGTCGAGATCGTTGCCGGGGACAGGACGAGCCGGCTGCGGTACTCGCGGCTGCTCGACGTCGGGCCCTGTGAGACCTGGCCGACGGCTTGTAAGAGAGCGAAGTAGCTTGCAGCTGGGTCCGGGGGATACGCCCCCGGACCCGTCGCAAATACCTTGATGATGCTTAACGGCGGCCCGCAGTCCGAGCGCCCTGGCTGGCGCCACGGGGGGACTTGCGTGCCGGCTTCGGTTCGTCTTCTTCGTCGTCTTCGTCTTCGGAATCGGATCCCTTGGCGGCTTCCGGATTGATTCCGTCCTGAGCGAGCGCAGACAACTTCTCGTCGGCGGCTTTCTCTTCGTTCAACGTCTCTTGCAGGAATTCGCCCACTTCCCTGTGGCCCAGTTCGCGGGCCCAGGCGACAAGCGTGCCGTACGCTGCCATCTCGTAGTGCTCAGCCCGCTGGCCACCGGCGACCAGGGACGCGTCCATCGTGGCGTCGTCGAAATCCTCTTCCATGATCGACGCGCCTTCCTCGATGATTCCCGCGATGCCCGCGCAGTGCTTCCCGCGCGCCTTCTCACCCAGCAACTCGAAGATCTTTTCGAGCCGCTCAATCTGTCCGCGGGTCTCTTCGAGATGGCTCGAAAAAGCCTCTTTCAGATCCGGGGAGGTCGCGGCTTTTGCCATCTTCGGCAACGCCTTGGTGAGCTGGCGCTCGGCGTCATACGTGTCGCGCAGTTCATCGATGAACGCTTCCTTCAGTGTCTTTTGTGCCATGTTTCAAATCTCCATTTGTGTTTCCGAATTGCCGTGTCTGAGCGTCTCTGACTCGAATTGCAAGACCACTGCCAGCACGCCTGGCGTCACCGCGGGCACGGCACTTGCTTTGTCATATCGTCGAGGTGTGGATGGACTCCAAGTTCGACCAAAAAGAGAACGAGATTATCGACAATGGCCACCAGAAGACCGTCTCGGGAAAGAAGCAGAGCGGTCCGACCGACAGGCTTGGGAAGCATGCTGGTGGAAATACTGGCAGCAAGGGGCAGAACTTTCGAGCGCAGGGGCCGAAGGGTTCAGTGGGTTCTCACAAGCCCGGTGGCGACGGTCCGGGCAGCAAGAAATTCAAACACGACAGCGACGGCCGCGGACGCGGCAATCCCGACCAGGCATGATGATCTAGAGTCAGGAGTGCGCACCTGGCTCCGACTGATCCTGCTTCTGCTGACTGGGGTGGCCGTGCCATTTGGCGCACAGCCCGGCGCACTCCAGTCGGCGAGTTCGGTTCCAAAGCTCAGCGTGCAAGGCACGCAGTTCGTGGACGAGAGCGGTCGGCCGTACATCCCGCGTTGGGTCTCGGGCCTCACATTGCTCGCGCGGACGCCGTCACAACAGACGGCCTTCCTCGATTGGGCCGCCAGGACCGGTTTCAACGGCGTGAGAGTGTTTGCTGGCGCACTGACATGGGCGCAACAAACACCCGAAGGCGCGCGGCAGGCGTTGCCTGCGTTACTCGATCGCGCAGCGGCACGCGGGCTTGTGGTCGAAGTGACCGCGCTGACAGACACGGCTTCGGGCTACGACGCGAAGGCGCATCTGGATGGTGTCGCTGCCACAGTGGCCGGTCGTCGCGGCGTTGTGCTCGAACTGGCGAACGAAGTGGGGAATCCCACACAGGCGCAGGACCTGACACCTGACCGGCTTCAAGCGTGGGGGGATGAGATAGTCACGCCGCGCAGCGTGGTCTGGGCCGTGGGCGCCGCGAACACGGACGAACTGGTGAATGGACGCTACGCGACAGCGGGCGGAAGTTACATCACGGCACATCTCGATCGCGGCGGCGCCATGTGGCCACAAGTGGCTCGCGTCCGGGCGCTCTTCGCGATTGCTGAGGCGCACGACGTGCCTGTCATCAACAACGAACCCATGGGCGCCGATGAGCGCCCGGGCCGCGAGACCGGCCGGCAACGGTGGGACGATCCGGCCGGCTTCTTCGCGCTGGGTGTTCTTGACCGCGCGTTTGGCATCGGCGGCATCCATCACTCACAGGCAGGATTGATGGCCCAACGGCCGGGCCCGGTTCAACAACGGTGTGCCGACGCGTACGTGGCCGGCCATCGCGTGGTCGAGTCCGCGCTGGGCCCGGCCCTGGGACAATTCCACGAGGCTGGCCAGTTGGGATCGCCGGTGGTGTCCGTCGATGGGAAGCGGCTCTCCGCCGCGTACGCGTTCGTGTCCGGAAATCGCGGCGTGGTCGTCCTGGTCGGGGTCACGGGCGATCCCGCAGTCCAGTGGGCAGAAAACTGGCGTCAGGTGGGCGTTGCAGCCACGCGACGCGGAAAAGATGGCGCCAGGATCGATGTCGTCGGAATCGCGAAGTGACGTACGGAGGCAGGTAGTGCGGCTGATCCTCACACCACTCTGAAGTTCCGCATCATCCCCATGTCTTCGTGTTCGAGGATGTGGCAGTGATAGAGATACAGCCCCGGCAAGCGCGAGAAGGTCGTCTGCACGCGTACCGTCTGTCCCGGCAGTACCAGCACGGTGTCGGTGGGCGCGGAGTCATTGAAGCCTTCGTTCAGCGGATTACCCTCTGCGCCCGAGCGTGAAAGCACTCGAAACTGCCGACCGTGCATGTGAATGGGATGCGCCATCATCATGCCCATCGGGTTGGACTCGTTGACGAATTCCCAGATGTGCGTGGAACCCGCCGCCACGGTTTCATCAGCGGCCACCGCGCCCATCTCGAACGTGCGCCCGGCAAGGAACCAGTTCATTTGTCGGAACGAGAGGGGCACGCGTCGCACGGGCGCGGCGGTGTTCACCGCCCAACTTTCGGGCGGCGCCGAAATCCGAGCGGGCACGCTGACGCGCGGGCCAACGGTGTTCGACACGCGCAAGGCCATCAGGGAGATTGCCGCACCCTGAGGAACCGAGGACGTCTCTTCCATCATGCCGGCACGGCCAACCGCGTCTGCCGGGTACGACAGGCTGATGAGCCGCAGCAGCGATCCGGCCGGGCGGTCCGACAGGTCGAGCAGCACGTCAGCCCGCTGGCCCGTGGCCAGGGTCAGCGCTTTCATGGTGCGCGCCTTCTCCATCAGTCCGCCATCGCCGCCGATCACGGTCAGTGGTGTGCCGTCGCTCCACGCGAGTTTGTAAATGCGGGCGTTGGATCCGTTGAGGATACGCACGCGATACGTCCGCCGATCCACGTTCATTGTGGGCTGCACGCGGCCGTTGACCAGCACGCGATCGCCGAGCCATCCGTTCATGGTCTGCATCATCGCCATCATGCCCATGCCACCCGCGGCGTAGACCAACTGGTTGCCGGAGTCGAAGCGGCGATCCTGCAGCACGCAAAGCAGCTCGCCATTGCCGGACGGCAGTCCAAGAGCCTCTTCCTCGGGGTCGGACACGATCAGCAGGCCAGCCAGGCCCTGATACACCTGCGCGCCCGTACGCATGTGAGGATGCGGGTGATACCAGTAGGTCCCGGCGCGATTGATCACGTCGAAGTCGTAGACATATTCACGGCCGGAGTCCACCGCCAGCCGGGGATGACCGTCGGCCTGTGCCGGCACATCCAGCCCGTGCCAATGCACGATTGAAGGTTCAGGCAGTTGATTGCGAAACCTGATGCGCACCCGCTGACCGCGGCGCAGCCGGATGACCGGCCCGACGTAGGAATCAGGCAGGGAAGTGAGGGCGCCTGCGGGCCCCCGCACCACTCGGCCGGTAAATTTCCACACTCGCGTGGGTGCGCCCGGCAACACCGCGGCCTCACCAGGGGCGGCGGTCAGCTCCAGTTCAACGTTGGGTGCCGTGTTTTGGGCGAAAGGAACCGATCGCAGGGCGGGTGCGAGTGAGGCCAGGCTCATCAGGCGAAGGAGTTCTCGACGGTGCATGCCTCTAGTCTTGCAGGTTCAGTGCCACGCGGAGGGACTCCCTTCCAACCGGCAAAGGGCCGGTGGCGTCTTGCACCACAGGAACACATGCGTGAACTCGCCCAGCCCGTGCCAGGATTCCTGGTAACCGACGTGCGCGACATCGATCAGGAGTTCGAAGAACGGCTCAACGATTCGTCCACGCTCGCGTTTCGGGTGGCGTTCAGCGTGCTTCGTCACCATCAGGATGCCGAAGACGTGGCGCAGGAGGCCTTTGCTCGCGCCTACAAGGGTTTCTCGCAACTGCGCGATCGCGAAGCCTTCCGCGCGTGGCTCGTTCGCATGGCATGGCGCCTGGCGTTGGACCATCTTCGCGGCAGCCGCCGGCGGACTGCGCGTGAGCAGGTGCCGATTGACCTGCCGGTGGTGTCATCCGGCGAACAGGCCGCGATCGAAGCCGACCGTGCTCGGCGCTTGTGGGCTGCCATCGATCAACTTCCGGAAGTGCTGCGGCTGACACTGGTGCTCGCGTCGATTCAGGAGCATTCGATGAAAGAAGTGGCCGCCTTGACGGGCGCGCCTGAAGGCACGGTCAAGTCTCGCGTGTTCGACGCCAAGAAATTGCTGAAGGAGATGCTGACATGACGGACCACGACCCCGACCGTGACGATGTGCTGAAGGAATTGGACGCAGCACTGCAGGTTGAGCCATCGCGTGCGTTTGCCGACGGCGTGCGTGCTCGCGTGAACCGCTCGCAGACGGTGAACAGGACCATGTGGTGGGGACTCGCCGCGGCAGCGAGTGTGGGTCTGGCGACAATGGCATTGTGGCGGCCGGCGGTTGAGGCACCGGTTCAGGTGGTTGCGGCGCCGGTCCAGGCAACCCTTCCGGTTGTGTCGAAAGCCGCGCCCATGCGCGAAAGAACTGTCGGAGGCCGGGTCTTCAGACCCGGCAATACGGTACGGCTCGCCAGGACCGCATCATCCGAGCCGCGCCTTGAAGTCATCACGAATCAGGGCGCCGTCCTGCAAGAGATCTGGGCGGATTATCAAGGGCGGCCATTGGCCATCGCCGTGGGTGAACCAGTAGTTGAGGGGATGGCGACGAAGCCAATCGTCGTGGATCCCATCGTCGTGCCGCCGATTGTGGTGAGTGAGATCGGGAAGGGACCGGGGCCCGCAGGTGCGACCCCGGTTATTCGTCGCGCTGATGCGACAAAGGAGACCAGATGAGAGTGTCGATGAGAGTCATGGCGGCGATGGTGTTGGTGTCGGCGCTCGTATTGAGCGGGGCAGGTCGGGTTCAGGCGCAGCAAGCGGGGCGTGCAGGTGCAGAGACAACCGTCACGCCGGTACCGTTGGTACCGCTGAAGGTGACGGTGACGATTGCCCGCTTCGAGGGCGACAAGAAGACCGCGAGCTTGCCCTTCGTGTTGTGGGTCAATACCGGCGACCAGGGCAACATTCAGATGGGGAGCGACGTGCCAGTACCCCAGGTCACATTTTCGTCCAGCAAAGACGGCGTGTCGGTGCCCGCCACGTCTTTCAGCTATCGGTCCGTGGGAACCAACATCACATGTACCGCCAAAGCGTTGAACGATGGTCTCTATCGTCTCTCACTTGAAGTGAACGATTCCCAGGTGTTTCGCCAGAGCACGCCGGGTGCACTTGGTCCTATTTTTCAGAGCTTCAGATCCACGAATTCACCGATCCTGCGCGATGGCCAGTCCGTGCAGTTTGCAGTGGCCACGGACAAGACGACTGGTGAAGTCGTCAAGCTCGACGTCATGCTGAACGTGGTCAAGTAGCATAAGCTCCGCATCGTGCGGATTCGAAGAGCGCTCGTTCCACTGTGCCTCATCGCCGCAGCCCTCGCCGGCTGCGGCAAAGACACAACACCCACCGTTGAATCTCCGCCTGGCAGCAACGCGCTGGCCATGGCGGTGGCGTGGAAAGAAACCGCGGCCGAGTACGAAGCGCTCTACATACAGGGCTTCAACGTGGCGAGGATGCACGTGGATCGAGCGCGGCGAGATGGGCGCAAGAAGCTCGCCGTCATCTCGGACCTCGACGACACCGTGCTCGACACGCGCGACTATTGGCGCGAAGCGCTGGCAGCCGATGACCAGTTCTTCGATGACTCGCGATGGGATGCCTGGGTCGGGAAGAATCGCGTCAAACCCACTCCAGGCGCCCTGGAGTTCCTGAACTTCTGTCGCGATTCGGGTGTCGAGGTGTTTTACATCACCAGCCGCGATCAGGGGCCCAGGACTCTGGAACTGGCCCTGGGCAATTTGAACGCCGCGGGGTTGCCTTTCGCAGACGCCGAACACCTGACCGTGCTCGTGGAGACTTCAGACAAGGAACCGCGGCAACGCCAACTGTCTCAGTCTTACGATGTCGTGGTGTACCTGGGCGACAACCTGAATGACTTCAGCCGGTCCTATTATGTGACCGACTTCGAGAATCGGCGCAAGCGACTGACGCTCGATCGCAGTGAGTTCGGACGGCGCTTCATCCTGTTCCCGAATCCCACGGATGGTCACTGGGTGCGCGCCATCTTCGGCGATTCAGAACCGAAGCTCACGCCGGAGAACCTCGCGAAGCTGCATCAAGTGATCGGACGGCGCCCCTAACACTGCTTTGTCAGCTGTCCCCTGTGGAATTGAGGACTGAGGATTGAGGAATGAGGATCGAAATTGAACGAATTGCGGAGCGTGGATCGGACGGCATTGCCGGTCAATCCCCCATCCAATCCATCATTCACGCGATCAGCAATCCGCCATCCCGATCCTCAATCCTCAGTCCTCAATTCCACAGGGGACCTGACAAAGTAGTGTCAGGGGCGCCATTCGCGATTAGAATCGCCGCCGGCGGGCCTCGATGATGGCCGCTTGGCGTTCGGCGATCCATTTTTCCAACTGCTTCACCACGTCCTCGGCCGCGGACTTCCAGCCCGATTCGTTTTCGTTCACGCGGTTCTTGTTCGTCACCGCCGTAGAAGCGTTCTGGCCGGCGATCTGAAACGTCACTCCCAACTGCGCGATGCGGACGGGCTGTGCGCCGGGCCCGGGGCGCCCGTTTGACGAACCCATGCCGCCGCTCAGGCCGATGACCACCTTCGGTACGGTAAAGCCCCGCTGTTCGACTTCCACGACAACGTCCACACTGTCGGAGGCGTCAGCCACGGTGACGAGTCCGGCCTTCTTCTTGCCGGCAATCGCTGACAACAAGTGCTTCACGGACTCACGCCGGGCTGAGAGTTCAGCAGGGTCGCCGTCTTCGCCGGTCTGCACGTGAACCCTGATCAGTTTCGGATCCTGTTGGGGCGTGGCCGCCGCCGGCGGCTGGCCGGGACCAAGACCGATCGAAAGAAGGAGCGCGACGAGCATATGAAGCCTCCGATTGAAGGGTACTTCAGTTCGCGGGTCCCACGTCCTGGTGGAGCCGGCGGTGACCTTGCGCGTGGGCCGCGAGAGGAATGGCACGGTTCGCCTTCGGACAGCGGGATCCGACTACGCTTCGACCATGACACGGCTCATGGTGATGGCGGTTGTGCTTGGTCTGACGGTTTCTCCCGCCAGTGCCCAGCGCGGTTCGATGGCCCAGCGCATCGCCACGTACGTGGAAGGCTCGGCGACGGAATGGATCGCCGTGCGCCGCGATTTGCACCAGCATCCTGAACTGTCAGGGCAGGAAGTGCGCACCGCGAAAGTTGTGGCCGATCACTTGCGCAAGCTCGGGCTCGACGTTCGAACCGGCGTGGGAGGCCACGGCGTCGTCGGCATACTGACGGGCGGCAGGCCGGGCTCGTTCGTCGCATACCGCGCTGATATGGACGCGGTCCGTTCGACCGAGCCGGATCCTGTTTCTTTCGCATCGACCGTGCCTGGCGTTCGCCACATCTGCGGCCATGACGTGCATGTGACGATCGGCCTCGCGCTGGCATCAGCCCTCGCGCGCGAGAAAGCCGATCTGGCGGGTCGCGTGATGTTCATCTTCCAGCCGTCCGAGGAGCGCGCGACTGGCGCGCGGGCCATGTTGGACGATGGGCTTTTTGCCGATGGAAAGCCCGACGCGATCTTCGGCCTTCACTCTGGCCCCTTCGACTCCGGACTGGTGTCATCGAAGGCGGGACTCATGATGCATTCGAACGCCGTCGCCCCCGGGGTCACGAATCACGATGCGCTGTTCGCCTCAACCAGAGCTGACGTGGTGGCGGTCGTCGGCGCGCCCGCGTTCTTCGATCTGAAGGAACCACCGCAGGGCTTCAGTGAAGACTTCGGTGCGTTCCAGGCGGAGGTTCCAGGCGTGTTCTTCTTTTTGGGCATGGGCAACGCAGCGAAAGGCATCGTCGCCATGCCGCACTCCCCGAACTTCGTCGTCGAAGAGTCCGCGATCGCCTTTGGCGTCAAGGCGATGGCAGCCGCAGTGGTCGGGCGCCTTGGCGCCAGGACACGCTGATGGTTCCGAGGCCGGGTCAGACCGGCAACTGGGCTTATAGTGCGAGGCGGTGCTCCCAGATCTCCGCCTCGCGTGGCGATTGCTTCGCCGATCACCGGGCTTTGCCATCACCGCAATCCTGACGCTGGCGATTGGCATCGGCGGCAGTGCGGCCATCTTCAGTGTGGTCGATGCCGTGTTGTTGCGGCCGCTGCCGTTCCGTGAGCCGGGTCAATTGATTCGGTTGTGGGAGTCGCACCCGGCGGACGGGCGAACGCGGGTTGGCGTGGCCGCGGCCAATGCCAGGGACTGGGTGTCGAGCACGCTCCTGCAGGACGTCGCCCTGTTCGAAGAGTCCAGCGAGCCGGTCGTCATTGGTGCCGCCCAGGCGCGTCAGGCCAGCGTCACTCCGAATTTCTTCGCGCTTCTCGGTGTGCGCCCTGCCGCAGGCAGCACGTTCACAATCTCACGAGAGCCTGGACGCGTCGTCGAACGCGAAGTCATCTTGAGCCATGAGTTCTGGCAGCGGGCGTTCGGCTCAGATAGCGGCGTCATCGGTCGCACGGTGACCCTGGAGGGGCGGGCTGGCGGCGTGATCGTTGGCGTACTCCCGCCCGGACTCTCGTTTCCAGCCGGCACTGAGGTCTGGACGACGTTTACGCCGGCCAGAGTTGACCGGGCGGCGCGCGACTACGGCGCCATCGGTCGTTTGAAGGCCGGGGGGAACGCCCTTTCGACGCAATTGACCCTGCAGATGATGGCCGTCACGGCAAACGCCGGCTGGACGGTGGAAGTCATGCCGCTCCAGGATCTAATCGCCGGTCCGCATCGCCTAGGGCTGCTCACGTTACTGGCGGCAGTCGCGTTCGTGATGCTCGTTGGCTGCGCGAACTTGTCCAACCTGCTCCTGGCCCGCGGCCTCGCTCGCCAGAGCGAACTTGCAGTGCGTACGGCCCTGGGCGCCAGCCGCGCACAGATCGCCAGGCTCCTGCTGACGGAGGCCCTGCTGATTGCGCTCATGGGCGGCGTGGCTGGGTGGTTCATTGCCGGAGTGACGCTACCTGTACTGCTGCGCCTTGCTGATGAGAGCATCCCGCGGTTAGCCGATGCCAGGCTCAATCTGACGGTCTTGATGTATTGCGGCGCAGCTGCGGGCGTCTGCGCGATTCTGGCGGGCCTCGTACCCGCGTTCCGGTTGTCTCGCCCGAATCTCCAGATGGCGATGCGGCCCTCGAGCGAACGCATGACGGGTTCAGGAGCCGAAGCCCGGTTGCAGCGCCTGATCGTTGCCGGGGAACTCGCGGCTTGCCTTGTGCTCCTGCTTGGCGCTTTGCTGTTCACTCAGACGTTTGTCCGCCTCAATGCGATCGATCTTGGATTCGATCCCACGCATGTCATCAGCATCGATGCGCGGGTGCCGCTCTATCGCACGCTCGATCCGAATCGCTGGCAGCGTCTGGCCAGCGACACCAGCGCCGCGCTGCAACGCCTGCGAGCCACCCCCGGGGTCGAAGCCGCGTCAGCGTCCAGCGACCCGCCGCTGTCAGGAAAACTGCTGACGGCCGAACTGACATTTCCAGGGGAAACGCGGACGGGCCGGGCGTTCTACCACCGCGTCAGCCCCGATTACTTCCGCACGATGGGCATGACGCTTGTGCACGGCCGCGACTTTTCGAACGATGACGCCAGCGATCTGGCCCTCCTGCCGGATCCACGAGCGGGGAAGCCGCGACAAGGCGCGGTCATCGTGAACGAAACCACAGCCCGAACCTATTGGCCCGCAGGCAGGGCGCTGGGTCAGTACCTGTCCACGAGCTACGACATGCGGGTCGTCAATCGTCGTGAAGTGGTGGGAGTGGTCCGCGACGTCGTTTCGGAAACCCGGCGTGCCGCGCCGCCGCTCGAAGTCTACATCCCATATCTCGAAGACCCGTCATTCGCCACCACTCTGCTGGTCCGCACGACGATGCCGGCAGATCAAATCGTGCCGGTGTTGCGCCGCGAGATCCAGACCGGTGCTCCCGATCTGAGCGTCGCGAATATCCGCGCGCTGGACGACGTGGTGAAGCAGTCGATGGCATCGCCAAGGTTTGGCGCGGTACTGGTCTCCGCGTTTGCCGGTGCCGCGCTGCTGCTCGCCGCCGTTGGCGTCTATGGCGTCTGCGCATTCGGTGTGTCGATGCGGCTTCGAGAAATCTCGATTCGCGTCGCGCTGGGGGCGACCAGGCAGCACATCATCCAGATGTTCCTGAAACAAGCCGCCGGTCCGATCGGGCTCGGACTGGCAGTGGGGGCGATCGGGGCATTGTTTCTGGGCCGCCTTGTGGCCACGCTCTTGTTCGGAGTGTCTGTCACGGACGCGGTGACATTCGTCACCTCTGTTGCCATGCTCCTGGCCATCGCGCTGTGTGCCAGTTACCTGCCAGTGCGCAGCGCCCTGCGGTCGATCGATTTCCGATAGCGAACGCTTCCCCTTGCGTTCAAAGGGGAAGCACTGCTATCGTCCCATTGGAATCCGATGGGAGAGAATCGATCGCTGCCCGGCCCCGATATCCTGAGGGGCACTCTGGATCTCCTGATCCTTCAGTCGCTCAGTTGGCGTCCCGCGCATGGTTACACCGTGGCCAGGTGGGTGGAGACCGCCACCGGTGATGCACTGGCGCTTGGTGAAGGCACGCTCTATCCGGCCTTGCATCGCCTCGAGGAGCGTGGCTGGGTCTCGTCCGAGTGGGGCGTGTCCGAAAACAATCGCCAGGCGAAGTTCTATCGGCTGACCCGGAAGGGCCGCGCGAGACTGCGGGTGGAAACCGACAACTGGCGGCGCTACGCCGCGGCGGTCTTTACCGCGCTGGAGGCGCCGTCGCCGAAGGCCCGTGGCTCGAAATGAAGGAACCGCGCCCCGACGTTGAACGCGAACTGGCATTTCACCTCGACATGCGCATTCGCGAGCTCGAGGCACAAGGGCTTTCTCCTGAAGACGCGCGTGACGCCGCCTTGCGGCGATTCGGCGACTACGAAGGACCGCGCCGCGAGTGCGTCGAGATTGATGAAAGGCAGAAGAAACGCATGACCCGACCTTCCTACTTCAAGGAATTCAAGCAGGACGTGATGTATGCCTTCCGCATGCTGCGGCGGGCGCCGGTCTTTACGCTGGTGGCGGTGTCCACGCTGGCCCTGGGCATCGGCGCCAACACCGCAATCTTCAGCGTGGTCAACGGGGTAGTCCTCCAGGCGTTGCCGTATCGCGATGCGGATCGGCTCTACCGCGTCCGCACGCTGTATCCGGACGGCACGCCGTACTCCCTGTCCGCGCCGGATTTCATGAGCGTGCGCCAGGACTCACACGCGCTCCAGCAGGTGGAAGCGTACGGCAGCGTCGTCTACACCATGCTGGGACAAGGCGACCCTGTTGAAGTCCAGGGCGCCGGCGTCAGCGATGGCCTGTTCGCGTTGCTCGGATTCCGGATGAACGCCGGCAGGACATTCCTCCGGGAGGACCATCAGCCCGGCCACGAGAACGTGGTGATTCTGAGCCACGGATTCTGGCAGCGCCAGTTCGGAGGCGACCCGTCGGTCATCGGCCGCACGCTGTCGCTGGGCGGCCGACCGCAGACGGTGGTCGGCGTCGTGTCGGAGGATTCCTATCTGCCGATGGAAGCCGAACTGTATGGACCGCTCGTGTATGACGAGACGTTCAGTGCGGCGACCGCGGCCAGCCGCCGGTCTGAATTCCTTGGCGTGATTGGCGCCGCCCGCGAGGGCGCGACTGCTGATGCCGTGGACCAGGATCTTCGCCGTGTGGGCGCGGCCCTGCAAACCACATTCTCCGCAACGAACGGCAATCTGACGTTCACGTCCACGCCGCTAAGAGACTTCGTGGTTGGCGACGTGCGGACCCCGTTGCTGGTGCTCCTTGGCGCCGTCGGCCTGGTGCTCCTGGTTGCGTGCGCGAAT
>JBKJJZ010000390.1:0-5747 GCA_046597705.1 Vicinamibacterales bacterium | reverse complement strand
TTGACGCGAGCCATCCGCGAGAGTCTAGCCGAGTAGCAGGTGGTGCCGGCGTACACTGAGGCTTGCCACCTCATCCGCCCTTTCGATGTGATCCAGAACGAGCGTGATCGCGCGGCGTGCCGTGATTCTCGATGATCCGCTTGAGATTAAGCCCTTCGAGACGCATGTGCTCGCGGATCGCGTTGAGCTCGCGCCTCTGAAGCCGGGCGGCGAGCGGGCCCATTCGCAAATGAATCTCGGCGTCCACTCGACAAACTGCAGGGGCAGCCACGTCGATGCGGAACAGCAGGCGCGGCAGGAACAGCCGCATCAGCCAAAACGTTGGCGCGAATTCGATGTGCGATGGTCGGTCGATCCTAGTGAACGCAACCGTCTTTTTCAGCAGTTTGCCGGCGATCACCTCCTCAAAATAGAAGGCGTTGCCAACGGCGAGACCTCGACCTGTTTTCCAAAGAAACAACCGATGGTCCGGATGCCACGGAAGGTAGTGGGCCTCCATGTCTTCGAAGAACTGGAAGACCTGTTCCGGCGCGCAGGCGATGTCGATCGTATCGCGAAGGATCACGCGGAATCCGGATCGCATCCACAGTTGTGAAGTTGTCTGCCGACGTGGAGTTCACCCGGCAGACGACCCTCTAACGACCGGGGGTGAGTTGCGAAGAACCAGATGCCGCGCATTTGCCACAAACCGACACCTGCGGTCGTGCTGGCAAGTGGTCCCGCCCTGCGCTTCAGCCGCGAGCCGCGCGGGGCCCGGTGCAGCTACCGGACGCCCGTCCGACGTGGCCGCTGCTTCGCGGCCACCGGACGACTGCTAAGACGTGTTCTTCGTCACTGGACGGCCGAGTGGGATTCATGCTTTTCAGGCTGCACGAAGGGCGCTTCTCTCAACGCCACGACCGCGTGCCGGCCGTGAAATTGATAAAAGCGTTTCGCCGTGTCGTTGGTGTTCGCGATTAGAACCCTGCGTGACGGCCCTCGGTTATCACTTCTTGATGGTCGTCGATTGCGAGGCGACGCATTTCCACGCACCCGCCTGATTCACGAAGACATCGGTCCAGCGTTCGCTGGTGTCGACCTTTTCGCCTTTGGGTCCGGTGCCCAGACCGGTCCAGACGCCTGTCACGACCGCCGTCGTGGGATTGAGCATCATGACCTTCATCCCGCTACTTTCCGACTTCGTGAATTTGGCGGTCTTGGTCCTCTCGATGACCTGCGACTTGGTCTCCACGGCGCCATCGGCAGTGGTCCCCGTGAAATTGGCGGCGAGAATCGTCTCGAGGGTTGCGACGTCTCCCTTTAATGCCGTCGCCGCCCATCGGTGTTCGATGTCGATCAACGCCTTCTCGGCACCGCCGGACGCGGGAGTGGTCTGAGCAGACCCGAGGACGGGCAAACTCACTAGCAGTGCGAATACTTGTAGAACTCTTTTCATGATCTGCTCCTGGTGGGCGAACTTTGAGGGATGTGGCGATGACAATGCGCCTACCTCGTCGGTATGTCAATAGCACAGAGACGATACGCAGGTCGGGGCGGACCTGGCCGGAGATTGTCTGCAGGGCCTTCCAGATCGCCGCGGGTGTTCCATTCCACGCGCGCCAAGGCGACGTCGGACCGCACGAACTGCACGGTAACCCGCTCATTGGCCCACACACTGCTCTTAAATCGACCCCGGTGGAGCGCCGCGTGCCCGTCCACCACCTGCTGCCGCCCTTTCCTCTATTTGCGGCCGGCTGGTGCAACGCGTGTTAGGTGGCAACGCCCAAGCTCAGAGCGTCAGGGTGAACCCCCCATCAGGGGTCAGCGTGGTCCCCGTGATGTAACTGCTCTCATCGGAGCAGAGGAAGACCACGGCCTGTGCGATCTCTTCTGGTCGGCCGGCACGTTGGAGATGCACCTGCGGCAGCACGCCCTTGTCATAAATGTCATCGCCGATCAGCCCCCGCAGTCGCTGGTGCATCGGCGTGTCGATGATGCCCGGACAGACGAGGTTGACCCGAATGCCCTGTGAGGCCACTTCCGCGGAGACACACGTCGTCAAGCCGATCAGGCCGTGCTTCGAGGTGACGTACGCCGCCCCCGTCGCGAATCCCAGGAACGAGTTGACGGAGCCGATGTTGACGATCGCCCCGCCATACCCGGTGGTGAGCATCGCCCGGACCTCATGCTGCAAGCAGAGAAAGGTGCCCTTCAGGTTGATTCCGAGCACGCGATCCCACTCTTCCTCGGCCAGCGCCGAGATGCTCGCGAATTCCCCCTCGATCCCCGCGTTGTTGACCGCATAGTCGAGACGGCTGTACGTGTCGATCGCGCGGGCGACCATACGCTCCACATCGCGTGCGTCGGAGACGTCCGTCACGACGGCGGTGGCGTTGCCGCCCGCTGCCTCGATATCGGTCACCAGCGACGCGAGCTCGGGCTCCCGTCTGGCGGCTACCACGACCCGAGCGCCCTTGGCCGCAAAGGCATGAGCGGTGGCTCGCCCGATCCCACTACTCGCACCGGTGATCAGGGCAACGCGTCCTTGCATGTCTGACATCTGGACCTCATTGGGGTTAGCCACCTAACGTCGTGCGATTGAGCCGCGGCGTCTGGATGCGAAATTGTGTCACATCGCCAACGCCGTCGGCTCCAATAGTGGGTTAGGCAGCCCAGATACGTTCGACGTGAGTCATTGTGGTCGCATCGAACTCCAGCCGATAGACGTCCGGGAATGAGAGCCCTCGCCAGAAGTCGTACCCGAAGGCCGAATCCAATCCATTGAGGATGAGCGCCAGCAGGTTGCCGTGCGTGGACACCACCACGTGCTGACCAACATGCCGCGTGAGAATGCTTCGGACGGCCGCAAGCCCGCGACTCTGAGCAATGACGTTCGATTCTGCGCCAGCCGTCGCGCTCTCTGGCGAGCGCCAGGTGTCCGCGACGATGCGGTCGAACTCGCCGCTTGGCGCGACGGGCAACTCGCGCTCGCGAAGATCGGGCACCAATTCAGGACGAATCCGCAGACGGTCGGCGAGGGGTGTAACCGTCTCAACCGATCTGCGGGCAGGGCTTGAATAGATGGCTGTGATTGGGTGCGCCGATAGAAGGGCACCCACCACTTGTGAGGCTTCGAGGCCAGCCGCAGAGAGCGGGCGAGCCTCGTCGTGCTGCCAGTCGGCGTGCGCATGCCGAACGAGATAGATTGTCGTTGCTCCCATACTTCTTAAGATTGGACTGCCTAACGCCGGCTTCTGCTGCGGACACTCCATAAGATGCGGCCGCGTAGCGGCTTTTTCAATACTGTGTCCGTCAGCAGCAAGCGTGGTTAAGCCGGTGGTCGGTGGACGCTGCCTGCATTTGCACCAGCGTGACAGCGCGCGCTATCCTTCCGCGATGCTGGCTTACCTTCTAATCTCGTGAGACGTGCGATCATGACACGCGTGCCGATCGTGGCCTGCTTCTGTATGGCAGCCGCCATCTCGATTGTCTCCGCGCAATCCAACGGAACGCGGTCACCTTCTGCGCCGAATCCGAAGCAGCAAGCGGTGATCGAGCTCTTCGACGCTTTCAAGAATCCGACATCCCCCGGCTGCGCCGTCACATCACTCGTGATGGCGCGACGCTGTTTTCGGCTGGGTATGGTGTCGCGGACATTGAACATGGTATCGCCATTACGCCGGGCACTGCGTTCTACGCCGCATCGGTCTCGAAGCAGTTCACGGCGACGGCGATCGGCCTGCTGGTGCTGCGCGGGCAACTCTCGCTTGATGCGAATGTCCGTGACTTCGTGCCGGAGGTGCCGACTACGGTACCCCGATCACCGTGCGACAGCTGCTGCATCACACGAGCGGCCTGCGGATGTCAGATGGACGGTCCTCCCCGGGTCACCCAGCGGCATCGCGCTGCAGCGACGGAACCTGTCACCGACGGCGTTGGCCGCCCGCGACACCACCGGCACGCGCTTCGCACTAACCGGAACTCCGGCTGCAGTACGATTCCAGCGGAACGCCGTGGGTCGGGTCACCGGGTTCGTCGTCGATGCCGGCGACATCACCAACATTCGGTTTGAGAAGCTGAAGTAGACGCCGGATTGCACGGGGCACTCGCAAGCGCGGCGTCCCGACAACACCAGTTTCGAGAGAACCGACTAACTGTGGCAAGCTACAACGTTGCCGGATCAGCCGCGCGCCGGCTGCATTCGGATGCTAGGCGGTTGGTCACTTCCCGAGTTGCCGGTTGTACTCGGCCTCATCGAAGTGGCCGTTTGACTTGGCAATCAGATCATCCGTACCGAACGTCCACTCTTCATACCCAGTGATCCGGACCGCCCTGCCGGTTCCCCCGGGGCCTGTGTTCGTTCCCGTCAGGGTCCACCGGTACACCGCACGCTCGCCATCAAGGCTGACGCTGTCCATAGCCACAACGATATCCGGAAACGCGGTCATGAAGCCCTGGGCGGCGGCGGTGATTGCCGTCCTGCCCACGGAAGGAGTGCCGCTGTTGATCGTCAGCGACCCATCCTCCGTGAAAAAGGCTGCGACGCTAGCCGCGTTCTGTCTGCACCATGCCGCGGTGTACTTTGTTCCAAACTCCTTCAACTTCGCGACGTCCATCGTCTTCTCCGTTGTGCCGCAACCGGCAAGCGCTGCTGATAACAGCCCGATAACGACCGAGCGCCCGGAAGATGCCACAGAAGCCTGCCGCCGCCGGGTTCATGCGCGTGTTAGGCCGGCCTTGAACAGCGCTCTTGGCACAAGGCACACGTTGCCACACGAGCACCAAGCCGGTGCTCGGTAACTGGGCGTCAGGCACCACGCCAAGCTCTACGCGATCGGGCGTCAAGAAGCGGTAGCGGCGAACGAGCTTCGTGCCAACCCAGTCTGGAACCATAGCGCCCTCGACCGTGTGTGTCACCGTCTGCGCCGACGGATCGACCGAGTAGGTACCGAAGTACGTGGATAGCCCCACGAAGGCGACGCGGGCGGCCTCTGGGCCGGCAGACTCCCACGGCACTCCGAGCCTGGGCCTCCGGGTGTCGTACACCGGCGCCGCCATGTGACCGTCGGCCGTGTACACGATGAGCCCGGTTGGACGGTCACCCATTACTGCGTCGTCCCGCCGCTGGCGCCGCGCACGAACATTGACTCCAGGCGCCAAGATCCGACAAGACTCGCGCTCGACTGCGCGAGGCCCGGTAATGCGCGGCACGCGACGCCGAGCATTCCCACCACGGCCACCAGGGCTGTGTGTCTGGAGAAACTGTTGCGACTGTTCATCGTGGTGTCTGGTGGCTCGGCCTAACGCTTGCCGCTCAGCCGCGAACGGCGGTAGCCGTCACGCGAAAAAGTCTAATTCATCTGCCGTTCGTCGACTGCAGCGGCTTGTTAGGCTGCGCCTGGCTAACGAGGGGGTATTTTTCCGGATGCTCGATTGACTCGACAGCGAGATCAATGTCTAAGTCCGGCCAGTAGAGATGGTGGGCGCTAGGCAATTGCACGTTCGTGATCGCGCGAATCGAAGCGTCACGAAACCACGGGAAGTGCTCAAACGCGACAAACAATTCTCGCTCGCCAACGAACAACCAAAACCCGTGGGCCGAGACGTTTGTGACTTCAGCCGGGAAAATGTTTTGCCCAAGCTCGGCGGATGTCATCGATATGCTCCTCCACTAGTTTCTGAGCCTCAGGTACTAGTGGAGGAGCATATCGATGACATCCGCCGAGCTTGGGCAAAACATTTTCCCGGCTGAAGTCACAAACGTCTCG
>JBKJJZ010000380.1:0-5209 GCA_046597705.1 Vicinamibacterales bacterium | reverse complement strand
GTCCAAACCGTTGTTTCGCTGTCAGAGGACGGGGCCGCTTCCAAAACCACGCCGTAAACGGTGAGCGTGTAAACCGCTGCCGGGATCGGGTAGAGCCGCAGCTCGTCGCCGTACTCGGAGTAAACCGTGGGCACGCCCGTGGCGGTGCCGAACGTCTCGCTAACGTCCACCTTCTTGAGCGGGGCTTCAACGCCGCTGTTGGTGATCGTGATGATGTCGGCATAACCCGTAGGGCACGCGACCGTCTGCGTGTTGGCAACCGTGCTAGAGGTCGATTTGCCGAGGTTGAACCACAGCCGCTCGTTCTGGAAGAACTTGACCGCGCGCTGGATCGCCAGCGTCAACGCGGCTTCGGCTTCCCCGCCCGTGGCAATGTCGTCCTTGTTCGTTTCAAGCCGTATCCGCGTCTTGAGTTCGCCGAGTGTCGCCATGCTACATCCTTATGACCAGCAACCGCTCGCGGGCTCAAAAGAAAGGGGGCCAGCCCGTAAGCCAGCCCCCGATCGTCTTAGTTGTTGTGGTAACGAACCGCCAACTCCGGCCGGATCGCCTTGTAGCCGTAGAGGATGTCAAGACGGCAAGGGAACTTGTCGTTATTGATGTCGTACTGGCGCACAACGCGCATCGAGATGCCGTCGAACACTTCGCGGGCGGTGAAGTCACAACCCTTCGGCATGATAAGGTCGGCAGTCGCAAAAGCGAAGGCTTCCTTCTGGTACAGCAGTCCGGTCTGGACCGCCGTGGAGGCCGTCCCGAGGAACGTGATGGCCGAGTTATCAGCCGCCGTGTTCGAGACGTTCTGCGTGGCCCCGGTGGCAACAATCGCCGGGCTGATCGGGAACGACGTGGTCGTTGCCCCCGAACCCACCACGAACTGCTGGAGAATGCCGGTCGAAACCTTGGTCTCCGGGTGGACGCTGAACACGCCCGCAATCGTGATGACATCGCCCGCCGAAGGTGCCGTCGCGCCGGTATCGACCACCAGCGTCGAACCTGACTGGGTTGCCCCGTTGGTCAGGTAAGCACCGTTCGCGCCGCTGCGCGTGTGGCTCGGCACCATCGTGTTCTCCGCCCAGTCGAAACCGGCAGCACGGCCAACGAAGCCTTCCTTGTACTGCTTACCGATTGCGTCCTGATGATTGAACAGCGTCTTGGTGTCCTTAACGATGTCCGCCATGCCAAGCGAGTCCATCAGCGCAGTGCGGTCATTCGACGGGGCAAGTGCCCGCTGAAGGATCACACGGGCATCGAGCGCCTTGTTGTAGGTCGCCGCAGCACCGCCGTTCCAGACGGACTGATAGACGTTCTTGTACATCGACAGCGCGTCGGATTCGACGTTAGCCGCCAGCACCGACATCGCCGGGTCGAGGATGCGCTTTGCGAAGTCATCCAGCGACAGGGTGAGGTCAACCGAGGTGAAGTTGAGGTCAACGCCCTTCTGGGTGGCGACCTGGAGCGTCACGCTCGATTCGGTGGTGTCCTGCGCCGACAAGGTAGCGCCCGTGCGAACCGTGTACTGGTTCGGCAGGCGGATCTTGAGACTGTCGCCAATCTTGGCAGCGGACTTGGCGAAGCTGTCATCGTACTCGCGAACGATCGAGCCGACGAAGTTCAGCTTCTGGTGGAGGATGCGAAGGGCCTCCCGCGTGACAGCGGTTGGCGTGAGAAGCGAATTGGCCATTGTATCTATCCGTGTTATGAGATAGACCAACTTCCGTTACTCAAGCAGGAGACTTACCTTGGACCGCATCATCATCGACGGAGTGGAATACCGCCGCTTTGACCACCTATATTCGGTGTCCGCAGATGGCCGCTTCCTCCGCAACCTTCAGCCCTATGAGCCGTGGCGATTGGCCAGCGGCTACAAGGCGGTGGGGCGTAGAGGATTGGCGCATCGAATAGTGGCCGAGTGCTGGTGCCCGAAGCCCGAAGGGGCAACGGACATTCATCACATCAACCATGATCGTGGCGACAACCGCTCGGTAAACCTGGTTTGGCTTACAAAGGCCGAGCACATGGCCCAGCACCCCGAAACGGGGCGGCAGCCTATGCCGGATTCCGGCAAGGCCAAGCTGCGCGCCTATCGGCTAGGGATGACAACTTCAGAGGCCACGAAAGCGAAGCAGCGCGAAGCAATTCTTCGATTGGGCATTAAGCCGCCACCGCGCCCGATCGGCACCAAGATGGGCGACGCCTTCTCCGCCCGAATGAGCGAAGTTAGCAAAAACCGCCAATCCTGCACGATCAACGGGGTGTCGTATCGGTCATTCAATGAGGCCGGAAAGGCCCTTGGAATGAAGCCGCACACCCTGCGGAAACGCTGTCTGTCGGATAGTTTTCCAGACTATCGCTTAGGAAAAAAGTCCATCTAAGGGAGGGTCAGCGCCTCACGGCGCGGATGCTCGCGGTTATCGTTTGGCGACTTGGGCCTGCCTGGCTTTCATCCATGCGTCGGTTGACGCGCGGTCATCCAGCGAGCGGGCCGGGGCTTTGCCGCCCGTGACCTTCGCCGCTGGTTGAACTGATTGCTGGGCCTGCACCCTCGCCGTGGTTTGCTGCTTGGCTGCATTCGCCTTGCCCTGGTGGGCGTAGTGAAGCGCGACGATGACCCGAGGGTCGTCGATCTCGTTCAACTCCTGGCGGCTGAAACCTAGCTGGTGGCCGAAATCGAGGAGGGCCTTGGCCTTGTCCTCGCCCCAACCGGGAATCTCACGCTTGAGCACTTCTGCGCCCTGTTGCATTCGCTCGGCGGATTCCCGCTGCTCCTGCAATGTTCGCTGCTGCTGTGCGTTCGCGTATTGGCCCATCGCACCCTGGCGCTGGTCCTTGAGCAACTGGTACTCGGTGAATGCCTTCGAGGCGGCGGCGGGGTCGGTGTCCTGCCAGGTGCGCCAGTCGATCTGCTGATATTCTTTGAGTGCAGAATCGATGGTGTAAACCTGGGCCTGCGCGGCTAACTCCGCCTGACTCAGTTGCCCGTACTGCTCGCGTTCCTGCTGGAATGTGCGGCGCTGCTCGGCCAGTTCCTGGGTCTTGCGGGTATAGTCCTGCTGCATCAGGAAGTCGCCCTTGAGCGCCTTCGGAATGCGGAACTTCAACCCGTCCTTTTCGATTTCCTCGTGGTCGTCTTCCGGTTCCGGTTCGACCGGATTGCCGTGTTCGTCCAGTTCGGTTTCGATGTCCTCAAACGCTTCGACTTCGACTTCCGGGGCTTCAGCCTCCGGCGTGGTCTCGGTATCCATTTACTCTGTCCGTCTATGGGAAAACCGACGCTTCACAGCGTGGGCTTTGTTATGCCTGTCCCCACCCGAGTGACGGGGTTGCAGGCTCCGCGCCCTCACGTTGGGCACGGATCAAGTCGGCTTGCGCCTTGATGCGGTTTGTCTCGGTATTGGGCACATCGACGTACATGAGCTTTTGCTGCTCAAGCGTGCGGTCACCCTTCAATTGCTGGTTCTCTTGCGAAAGCTGCTGCAACTGCGCTTGCATCTGTTGCATCGCCTGCTGCATCTCGGGCGGTATCTGCCCCTGTGCAGGCGCTTCGGGGTTGGCCCCGCCTTGCTCAAGCAAATCCGCAGCTTCGTCGGCACCGGGCCAATCCGAATTGCGGAGATACATCGGGCCGAGGATTGATGCGCTTTCGGGCACCGCGCGGATGATCTCGACCAGCTCGGTGCGGGTCTGCTCGCGCATCGTGGTGTAGGACGGCCCCGCCTTGACGGTGAGATCGTATTTGCCCGCGCCGATGTCATAAATGCGGGCAATTTCCTGCCCGCGCTCCTGGGCCTGCATCGCGATTTGCTGCTGCTGCTCGGCGGGGGCAAGCTGGACCGTCTCGGGCTTCATGTCCTGCCCCAACACCCGGACAATGCGTGCGGTGCTGTAAACCTTCGGGATCAGGTCAAGCAGGATGCGCCCGCCGTGCCGGATCGAACGCGCAAGGTTGTCGATGAAGTGGAACGTCGAAACGTCACCCTCACGCTGGCGGGCGTTGATCGCCACGCCGCTTGTCTCGTTGCTGCGTGCGCCCAGCGAAGCGTCGTATATCCCGATGATCGCCTTCATGTCGTCGTTGGCCATCATCGACTGCTGGATTGCCCCGGCAGGCGGGCCGACGAACGGTTGACGCGCGGGCGGAACCGGGCCGTCATATTCGATGTAACTGTGGCTCTGGTTGTTCGCCGTGTTCCACTTGTTGAAGTCGGTCTCAAACGCGCCCTTAGGGCCGATGAACGGCACCTTGGGGGCAAGCGCGATCATCTCCGCCGCCGTGGTGCGCCAATAGTTCTTCTCGCGCGCAGCGTCCTTGGCATCGCAAATCAGCGAGCGGAAATACCGCTTGCCCTCGACCATGACCTCATCGCCATAGACGGGGACGATCGGGATGAACTTGCCCGGCCATTCGACCGTTTCCAGCACCTCGGCACCGGACAGGATGTATTGCGTTACCTTGTGGCTTTTGACCGTGCGGGGTTCGCCGACGATCTCAATGCCCTGCTCGGCAAGGCCCTGTTCCTCGTAGTCGTCCAGCCCAACAATCGTGTCGTTGGACAGCGCGACGATCTGCTTGGGGACTTCCTCGCGGTGCCAATACTCGGCCACCATGACCTGATCGCCGTCCATCCACGGACTGCCGAGGCCGGTGTAACCAAGCCCGTCCCAATCAACCGCGTCCTTGCCCTTGTACTTGCGGGCGAAGTCGTCCTGCGACAGCATCTTGACGACAAACGCACATTCCCAATCGGAGCTATCTGCCGCTTCGCTGTAGGGGTCGCCGTAAACCGTGAACGGGTCGGCAATGCGCTCGATCACGATGTCCTGGTCGAACGTATCGTCGGATGTGTAGGCGGTGTTGATGCGCCAGTAACCGAAGCCGTTGGAGACAGCGCCCTCGATTGCCGTGTCATAGGCAACATCAGCGCCCGAGCTTGCTTCGATGTTGCGGATCAGGCCCGACAGTATCTCCGCAGTCTCAGGGTCAGCGCCGCTGTCGGCGGGGTGCACGGTGATCGCGGGCTTGTTCTGCCGCGCATCGTTGACCACCTGCCGGATGAACGGGTTAAGCGCCGCAACGGTAAGGCAGGGCCGTCCCTCTAGCTCGCGCTGCTTGCGTATCGCATCGGGCCATTGATCGGACAGGCGGGCGAACTTGATGTCGTCCAGGCCGTTGATGCGGTTGTCGTGTTCGCGTTCTGCGGCGCGTTCGAAC
>JBKJJZ010000205.1:0-2709 GCA_046597705.1 Vicinamibacterales bacterium | reverse complement strand
GAAGGTTACGGCCCAATCATTTCGTGCCGGAGAGGCGGCGGATGCGCGCGCCATGGCACGGGTCATGGCGGCCGACAGTCAGGCGCTGCCGCTCGACGCCCCGCCGGGAACGTACGTGTCTCGTGTGGACGTGACGGTGAACGACAACGGCGACTACAAGTCCGCGCTGCTTGACCTTGGCGTGCATCCTACGCGCACGCTGGTGCAGGTGACGGTTGACTTGAATAACCCCCGGCGCGCCACCGTGTGCGGCGCGGCGCCAGGAAGCTCACGGTAATGCCGGTGCCGCTTTCCATCGTCGTTTCGAGCCGGACGCCGTGGCCGCACATCCAGCCCACGTTGACGGCGATCGTGCGCGAAGCGCGGACGGTGGGCGCCGAAATCATTATTGCGGATGGATGCGGCCGTGCGCTCCAGGAACCCCTCGTGCCGCCGTACGACGAGGTCGTCTGGCTGAAGGTCCCGGACGCCGGCGCCTTCGGTTTGCGGGCTGCCGCTGTCGCCCGCGCACGCGCGCCCATCGTCGCCATCACCGAAGATCATGCCATCGTCCGGCCGGGATGGTGCCGGCGGATCCTGCAGGTGCATGCGGAACACCCGTCAGCCGTCGCCGTAGGCGGGGCAGTGGAGAATGCCTCGACGGAGCACCTTCGGGACTGGGCGGGGTTCTTCATTGCCAACGCGCCCTTCCTGCTTCCGCACCAGAACGGCGAGACCGAGCGGATTTCCCTGCAGGCCAACATTTCGTACAAGCGGCGCGTGCTCGAGCGTGCCGGCTCCGGCGATCTTGGCCTGATGGAGATGCTCCTCAACCGCGAATTACGAGAGCAGAACCAGACGCTCGTGGCCGACGATCGGATCGTCGTGGATCACGTGCAGGGACTCAGCCTCTGGACGTTCTGTGTGCTGCACTTCCACAACGGCCGCTCAATCGCCGGGTATCGACTGCCGCGCATGAGCGCGTTCGAACGGATCGTCCGCCTGGGCGGGTGCGCCATCCTGCCGCCCGTCATGCTGGCGCGCACGCTGGGGACCGTGATGCAGAAACGCCGCCTCGTGGGCCTCGCGTTCGCGTGTGTCCCGCTCATGACGCTGATGCTCTGCTGCCACGCAGCAGGTGAGTGTGTGGGCTACATCACAGGACCGGGGGAGAGTCCCCGTTACAAGCACATCGGATAGCCGGCTCAGCATTACTCCGCCCCCCCGAGCGCTTCGTAGCAACTGATTGTCTGCCGCGCGGTCTCGTCCCATCGAAACCGCGCCGCGCAGGCGAACCCCTGCGCGATCCGCATGGCGCGATGATTCTCGTCATGCAGCGAACGGTGTATCGCGGCCGCCAGGGCTTCGACATCCGTCGGATCGACGAGATCGGCGGCGCCCTCGAGGTTTTCTCCGAGCGACGAGGAGCGGGACGAAATCGTGGGGATGCCGCACGCCATCGCTTCGAGCGGCGGGAACCCGAATCCCTCCTCGAGTGACGGGTAGACGAACAGCCGCGCACCGGCGATGAGCGAAGGAAGATCGCCCTGCGTGACGTACCCAGTGAGGTGCACGCGTTCGGCCAGATCCGGCGCCGCCACGAGGCGGACCAACTCCTCGTAGTCCCACCCAAGCCGGCCGGCGAGGACAAGGTGTTCGGCGATGGCCCCGGTCTTCCGCAGACGCCGGTAGCTTTCGACGAGGCGGACGAGGTTCTTCCGTGGCTCGATGGTGCCGACGAAGAGGATGTAGGAAGAGGGCAGCGGGAAATCGGGGATCCGTTGGCGCGCGCCGTCCCGCGATGGTGGCCGGAACTCATCGCCGATCCCCGGGTTCACCACACGCAAACGGTCGGCGGACGTGCCTGGCACGAGGTCGAGGATCTGCTGGCGTGTGAACCGCGATGGCACGGTGATGAGATCCGCGCGGCGAATACTCGCCAGCAGCGCGAGCTTATACGGCGTGCTTCGTCGGAGCGGGATATGGCATTGCGGGTGTGTAAAAAAACTCAGGTCGTACACGGTAAGGACGTGACGCTGCCGTCCACGGTAGAGCGGCATGAGGAACGCAGGCGAATGGACGACGTCCACTCCGCGCAGTGTGGCGGCGGCTGGAAGCCCCACCTGCTGGAAGAGCAACCGGGCCGGGCGAGACCGGAAGCACGCGGGTCTGACGCTGAAATTCGCCGGCAGGCGGCCGTCGAACATTCGCCGGTCCTCGTAGTTGACGAAGATCGTGTAGCGGCGCGCCTGGTCCACCTTGCCGAGGTGTGTCACGAGGTGAATGAGGTAGTTGTCGACGCCGGTCGCGTCCGGCAGGAGCGACGTGAGATCAACCGCGACATGCACCGCCCGATTATCGCAGCCATATCGCCGATCTTGAAGGGCGAGGCGACCTTGTATCCTGCGGCGGCAGGAGGCTCACGGTAGGGGCGTCTGCGTCCTGAGCGAGGCGTACGCGGTCAGATACGACTCCACGAGCACCGTCCACGAAAATTCCTCTTCGACAATCCGCCGGCTGGCTGCTCCCATCGCCGGGAGTGAGCCTCGAGCCGCGGCGGCCTCGTCAATCGCGCGCGTCAGGCCCTCCACCGAATCAACACTCACCAGCCAGCCATTCACGCCGGGCCGAACTTTATCGGGCAATCCACCCGCTCGAGTCGCGATGATCGCGCGCCGGTGCGCCATGGCCTCGAGCGTGACCAGTGAGCTGCCTTCGTAGCGGCTCGGA
>JBKJJZ010000173.1:0-11621 GCA_046597705.1 Vicinamibacterales bacterium | reverse complement strand
GGGCACCGCCGCGGCCTTCTGGAACTTCCTGACCGGAACGTCGATACCAGCGTTCGGCCAGGTGGATACGCCAACGCAGAACGCGCTCGGACTGCAGGGTGCCGTCGGTGTCACCGGGTGGGCACTCGACAACGCCGGTGTGGCCGGCGTGAAGATTTACCGCAACTGCCTGGCCTTTGAGCCGGCCAACTGTCAGACGGTGCTCGGCAACAGCGTGGTCTATGTAGGCGACGCGGCATTCCTCGATGGGGCTCGTCCTGACGTGGCGGCGGCGTACTCGGCGTATCCGAACAACACACGCGCCGGGTGGGGCTATCTCTTGATGACGCCGCTGCTGCCGCACGTGGCGAAGGGACAGCCATCCGGCGGTCAAGGCACGCTGACGCTCTACGTGGTGGCCACCGACGTGGAGGGCACCAAGACATTGCTGGGACGCTCGACCAATCCCGCCAATCCGAACTTTGCCACGCCGACCACAATCACGATGGCGAACGATTCGATTGCGAAGCCGTTCGGCTCGATCGATACGCCCACGCAGGGCGAGACGATCAGCGGCGTGTTCAACAACTTCGGTTGGGCGCTGACGCCCGATACCAACACCACGTCCGGTGATGCCGGTGACGTGCTGATCCCGACCAATGGCTCGACGATGACGGTCTTCATCGACGGACAGCCGACGGCGCTCGTCAATTACAACCAGTGCCGTGGGAACGTGGGCAACCCCGTGCCCGGCGGTGTGTTCTGCAATGACGATGTGTCGACCATCTTCGGCAACCCGATTCCGATGGCGCCCCTGACGACGCGGACGAGCAATCCCACGTTCTTCCGCAACCTGGACTCGGGGCGCGGCGCGATTGGTGCCTTCACGTTCGACACAACAACGCTCAGCAATGGGATGCACACGATTGCGTGGAGCGTGACGGACTCCGCAGGCCGGACAGAAGGCATCGGCTCGCGGTTCTTCAACGTGCTGAATGGGGCAGCGGATCTCCAGGCCAACGTCACCACGCAGGCGCCGATGGCGCAGACGGTCGGTCTGGTCTCCGATTTGAAGGACGCACCGCTCGTTCGTGACGGCGTGTCCGGCCGGATGGGCTTTGACCTGGCGGCGCCCTGGCGGAAGATGCAGGCCACGCCGGAGGGCACGTATGCGGTACGGCTCGACGAACTGGGCCGGCTCGAACTCTGGCTGGGAGGCGTGGTTGAGGCCGGGTATCTGGTGTTTGACGACACGCTGCGGGCACTGCCGGTAGGCTCGTCGCTGACAGGTTCCGTGTTCGCGTGGATGCCGCCGCCCGGCTATATCGGCGCGTATCGGCTGGCGTTCATGCGCGATGGCCAGCGCGTCGACGTGACGGTGACCGTCGCCGAGAAACTGCACCGCGCCGAGGGCGTGCGCAGAATTGCGATGGAGCTCGGAGCGACGCAGTCATCCGCTCGCAGTGACGTACGCATCGAAGGCTCCGCGTTCGACACCGATGCTTCCCTCGGCACGGGCATCAGCGCGGTGCACGTGTGGGCCACTCGCGAAGACTCAGCCAAGCCGTTCTTCCTTGGAGCCGCGACGCTCGACCAGGCGCGACCGCAGACGGCGCGTGACGCCGCGGGCGCACAGGCCAATGCCGGGTTCTCGCTGACGGCGCCCCTGGCACCCGGAACCTACACGCTGACGGCCTATGGGTTCAGTGACCGTACAAATCGCTGGGAAGACTCCAGGAGTGTCACCATAATCGTGCGGTGACGCGCGGTAGTGGTTTACGAATTGCGACCGACGGGCGTGCCCTCAGTGGGCCGCCCGGCGGCGTCAGGCGATACGTCACGGAACTCTGGCGGGCACTCGCAAGCAGCGGCGAGGGGCTCGTCGGTGTCGCAATCGGTGGCGATGCCGGTGCCGCACGAGCCGCCGGCCTGGCGCACTACCCGGCGGCGTCCCTCCTTCCCACCAATCTCGGGTGGTCAGCCTGGACGCTGCCGCGAGGCGCACACGGTGCGCGCGCCGACGTGTTTCACGCGCCCGCTTACACGGCGCCGCTCTGGGG
Organism: Vicinamibacterales bacterium; assembly: GCA_046597705.1. Lineage (GTDB taxonomy): Bacteria > Acidobacteriota > Vicinamibacteria > Vicinamibacterales > SCN-69-37 > SYFT01. Next base: position 9,582 of record JBKJJZ010000173.1, on the reverse strand, counting down.
CGCCCGGCCCCTGGTGGTCACCCTTCATGACGTGTCCTACGCGCGGCACCCAGAGTGGTATCCACACCCATCAGGTCCGGTGCGTCAGGCGTTCTATCGGCGCTCGGCCGTGCGCGCGGATCGCATCATCACCGACTCGAAATTCTCGCGAGATGAGATCGTGTCCGCCTACGGAATCGATGAGGCCACGGTCGACGTTATTCCGCTCGGCGTATCAGCCGATTTCCGGCCCGGCCCCGGTGTCGTCCGGGAGCCCGTCGTCCTCCACGTGGGCGAGCTCCACCCACGGCGCAACCTGAGGTTCCTGGTTGAGGTGATCGGTGGGCTCAGGCCAGTCGTACCGGGGCTCTCACTTGTCCTAGTAGGCACCGACCGCGGTGAGTTCTCCGCTCTTCTGGCCCTCGCGTCGAGCCTGGGAGTTCCAGGCCTGCTGCGTCATGTCAGCGCCGCAGACGACGCGGCACTGCTCTCCTGGTATCAGCGCGCATCTGTGCTGGTCGCTCCATCACGCTACGAGGGTTTCGGATTACCAGTGCTCGAGGCGATGGCCTGCGGGACGCCGGTCGTGGCGAGTCGCGGGTCATCGCTCACTGAAGTGGTGGGAGACGCTGGTGTGCTGGTCGATCCGGATGATGCCGAAGGATGGGCGCTCGCGCTCCGCGCCCTGTTGTTGCAACCGGCCCACGCCGCCGAACATTCGGCGCGTGGGCTGGCGAGGTCTGCAACGTTTTCCTGGGCGAATACCGCGGCGCTGACAGCGGCGGTCTATCGAAGAGCTGCGGTCGTGGCCGCGAAACCTGCGACGCGTTAGTAGGAGCCGCCCCCGCCGCCGCGGCCGCGACCTCCGGGAGGCGTGGTGGGGCTTCCTGCAGGAGCCGGAGGTCCGGGAATGATGACGCCGGGCACGGTGGATGTCACGGTGCCACCTGGACCCGTTCGCAGGGTCGGGTTCGTGGGCTGAGCCGCTCCCCCCGGTGTGACTGGCGGTTGTTCACCCACCAGCGGCCGAACCGGAGGAATCTCGTCATCGGGCGTTCCCTGAATCATGCGCGGTGCCGCCTGGGGCGCGGGCTGTGGTTGATTAATCGCAGAGGCCGGACTCGCCGTCGCGGTCGTCGCCCGGACTGCCAGGATGAACACCGTCTGCACGGTGGAGCCGCCACCGGGCGGCTGAGGCCGCATCGCGGCGGCATATCCCGGAAACTCACGCAGCAACGTACGGAGCACATCAGCCTCGGGCTGATCTTTGAATTCAGTCAACATCACCGGGGCGCCAGGCAGCCGCTCCGCATTGACAATCCGGCTGCCGCCCTTGCGCGCCCACTCCGCAAAGATTTCGGTCAGCGTGACGTTTTCGGCCACGATTGTGACCCGGCCGTTATTGAACGACACATCGAGTTTACGAACGCCTTGCGCGCGGATCGGCAGGGCGACGACAGCCATCACGGCCGCAGCGGCGACGACGACGAAGCGCTTGAGGTTCATTAAAGGCTCCTTGGGGTTCCCCTTCATTATACGCCCCTGTGGTTGGACGCCGGAACGGCCCGAACTGGCCTGATCACGGTACTGAGCTCAGATGAGCTTCGTGACCCAGAGCGGCGAGTCTTTTTTCGGAAGGTCGCAGGACCGGCATATCTCCGGACCGCCGCTCTCCAGATGCTGCCTCCGCACGTCGAGATAGGCGGGGCCGTTCCAGATTTCCGCGATTGACGAAGTGCGCAGGTCGCCAAGAATGTGGCGGCCATCGAAGTCCGCGCAGCACAACGACACGCGTCCGTCCCACAGCACCGTGAACGTCTGCCACATCCGATAACACGGATAGTTCACGTCAGACGTCGCGTTCAACGTGCCAGCCCAGTTGTGCAGGTCGGTGATGTGGACCTTGTCCGCGATCTTTCGCCAGTGTTCGATGAACTCCTGTTCGTCAGCCGAATTGTTCTGCCGCACGAACGACAGGATGAGTTTGGGCCTCACCTTGCCGCTGGCCTTTCGCAGCCGCACCAGCGTCTCGATATTGTGGATGACCACGTCGTAGTCCAGGTTGAGACGGGTGCTTTCGAACACTTCCTTGCCTGATGCATCAACACTGATGTTGATCGCATCGAGGCCGGCGTCGATCATGCCCTGCGCGATGGGCTCATCGATCAGCGACCCGTTGCTGATCATCCCGACCTCGGCGATGCCGCGCTCCTTGGCGTACCGCACTTTCTCCACGAGCTGCCTGTCGAGGAATGGCTCTCCGTAGTTGTGGACGCGCACGTGCGTGATGCCGAGGGTGACGCACTCGTCCACGACCTTCTTGAACAGGTCCATGTCCATCACGCCCTGGCGCCGATGCATCTCGTCTCGAGGGCAGAAGACACACTTGGCGTTGCACAGGTTTGTGCTTTCGATTTGGACGATGTTGGGCCAGCTGGACGTGCGCTCCCGTCCGGCCTTGAGCATCAGCTTCCTGACGCTCCTGGCGTTCCTGAGAAGGGCGCGTTCGGCGAGCTTTCGCGTGCGCGTGGACAGGGCGGACACGTCTTCTATTATCCCCGCGAAGCCGCGAGGGTCTGCTCGTGAGCGATGACCCTCGCCAGAATCTCGTCCAGGCCAACCGTCGGCGTGTAGCCCACCGCCGCGTGAATCTTGCGCAGATCCGGCACGCGCCGGGGCATGTCCTCGAAACCAGCTTCGTACGCTTCGTCGTAGGGAATCAACACGATGGGCGACGAAGACCCGGTCAGCGCTTTGACCTTGTGAGCCAGCGCCATCATCGAGATTTCTTCGTGGTTCCCGATGTTGAACACGCCGCCGATTGCGGACTCGGACGCCGCCAGCTTGACCAGGCCTGAGACGACGTCGCCGACGTACGTGAAGGCCCGCGATTGCCGGCCATCGCCATACACCGTGATGGGTTCGCCCGCGAGTGCCTGTCCCACGAACGTGGGGATCACCATGCCGTACCGGCCGGTTTGCCTGGGACCCACGGTGTTGAAGAGCCGCACGACGACCACCGGCAGCTGGTATTCCTTGAAATACGCAAGCGCGAGGAACTCGTCCAACGCCTTGCTGCACGCGTACGCCCAGCGATGCTTGTGTGTGGGCCCCATTACCAGATCGGAATCTTCCGAGAATGGCACCGCGGTGCTTTTCCCGTAGACCTCCGATGTCGAAAAGATGATGACGCGCTGCCCTCCGCGTTTCGCCTGCTTCAGCACGACCTCGGTGCCGTGCACGTTCGTCTCGATCGTCCTGACGGGCGCCTCGACGATGAGCTTGACGCCAACTGCGGCGGCCAGGTGGAAGATGATGTCCGCGCGGTCCGCGAGTTCTGCGACGAGCGGCTCGTTCATCACGGTGTCGATCGTGCAGCGGAACCCGGGCCGGGCTGTGAGGTGCGCGATGTTGGAAAGGGAGCCCGTCGAGAGGTCGTCGATGACCTCCACCGAGTGGCCTGCATCCAGCAGGGCTTCCGCCAGGTGCGACCCTACAAAGCCCGCCCCGCCTGTCAACAAAGCTCTCATCGAGATTTCATCTCCAGAATGACCCCTGCGGCCCGTGCGGCCGCCGTGCCCCGCGCCCTGAGGTCGTAACGCTCGACAAAGGCATCAATAGCCGTCCCCAAATGGGCTCTAGCCTCTCGATCATACAGGAGCCGCTGCAGGGCCAGGCTGATTCCCGCTTCGTCGTCCGCTCCGAGCATCACCCCCGCCTCCACGAAGGGACTCAAGTTGCTGGGTGGGCCGATGACAAGCGCTGGCAGATGCAGGACAAGGGCATCGATGGCCACCGTCGAGTTTCGGGTGACGACCACGTCAGCGGCCGCAAGAAGACCGGCCAGATCGGTGTCCGCGCTCATCACCGTGGCGTTCGTGATTCCAGAGACGAACGGCGCGTAGACGCTGGCGGTCTCAGCCGGGTGGGCTTTGATGGCCAGGTGGATGTCGGGGTCGTTGCGAACGGCCGCAATGAGGGCAGGCAACGCGTGGCGGACCTCGCTGAACTTGGCTGCCAGGACCGCGAGCTTCTGCCTGTGGCGAATCACACCGGCTTGCTGACGCGCGGTCGCGCGCTCCGCCGCTGTCATCGATGAGATGCGGCCGACCAAGGCGTCTCGGCCCGGGCTGCCGGTGACCGCAAGGCGATCGGCAGGAAAGGCCCCGGCCGCTCGCAGATGCGCTTCGGCGTAGCGATCGAACAACAGCGTCTTGTCGGGTGCCGGAAAACCGCGGTCGGCACCCAGAGCGTCCATCTCGTCAGGCTCGTGCAGGTAGTTCAGCCAATGACTGTAGATAAATCCGTGCTGCACACCTACGGAGGGTACTCCGCGGCTGCGCGCCTCGAGGATGAGCGCGCGGCCCCAGCCTCCCGCCTCTGCATACGTAACCACTGACTGGCACTGCAGCGCGTCGATCGTTGCACCGGCTTCGTCCATGGCGCGTGCGGACCATGGCCACTGGACTTGTGCTGCACCCCGCAGTTCATGTGCCAGCACGGGCCACAGGTCGCACCCGTGGACCTGCGCTGCGGCCCGGATGGCCTCGCCACTGACGAGTGCGTCGGCGAGCGTTGAGCGATTGCGCCATAACGCAAGCGATTCGCGCAGCGACGACCATGGGGCAAAGTGCTCGACCGGCGTTATCGGAGAGCCGGCGATCGGTTCGGGCGGCGCTATGCCGTCCCACCACCGGCGCAGCGTGAAGTTGCGTTGTGGACCGATGCCAACCAGGCGCAGCGCACCCGGTGACGAGAGCGTGATCGCGTCGAGCACCGGTCCGATGTAGCGTTCGTTGCCGCGCCAGAATGCCGTGTGGACGAAGGCGGCGATCTGGCCCGTCGCGGCCTTTCCGTGGGAGGTGTGGCGAAGCGGTGCGCGGTCGAACATCCTGCGAGCACGCGACAACGCGGCTGTGATGCCGACCTGGGCGCCAGGCCAGAGCAGGCTCGGCGATGCGGGCGCCCCGCCACGCAAGTCGAGTGGGATGTTGTGTGCGATACCGAAGGCGCGCGCGGCCGATGCTGTCGCCGCGTCCGCGTCCTTCACGACAAGCCGTCCGGGCGCGTACTGCGTGCGCGCGCTGTCGAGCGCCAGCACTGTGAGCAGGGCCTGATCGAGCTGACGCATCTTCTGCAGATACAATTCAGTGAACCACCACAGGGAATCGTCGCGGTAGCGGAACCGCTCGCGCATTGAGACGCCGCCGTACGGGACGAGGCGGAGGCGCTTGATCCACTGGTTCGTCTCGGTGCGCGCGCGCTCGGCAAGGCTCGGCGTGATCAGCGCCGAGAGCGGCAACTCCAACGCGGCACCAAGGCCGGAGATGCACGTGATCCGTGGCTCGGACATGTCAGCGCGCGCGCTCCGCGGCGAGCTCGCGTGCCGCCTGCACGACCGCGTCAACCGTGATGCCGTCCATGCAGTCGGGCACATGACCGCGGCAGCGTTCCGGTGGAAGTCGAACCTGTCCACAGGGACTGCAGTAGAGCTGTACCCGCACCACGCGTTGTTGATCGGCCAGCGGACCGTAGCGGCGCGGATCGGACGGTCCAAACAGCGCAACGATGGGCGTGCCGACGGCAGCGGCCAGGTGCATCGGACCCGTGTCGCCGGTGATCAGCACATCCAGACGCGACAGTAGTGCGGCGGTGGCCGGCAGGTCCAACGTGCCCGACGCGTCCACGACAGGCCGATCGCCGAGTGCACGGCGGACCTGATCGACCATCGCCCGATCACCCCGACCGCCCGTCAGCACAAGGGTCGTGCCCGGCTCGGACGTGAGCGCCCGGCCGACTTCGGCGAATCGCGCCAGGTGCCATTGCTTCGATTCGCGGCCGCCGCTGACATGAAGGCCAATCAGGCGAGTGGCGGCCGGCACGTGAGACAGCAATGCGTCCGCGGCCTGGACGGCGCGCGGGTCAGGTGCCAGCCTTGGACGAAACGCGCTCCGAAGCTCCCCGCCGCCTGCGCAGTGGCGAATGAGCGCGAGCGCATTGGCGGCTACGTGTGATTCGGGGTCGTATGTCAGTGCGTCGGTCAGCAGCGCGCCGCCGCCCCCGGTCCAGTAGCCGGCGCGCGTCGGAGCGCCAGTGCGCCATGCGAGGAGGTTGGTACGGATGTCCGGCTCGAAGTTGACCACCAGATCGTATTGGCGCCCGCGCCAGACATTGGCCTGCGCGAGCAGACCGCGCCAGGACAATCCCGTGCCCTCGCGCGCCAGCCAGGGCACGTCAACCTGATCGATATTGCTGACGCCCGGGATCAGGGCCGCGATCGGAACGTTCCAACTGCCCACCGCCAGATCGATTTGCGCCGCGGGCCACGCCCCGCGGGCCGCCGCTATCGCCTCCATCACCATCAGCAAGTCGCCGATGCGTTCCACTCGCAGCAGGAGCACACGTTCGGGAGGCGACTCTGTGCGCCGCGGATGCCGCCAGCCCAGCGGGGCCAGCAACACGTCGGCTACGCCGACCATCAGCCGTTCTCGTGGCGCGTAAATCTGCAGATGATCGAACATCAGGTCTTGGGTATCAGCGTACCGTCACGGTATCGAGCATGACGCCAAGTTGTCGAGTGTCCCCCGCTCCACCGGCGTCACCTGGGGACCAGAGCGTGGACTCCAGTCTGAGCGTGGCGGGCAGGACGTCTTTCGCCGCGGATGCGGCCTGCTGAGCCGAAATCGGAAAGACATAGGGCAGGAAGCCCGGGGCCACCGCGGTTTCGCCAATCTGAACACCGTTAAACAACACACGGACCCGGGCAGGCGCAGCCTCGCCCGGCCGGCCACCGCTGCTCATGACGAGCGTCACCGCCCGCTCGCTGCCATCCAGACCCGAGACGGCCACTTCAGAGCCGCGCTGCGTCCAGCGAATCGTGCGACCCTCGCTTCGTTCTTTCGCGTGAAACCGCAACACATGCAGGTCATCGCGCAGGCCCACATCAAGGGTGAACGGGCCCTGGACCGACCGGCCCAGCGTGAGCTGATACACGCCGTAATCAAACTCTTTGCGCCGCGACTGCCTGGGCAGCCGGTCGAGCGTGACCTCGAACTCGTCGACCTGCACGCGGTCACTGTCGATGGGCGTGGCCACGATCTCCCTCGACAGCAGCGTGGTGCCTCCCGTGCCGACGTAGAACACGCGGTCGTATTTCTTCAGCGCATCTTCGAGGAAGAACTGGAACCGCAGCCGGTCCGGTCTGGCCGAATTGAGGACCAGCACTGGTTTCGCATAGATGTATGCCAGGGGCAAGCCCAGCACGTGGACATCCGAGCCCGCGTCGCGCGACTCCATGATGATCAGGTCACGCGGCCCGAATCGGGCCGCGAGCCGCTCCAGGTACGGAATGATGTTCCGGTATTCGACATGGGGGATCACCGGCGCCGCCGCAGCGACATAGTGCTGCGCCACGACAACGAGAAACACGGCGCCTGCCAGGGGACGAATCGCCGCGCGGCCGCGCAGGTTCGTCAGGGGTCCAAGCGCGGCGGAGGCCGCGAAGAGCAGGAAACCGGGAAGGATGATCGTCAGAAATCTTCGCGCCAGCCAGAAGTGTTCAGGCACGACATGGAGCTTGTACAGCAGGAAGATGGAGAACGCGGAGAACGTCAGAATAAATGCCGGGTCCTTCCAGAAGTCGCGCTTGGCGACCAGCACCAATCCGGCCAGGGCCGCCACCAGCATGGGCCACCACAGATAGATATTCACGAACGTGCGCATGGCGTCGGCGTCGTGCTGTGCCAGCTTTCCTCCCTGTGCGCGAAAGAAATAGCCGTAGACAGCCAGCGCCAACATGCTTCCGACAAGTCCCACCGGAATAGAGCGGCGGCCGGCCTCCGGATAGCGTCGGCGCGCCCACAGCAGCAGCGCCAGGGCCAGTGCCGCGGCCAATACGCCTGCGGCCACGCTCTTGGCAGGAAGGTGGGTGAGGTAGACGTTGGCCAGCCAGAAATACCCGCGCATGATCCCATTCAGATAGTGGAGTCCGACGGCGGTAGACACGGCGACCGGAATGAGAAAGCGGAACTTAAGCCGCTCCTGCGGTGATGTCAACCAGACCAGCACGGTGGTTCCCGCCATGATGGCGATCGCCATCAGTGGTTCCATCCGCGAGAATAGTTGCAGACCGATGAACCACGCGGCCACTGGCCCGAAGAACCTCATGTCATCCTGATGCGCGCGTGCGAACGCCAGAAGCGCGGCGAATAGCCCGGCCTGCAGCACGACGTCGCTGTTCGGATATCGGGCGAACCACACCTGGGCGACGTTCAGTCCCAACAATGCGGCGCCCGCGAATGCGGCCCCGCGGCCAAAGAGCCGCGCACCGATGAAGTACACGCCCAGCACACCCAGCAACGCCCACCACGCGACCGTCTGGCGCGCGCCAGTCACGCCGCGCATCCCGTAACCGATCGCCATCGAGGCCGGGAACAAATGTGGGAACTGTCCCACCACCTGACCAGTCGTAGGGTCCTGAATGAAGAACCCCATGAAAGCCGGACCGAAGTATTCGTCGCGATGCTCCGATCGATAGAACAAGCCGAGCGCGAAGGGCGGCACCGCCGCGATCGCATGATCCGTAATCACCAGAGTGCCCCGCTGGGCAATCTGTATGCCCTCGCTGACGTACGCGCCCGGATCTTTTCCGCCGATGATGTACTCCGACACCGGAAAGAACCGCCACAGTCCCAGCAGGACCAGGCCCACCGGCAACACCGTCGTCCACGAGAGCCGCTTGGCCGTTCCTGCGTAGGTCAGCCTCCGGCCGCTGACCAGGAGCATCACCACCGCAAGCATTGCGTTGATGGCCAACAGGAGATCGAATCGGTATTTGCCCAGGGCAGCCAGCGCGAGCACCACGCTCAGTGACCAGGCAAGGCTGATGTGCACGTGCCAGAACACACGCTCTTCGGCGTCGAGTGCCGCACGCGCCTCCCGCCGCCAGAACGGCAGGCGAAACAGCGCGGCCCCTGGCAGGTAGGCGAGAAGCGCCGCCTGCAGGAGCGCGACCGGTGCCGCGGTCATCACGTATTACCTGCCGGCGGCCCTGGCGACAAAGTCATGCACGGAGGCGACCACGCGATCGACGTCGGCGTCCGCCAGTGCCGGATGCAACGGCAGCGAGAAGACTTCAGCGCACACCTGGTCGGCAATGGGGCAGGACGAGGGGGCCAAACCGGACATCGCGGGTTGCCTCGGGATAGGCACGGGAAAGTGGATGAGTGTCTCAATACCCTGCCTGCGCAGGTGGGCCTGCATGTCATCACGATGCGCCGTGCGTACCGGGAACAGGTGATAGACGTGACCGGGATCGCACTCGGGCGGCACGATCACGGGCGCGTCGACCAGCGCCCGTCGATATCGCGCGGCGAGTTCGCGCCGCCTGGCTGTCCAACCAGCCAGCAACGGTAGCCGCGCCCGCAACACAGCCGCCTGCATTTCGTCCAGCCGCGAGTTTACGCCGAACTCCAGGTGATGGTACTTCGCGGTTTGCCCCCCATTGCGGAGGCGCCTGAGTCTCTCAGCAAGTGCCGCGTCATTCGTGATGATGGCGCCGCCGTCGCCCAGGGCGCCCAGGTTCTTGGTCGGGTAGAAGCTGAA
>JBKJJZ010000088.1:0-2517 GCA_046597705.1 Vicinamibacterales bacterium | reverse complement strand
CCGGTCAGGGCCGGCAGGCATGCGATCGTCCGATAGATCATGCCGCCGTGAGCGTGATGCTCCAGGCCGATCAGCGTCCGAATCAACGACGGCCGCGTCGTGGCATAGGCCTTCGCCAGCGCTTCCACATCCTGAGCCGGCACGCCCGTGATCCGTTCCACGCGATCCGGCGGATAGTCGGCGATGCGCTCGCGCAAGTGGTCGAAGCCAACCGTGTGACGATCGACGTAGTCCGCATCATGCAGCCCCTCGCGCACGATGACGTGCATCATGCCCAGGGCGAGGGCGGCGTCAGTGCCCGGCCGGGGCCGGACGTGCCAGTCAGCCTGTTCAGTTGTCCTCGTCTTAGCCGGATCGATCACAACCACGCGTGCGCCGGCCTGTCTGGCTTGCCGGATGAACGGCCACAGGTGCACGTTGGTCACGACCGTGTTGGTGCCCCACAGGATGATGTGACGGCTGTGCACGATGTCTTCGGGCATGATGCCCATGGCCACACCGTTCGTGGCCGTGACGCCGGTTCCCGCCGTGCCGCCGCAAATCGCGCGCACCAGCCGCGTGGCGCCAAGGCGATTGAAGAATCGCTGGCTCATCGAGTTGGCTTGCACCAGTCCCTGCGTGCCCAGGTACGAATAGGGCAGGACGGCCGCTCCGCCATCACTCGCGACAACCGACGTCAACCTGGCAGCGATGCCGTTCAGCGCCTCGTCCCACGATACGCGCTCGAACTGGCCCGAACCTTTGGGCCCGGTCCGGCGCATTGGATAGAGCAGCCGCTCTGGACTCTGCGCGCGCTCGATGAAGTGATTCACCTTGGCGCAGAGCGTGCCGCGCGTGAACGGATGCGTCGGGTCGCCCCGCAGGCCGACCGCGCACCCATCTTCGACTGTGACCTGCCACGCGCACGTATCCGGGCAGTCGTGGGGGCAAGCACCCTGAATGACCCTGGTATCCATTCGAACCTCGAACCTCGAACCTCGAACGGTGTCCCCTAGCTCATCGCCTTGACGTCCACCTTCTCGCCGCGCACGGTCTTGCCTTTCATGACCTTGAGCACTTTCGCGGCCAGGGCTTCAGATACTTCCACGGTGGAGAAGTCCGCGTTGATTCTAATCGCGCCAAGGTCGCGTGAGGTCACGCCGGCTTCGCCGGTAATCGCTCCTACCAGATCCGCCGGCCGCACCCCATCGTCTTTTCCGACGCTGAAGGCGAGAACCACACGGGTGCCCGGCACAAGGTCCTGGCTCCGGTCGCGCGGTGCCCGAGGCGGGGCGTCGGCCTTTGCGGCGCCGGCAGGTCGTACGTAGGGCGTCCCTCTAGGGGCGCCAGTTCCCGGCCGTGCGTAGGGCCCCGAGGACCGCGAGTCAGGCCGCGCGTAGGGCGCCGAAGGCCGTACGTAGGGCGTCCCTTTAGGGGCGCCAACTCTGTCGCGAGACCCCGCCGACCCGTACGTCCGCGCCGCTTCAGTTGCCGGTTCCTCGGCGGCGGCTTTCGTGGCCGGCGCGTCGCTCTCGGCCTGGAACATCGCGAGCGCAGCGGCTGCGATGTCCACCATCTCGAAGTCCTCGGACAGTGACTGCACCAGTGCGCGCGTTTCGTCGAGGTCGCCCGCCGCAATGCGGGTGATCAACGCGGCGCGGCTGGCGTCCAGCCGCTTGGCCTTGAGTGCGGCCAGCGTCGGCAGGGTGACCACGTCGATCTTCTGCTTGATCAGCGTCTCGATATAGCGCAGGGTCCGCTGCTCACGAGGATCGACCAGCGTAATGGCCACGCCCTCGCGGCCAATACGGCCTGTCCGTCCAATACGGTGCACGTAGACTTCGGGTGCCGTCGGGATGTCGTAGTTGATGACGTGCGACACGTGATCGATATCGAGCCCGCGAGCGGCAACGTCGGTCGCGACCAGCACGTCGGACTTGCCTGATCGAAACAACTGCATCACGCGGTCGCGTTGACGCTGATCGAGGCCGCCATGAAGCGCCTGGGCGCCATAGCCGTGCGACTTCAGCGTGTCGGTCAGCTCATCCACTTCGATGCGGGTGCGGCAGAAGACAATGGCCGAGGCCGGATCCTCGAACTCCAGGATGCGTCCGAGCGCGAAGCTCTTCTGCTGGCGCGAGACCATGTACGCCACCTGGCGGACCAACGGCATCTTGCCGGCGGCGCGTTTCTCCGCCTTGATCGTGATGCGCTCCGGCTTGCGAAGGTGTCGCTCGGCAATTGACGCAATCCGCGGGGCCATCGTCGCCGCGAAGAGCGCGGTCTGCCGTGTCTCGGGCGTTGACGTCAGAATCGCCTCGAGATCTTCGGCGAAGCCCATGTCGAGCATCTCGTCGGCTTCGTCGAGCACCAGAATCTCGAGTGCAGTGAGGTCGAGCGTCTGCCGCCGCAAGTGATCGAGGGCGCGGCCGGGAGTGGCAACGACAATGTCCACCCCGCGCCGGAGCGCGCGAATCTGCTGGTCCATCGGCGCGCCCCCGTAGAGCGGCACCACGGTCAAAGAGGTCTGCTTGGCGT
>JBKJJZ010000516.1:0-3369 GCA_046597705.1 Vicinamibacterales bacterium | reverse complement strand
CCGCGCAGCCGCCGAGCTTGCGAACAGCAGCGCAAATGTTGTGGCTCATCAGCAGCAACCCGGTTCGCCGCCATGCCGAGGCGGCAACACTGGCCGAGGCCGACAAGGTCATGGAGTCCTACATCGCGAACTACGTGAAGACGAATGACGCGAATGACGTCCTCTATTGGTTCGAAGCGTCACACGATTACGACCCCGGCCCGGGGCTCGAGAAGATCGTGGCGCCGCTTGTGGCCGTCAACTCAGCCGATGACCTGGTCAATCCACCGGAGATTGGCCTGCTCGAGAAAGAGATCGGTCGTGTGAAGCGAGGCCGCGCCATCATGATTCCGCTCAGCGACCGCACCGCCGGCCACGGCACGCACACGCTGGCGTCCGTATGGATGGAGCATCTGGTGCAGCTGTTGAAAGAGTCGGGCAGGTAATTGGCGCCCCTAAAGGGACGCCCTACGTAACTGCGGTGACGTACGTAGGGCGTCCCTTCAGGGGCGCCGATTAGCTGCGAGGATCCCGCGCTTTGTGAGCCATGCGCGCACGTCGTCCCAGTACAGCATGCCGCTGCGGTCCGGCCTGGCGAGCTCATGATTGCCCTCCGGGTAGCGGATGAGCGTGATCACACCCGTGCCGATCTGCGGCAGCGCGTTGAGCGCCTCGATCGTTTCCCTGAGCGGAAGGTTGATGTCGCGGTCGCCCATCAACCAGAGCGTGGGGGTCGTAAGCGCCGTGAGCGTTGGCGCAGGGTCATAGCCGTAGGGTCCCGAGAACGCCTTGAGCCGGCTTTCGGCCTCCTGGGGAGCCACGGTCGCCGCACTGGGATTGAGTTCGTTCGTCAATCGTCCGTGCAGGATTTCATAACCGACGGTAACGGCCGGCCCGGAGATGACGACAAGAAACGAGATGGCGCGATCGCGGGTGGCCGCGAGCGGCATGATCCAGCCGGCCTGGCTCGCGCCGATGAGGCCCACGCGTTTCGCATCCACTCCGGGATGCGCGGCCAGCACCTTCGCGGCCCGCGATGCATCGTCGGCCAGCTGACCAAGCGCGAAGATGCTGTCGGCTGTGCCGACGCCGTTGTAGGTTCCGGTGGACTCGCCCACTCCGCGCTTGTCGTAGACGATCACAGCGATGCCCATCTCATTCAGGGGCCCGACCATCTGCCGATACACTTCGCGCGGCATCGTGCCGGAGCCGTGCACCACCGCCACACCCGGCACACCGCCGCGCCCAATGCGGTCGGGCATGTAGATGTCGCCAATCAGCGTGGCGCCGTCGGCGGCGATCGAAACGCGTGTGGGGCCGCTGGGCGCCGACTGCGCCTCAGGCCGCTGACACGCGGCAGACAGGAGCACGAGCAGGACGAGTGGACATCTCACCCGGATCTAATAGCGCAAACCCTGCGGTCGGAGGCGGACAGATCAATTTGGCGCCCCTGAAGGAACGCCCTACGTACGGCCCAACGGCACGTGCCTCACAACGCCACGTGCGGCACAACGGTACGTAGGGCGTCCCTTCAGGGGCGCCAATCGACAGCCTACGCGGACGCGCGATCGCGCACCATCGGCATCACCTTCGTGCCGAACAGCTCGATGCTCTTCATCAGCGTCGAGTGCGGCAGTGTGCCGGCGCTGTACTTCATGTCAAATCGTGACAGGCCCAGCAATTTGATGGTGGCCGCGATCTTCGTTGCAACGGTCTCCGGCGAACCGACGCACAGCGCGCCGTCGGGCCCTGTTTCCCTATCGAAACTTGCGCGGGCCATCGGAGGCCAGCCGCGCTCAGCTCCGATGCGCGCCATCATCGCCTGGTAGTGCGGCCACAGTTCCTCCCTGGCCTGCTCGTCCGTCTGCGCGACGTGGCCTGGTGAGTGCACGGCAATGGGCTGGGCCGGCTTACCGAACCGGGTCAGCGACTCTTTGTACAGGTCAACGTAGGGACGGAACCGGCCCGGGCTCCCGCCGATGATCGCCAACGTCAGCGGCAAGCCGTGCCGGGCGGCACGTACGACGGATTCGGGACTGCCACCAACGCCCACCCACGTGCGGAGCGCGCCGGTTTCGATCGGCGGATAGATGACCTCGCCGTCAAGGGCGCTGCGCGTGGTGCCTCGCCACGTGATGGGACCGTTCTTCAGCAGTTCGGCAAACAGCGCGAGCTTGTCCTCGAACAGCTCTTCATACCGGGAAAGGTCGTAGCCAAACAGCGGATACGACTCGGTAAATGAGCCACGACCCAGGATGATCTCGGCTCGCCCCTTCGAGATCGCGTTCAGCGTCGAAAACCGCTGAAACACCCGAACGGGATCATCGGTGCTCAACACGGTCACCGCCGATCCCAGGACGATGTTGGTGGTCCGCGCTGCGATGGCGGCCAGCACCACTTCCGGCGCGGACACGGCAAAATCCGCGCGATGGTGCTCGCCCACGCCGAAGCAATTCACACCCACCGAATCGGCCAACACCGCTTCTTCCACCACATCGCGGAGGGCCTGCGCCTGGGAAATCATGGCGCCGTCAGCGCCGGAGGTGACATCACCGAAAGTGTCGAGGCCGAGTTCGATTGGAGTTGTGGACATGTGATCCAGATTATCCCGGCTAGAATGAGCGCGCATGAGCCCCCTGCCGGCTTTGGGAGCGGCGTCCATCGCGCTGCTCGCAGCGTATGTCTGGACCACGTTCGGCTTGTTGCGCCAGCACGGACGCCTTCTGATGCGCGTTGACGCGCTTGAAGCCAGAATCGGAAAAGGCGAGCCGGAACACAATGGCCTTCCAGAGAACACCCGGGCTCCGGCGTTCAGTCTGGCCGGACTGGATGGCGAGGCGGTCTCTCTGGACAGTCTGACCAGGCAGGGCAAACCGGTCGTGCTGATCTTCGGAGAGCCGGGTTGCGGCGCGTGCGAAGAGTTGTTCCCCGACATCGCCCGCCGGCAGCAGGAACACCGGGACCGACTGTCGATCGCACTGATCAGTCACGGCACACTCGCGGAGAATCGCGACCGAAGAGATAAGACGGACCTGCGGAATGTTCTGGTGCAGAAAGACCGGGAGGTGGCCGACGCCTATCGCGTGGTTGGCACACCCTCCGCGGTCGTGATCAGGGATGGCAGGATCGCCAGCCGATTGGCCGAAGGCGCCGATCAGATTCGCAGTCTGATCGTCCGGGCGAACCTCCCGCCGCCCGTCAAGAAGGGGCAACCAGTGC
Source organism: Vicinamibacterales bacterium (assembly GCA_046597705.1). Taxonomy (GTDB): domain Bacteria; phylum Acidobacteriota; class Vicinamibacteria; order Vicinamibacterales; family SCN-69-37; genus SYFT01. The sequence goes on along the minus strand of JBKJJZ010000516.1, from coordinate 171 downwards.
CGTCGCTCGAGTTGGTGGATCTCGACGGCACTGCCCTCGATCTCTCGTCGCTCCGCGGCCGCAACCGGGCGCTCGTGTTCTGGGATCCTCGCGAATGGCGACACGCTGTATCTCTGGACGATCCCAGGCCAGTCTCGGCGCCCCTGAAGGGACGCCCTACGTCTTACAACA
>JBKJJZ010000251.1:0-15594 GCA_046597705.1 Vicinamibacterales bacterium | reverse complement strand
CGCGATGATGTTGGACCGCACGCGCCACGGGCGCGAGGCGTCACCGGCATCATCACCGAACGCGGCATCGCGCGTGCGCCGTATCTGACGAGCCTGCCCGCATTGTTCGAGCCCCGGACATGAACGTGCTGGGCATTGAAACCTCGTGCGACGAGACCGCGGCCGCGGTGGTTTCGACGACCGGTGACGCCTCGCGCCCGTGGCGCGTGCGGTCCAACATCATCGCGTCGCAGACGGAGGTGCACCGCGAATGGGGCGGCGTGGTGCCTGAACTGGCCTCCCGTCAACATGTGCGCGACATTTGTGGTGTGGTGGAGCGTGCACTCTCCGACGCCGGCTGCGCGTGGGCTGACATCGACGCGCTTGCGGTGACTCAGGGGCCCGGCCTCGTGGGGTCATTGCTAGTGGGCGTCTCGTTCGCGAAGGCCGCCGCGGCCTCGCTCAACAAACCGATCGTCGCGGTTCACCATCTGGCGGGGCACATCGAATCCATTTGGCTCGAGCATGGCGACATTCCTCTGCCCGCCGTTGTCCTGGTGGTATCGGGTGGGCATACATCGCTCTACGAGGTCCCGAAGCGCGGCGAGTACCGGTTGATCGGAAGGACTCGCGACGATGCGGCCGGGGAAGCCTATGACAAGGTGGCCCGATTACTGGGTCTGGGGTATCCAGGCGGACCGGTAGTAGACCGTCGCGCACGAGATGGTAACGATCGGGCGGTGGCGTTACCGCGACCGCGATTCACGGGGCCGTCACGTTCCAAGCGCCACGTGGAGGGCATGACTGAGTTCAGTTTCTCCGGACTCAAGAGCGCTGCCGTGCGACTGCTGCAGCAGCGACAGTTGCAGGGGCCGATGGCCGAGACCGAGATCTCGGACTTCTGCGCCAGCTTCCAACGCGTCGTAGTCGAGACGCTGGTCGATCAGACGTTCGCGACGGCGCTCACGCTGGGCGCCAGGAGCATCGGCATATCTGGAGGCGTGTCGGCGAACAGCCGGCTGCGCGCCGACGCCACCGCGCGCGGAGGTGCCGAGGGCATCCCCGTGTTTGTCCCGCCGCTCTCCCTGTCGACAGACAACGCCGCCATGATTGCGGCGGCAGGGTTGCGCTTAATCGAGGCAGGCGTCGTCTCGACGCTCGACTTCAACGCAGACCCGGCGTTGCAGATGAGGCCATGAGCCATGGTCCATACCGACCCACTTAATACGGACATTGATGGGGCATCAGGTCATCGTGCCCATTACTCGGGGTAAGCTGGACCTGGTCCGTGGGAGCAGGTCTATTACGCGCAGTTTGACGGGCGTCGAAAGAAACGCGTCGTCGTCAAGGTGATGGGGGAGCAGTGATGCGCAGATACTTCGTCGCAGTCGCCGTGATGGCGTTGTGTTCCACACCGCTCCGCGCGGAACTGAAGGTGACGGGCAAGATGGTGGCGCGCCAGGTTGCGGGCGCCCCTGCCGGCAATGACATGCTGGCCGCCATGATCGGTCCGATGATCTCTCAAACCTTCGGCGGCCCCGAAGGCGTCGAGATGGGCGTGACGCTGCATGAAGACGGCCGCATCCGGACCGACTACGCGGCCTCATTTCTGGGCATGCCTGCTGGCTCTGTAGTGGTCCAGCGTCCAGACGGTACGTCGGTGGGCTTTGACCCCAAGACCCAGACGTGGTGGAAGATGGTGGATCCAATGGCGGATCCGAAGGCCGTCGAGATGCTGGCGCAGGTGAAGCCGGAAGTGGCCTCCAAGCGCACAGGTGAATTCGCCACGATTGCCGGCCTGAAGGCTGAGCAGGTGTCCCTGACGATGCAAATGGCGGTTCCGCTGCCGCCCGAGGCTGCGCAGTTGCCACCGCAATTACTCGCGATGATTCCCAAAGAGATCCAGGTCGATGGCCGGGTGTGGATGGTCAAGGAGTACTCGAAGTACGCACCAGGGATGACCAAGGCATTCGTGCAGGGGCCGTTGGCAACCATAGGTCTCGACAAGCGGGTAAATGACCTGCAGGGGCTGATGGTTCGGCTCGTGATGAAGGTGAGCCTGCTGGCGGGATGGGAGCTGGAAACAGTGGTGTCGAAGGTGATTGAAGAAGATGTGCCGGATACCGCGTTCGACGTGCCGGCCGGATTCAAGGAAGTCCCGATGCCGACCGGATCCGGTAAACTGCCCGCCGTATGAGTGACTTGTCCCGAGACCGCGCCTGGGCGCTGGTGACCGAGCACGTTCAGAGTGAAAGCCTGCGCAAACATCTGCTGGCCGTGGAGGCCGCTGTGCGGGGCTATGCCCATGCGGCTGGCGCGAATGAGGACGAATGGGGTTTTGTCGCCCTGGTGCACGACTTCGACTACGAGAAATATCCGGATCGCGAGAATCACCCGTATCGCGGCGTCGAGATCCTCCAGGGCCTCGGCTACCCTGAATGGGTCACTCGGGCCATCCTGTCTCACGCGGACTATTCCGGTGTCGCGCGCGAGTCGCAGCTCGAAAGGACCCTGTATGCCTGCGACGAGATGGCCGGATTCATTACCGCGGCCGCACTGGTACGTCCATCGAAGAGTGTGCTCGATCTCGAGGCTAAGTCGGTGATGAAGCGAATGAAAGACAAGGCGTTTGCCCGGGCGGTGCCTCGGGAGGACCTGCTTCGGGGTGCTGACGAGATTGGCCTGCCCCTGGAGACGCATATAAGGAACGTCATCGCATTCCTGAAACCGCAGGCCGACGCGCTTGGTTTGCGCGGCACTTCATGATGGCCGTGTCGATCGCGTCGAACTGACCCGCGCACCTGTCCGTATACGACTCTGACTCATGGCTGACTCCACTCCAGCGGTAATCCTTGACCGCGTCACCGTCATCTACGGAGCCAATAAGGCACTGCGCGACGTGAGCGCGGTGTTTCCACGCGGCGCCGTGGGGCTGCTCGGCCCGAACGGCGCCGGCAAGAGCACGATGCTCAAAGCGTTGCTGGGGTTCGTGGCCCCCACCTCAGGCCGCATGGACGTGCTGGGTATGAAGGTGGGGGAGAATCCCCTCGAAGTGCGGTCGAAGCTCGGGTACATGCCGGAAACCGACGGGCACATCCCCGGTATGAACGCCGTCACTTTCGTTGCTTACTGCGGCCAGCTCGCCGGGCTGCCGCAAGCCGACGCGATGCAGCGTGCGCACGAAACGTTGTTCTACGTCGGCCTCGGCGAAGCGCGATACCGCAATCTCGAGACGTACTCGACCGGCATGAAGCAGCGAATCAAGCTGGCTCAGGCCCTGGTGCACGATCCCGATCTGGTCTTCCTCGATGAGCCCACCAACGGGATGGATCCCAAGGGCCGCGACGAGATGCTGGAGTTGATTCGCGATATCGCCCACAACAAAGGCATCAATCTCATCCTGTCGTCGCACCTGCTTCCTGACGTGGAGTACACGTGTGACCACGTGGTGGTGCTCGACAAAGGGACCGTGGCCACCTTCGGTCCAATCGAGGAACTCAAGGGGCCGACCGGGCGCGTTTATGAAGTGCGCGTGAAGGGCCCTCTGGCGCCGTTCATCGCAGCCCTTCAGGGCGCCGGGATGGAGTGTCGTGAGACAGACGAGGACGTGATGCGTGTGTTTGTCCCAGGCGTGTTGCAGGAGCCGGGCGGTGATCAGCGGAATATTTGTGCGATGGCCGGCCAGGTGAACGTGCAGGTGCGGCACTTGAAAACCAGCGTACCGACCCTTGAGGACGTGTTCGCGCGCGCGGTAGGTGACGAATGAGTCCCATCCACGATCAGTCCTATCGCCGATATGAAGGCACGAGGTTGCCGCCCGGGCGCAGCTGGAGCGTGATCGCTTCGCATGGCATCAAGGCGATGCTGGCCAAGCGCGCGTTTCTCGGCCTGATGATCTTCGCGTGGATTCCGTTCATCGTCCGCGTCGTGCAACTGTGGGCGGTGGCATACATGCCGCAGGCCGCGTCTGTGATCGGTATCAAGGCCGAGACGTTCCGCGACTTCCTCAACCAGCAGGGCGCGTTTGTCTTCTTTACGACGATCTATGTTGGAGCAGGATTGATTGCTGCCGATCGCCGCGCCAATGCTCTGCAGATTTACCTGTCGAAACCGCTGCTGCGCATGGAATACGTCGGTGGCAAGCTGCTGGTGCTTGTGACATTCCTGCTCTCGGTCACGCTCCTGCCAGCACTCCTGCTGATTCTCGTGCAGATCGCGTTCTCGGGCGGCGCGTTCATCAAGAACAACCTTTTCGTCGTGCCGGCGGTGATTCTGGCGTCGCTCATCCAGGTCATCGTGGCGTCCTTCACCATGTTGGCGCTTTCTTCGCTTTCAAAGAGCAGTCGTTACGTGGCGCTCCTGTACACCGGCGCGATCTTCTTCACTGAGGCGATGTTCAATGCCTTGCGGGTGATCACGGGCTCCACGCGAGTGGCCTGGGTCTCCATCACCGCGAATCTGAATCAGGTGATGGATGTCGTCTTCCGGCTGCCGGCAAAGTACGAAACGCCCATCGTGGTTTCCGTACTGGTCCTGCTGGCGCTGGTAGTGGTGTCCATCTCCGTACTTGAACGACGGGTCAAGGGCGTGGAGGTGGTCTCGTGAGCACCGACATCATCGCCGCCGACCACCTCTCCAAGTGGTACGGCCAGGTCATCGGCCTCAATGACGTCACCGTGTCCGTGCCGCCAGGCATCACCGGTTTACTCGGACCGAACGGCGCCGGCAAAAGCACGTTCATGAAGCTCATCACCGGTCAGCTCCGGCCCAGCAAGGGAGCAGTGACCGTACTGGGCGAGCCCATCTGGCGAAATCCCAAGCTCTATTTCCGCGTGGGCTTTTGCCCGGAGCAGGATGCGTTTTACGAGCGCATGACGGGGCTCGAGTGGGTGACGGCGCTCGTGCGCCTGAACGGATACTCGGAGAAGGAAGCCGCCGACGCGGCCGAAAAGGCCATGACCACCGTGGACTTGATGGAGGCTGCCAACAAGAAGATCGGGGCCTACAGCAAAGGGATGCGGCAGCGGGTGAAGCTCGCGCAGGCCATCGTCCACGATCCGGAAATGTTGATCCTCGACGAACCGCTCTCCGGCATGGACCCCCTGGCGCGGCGCCGGACGATGAAGATGATTCGGGATTGGGCGCGGCAGGGCAGGAGCGTGCTCGTCTCGAGCCACATCCTCCACGAAGTGGAGTCGATGACCTCCAACATTCTCCTCATCAACAACGGGCGAATCCTGGCCGAAGGCAATGTCCACCAGATACGCGACCTCATCGATGAGCATCCCCACACGGTCTACATCCGAGCGGATGACCCTCGCGGCCTGGCTCGCGAGTTCCTGACTCGCGCCGATGTCATCAGCCTCCGGTTCGAGCCCGGTGCGGTCGTCGTGGAAACCGCTAAGCCTGACGAATTCTACGGCCGGCTGACCGAACTCGTGGCGGCCGGTGTGTGCGGTGCGGTCGAGGAAGTCACGTCTCCTGACGACAACCTCCAGGCCGTCTTCAAGTATCTGGTGAAACAGTGAGCGAACCTCTGAACCCCAGCGTCCCGGGAGCCGCTACTCCAAGGCCGGCGCCAAGCATGATGACCGCGGCGATCCGCGTCTTCGAGTTGTCGCTCGGCGAGATGCTGTGGTCGCGCCGCACCATTTTCATGGGGCTCGTGGTCGGTCTTCCCGTGGTACTGGCCCTGGTGATCCGCCTGTTCGAGCTCGTGGGTGCGACTGGCGTGCGAGTGAACAACATGGCGGTTGACGGGCCGGCCGTGTTTGGCTTGATCATCTGGGCCTTTTTCGTGAAGTTCAGCATCCCGGTTCTGGGTGTCTTCTACGGCACCTCGCTGATTGCGGACGAGGTTGAAGACAAGACCATCACGTATCTGTTCTCGCGCCCGATTTCCCGCGAGGCTGTGCTGCTCGGCAAGTACCTGGCGTACGTCGGCTGCACGATGCTGGTGGTCCTGCCATCAATCATGCTGGTCTGGCTCCTGGTGATCCCGATGGGGGGCGGCTTCGGTGCGAACTTCCTCGACCTGGTCAAGGACCTGGGTATTGTGGCCATCGGCCTGGCCGTCTACGGGGCCGTTTTTGCGTTTATCGGGGCTAAATTCAAGCGGCCCCTGTTGATAGGCCTCGTGTTTGTCTTCGGATGGGAACAGGTCATCCTGATGTTCCCGGGCTCATTCAAGCTGTTGACGGTCGCCTACTATCTGCAGGGCCTGGTGCCTCATGCGATGCCCAATGACTCAATCGCCAGCCTGGTTCAGTCGATTTTCCGGGAGACGCCGCCGCTTGCGACCAGCCTGACGGCCTTGGGCCTGATGACGGTCTTTTTCCTGTGGGTTGCGGCCAGAATCGTGGCCAACCGGGAATACGTTCTGGAGCAATAATCAGGGACAGCGGTCGAACTTTGGGCCAGAAACGCCCGTATTGACGCATAGAGGTATCGCCGAATGAACAAGCGCACTCGCTATTTTGTCGTTGGGTCCGTCGCCGTCGTTCTAGTGGGCCTGTGCACGGGTCTCGTGGCCTTCTACAACGGGGGACTGCCCATCCTGTCCGCGTCCCAGGAGCCAACGGAATTGGCTTATCTGCCGGCCGACGCGACTGCGGTGGCCTACGCCAATGTTCGGGAAGTCATGAGTTCGGACTTCCGGCAGAAGGTCAATGAAGCGATGCCTACCGGCGAAGGCCGGGACGAGTTCCTCAAGGAAACCGGCATCGACATCGAGCGCGACATCGACACCGTCGTGGCCAGCGTCAGCTCGGAACAGAAAGAGGCCGTGGTGCTGGTGCGGGGTCGCTTCAACGAGGGCCAGATTGAGTCGCTGCTGCGCCAGAATGCCGGCGACGTTGAGACGTACAAGGGGATTCGCGTGGTCACGGGCGCGCAGCACCAGGCGGCCGCTGCAACCCCGACCGACGGGGCTGTCGAAGTGCCCCGTGACGTCATCCTCAAGACCGATCAGCCTCCTGCCGTCGCGTTCCTCGAAACGGGCCTGCTTGCGATTGGCAGCGTCACGTCGGTCAAGCGCGCAATCGACTCGAAGGTGTCGGGCCAGAACGTGACCACCAACGGCGAGCTCATGACGTACGTCAAGGGTATCAGCAGTGGGCAGAGCGCCTGGGCGGTGGGCCGGTTCGACGCAATCAAGAAGGCGGCCGAGCTCCCAGACCAGCTTTCGCAGCACCTGCCGGCCGTCCAGTGGGTGGCCTTGACCACGCACTTCAACGGTGGCGTGACGGGGTCCATCCGGGCGGACGCAACGGATGACGCCGCCGCCGAAAACCTGCGCGATGTCATTCGCGGGGGCCTGGCGATGGGACGCCTCGTGTCGGGCGAAGACCAGAAGTTGAAGCTGCTGCTCGATTCGATGCAGATGTCCGGCACCGGCAAGACGGTGGCGCTGACGTTCTCGGTCTCACCCGAAATGGTTGACGTCCTCTCGGGCCTGGCAGCGATGTCAGCCCTGCACAACACCAAGCCCGGCGCGACTGAAGCACCGAAGACGCCGAAGACACCGCAGTAGCGACGCAGCGGCTCTGTTCTCATACGCCCGGGCGGTTCCTCACCGAATCGCCCGGGCTTTTTCTTTGCCCGCCGTCGCACTTCGTGCCACGGCGAGGCAGGCGATATGATCGTGTGTCATGCCTGTTGTCATTCTGGGTGCTGCACGCACCGCCATTGGCCGCTACGGCGGCACGCTCCGCCAGACTCATCCCGCTGACCTTGGAGCGCGCGCCGCAAAGGCGGCGCTCGAACGCGCTGGCGTTCCGCCGGAGGACGTTGATGAGGCATTCTTCGGCCATGGCCGTCAAGCCGGGTCCGGTCCCAACCCGGCGCGTCAGGTCTGTCAGCGCGCGGGCCTGCCATTCACAGTGCCCGCACAGACCATCAATCAGGCTTGCGCGTCCGGCATGCAGGCGGTGGCGCTCGGTGCACAGGCCATCCTGCTCGGGCAGTCACGCATCGTCCTCTCCGGAGGGATCGAGTCGATGAGCCGGATGCCGTATCTCGTGGACGCCGAAGATGCGCGCTGGGGCCACAAGATGGGCAACTTCACGCTGGTCGACGCGATGTATCGGGACGGATTCAGGTGCTCGCTTTCAGGCCTCATCATGGGTGAGACGGCGGAGATTCTGGCGCGGCAGTCCGGCATCACGCGCGAGGAATCGGACGCCTTTTCCGTGGCAAGTCAGCAGAAGGCCGAAGCCGCGATTGCGGCCGGCCGATTCAGGGACGAAATGACATCTGCTCCAGGCCACGACGCCAGAGGCAAGCCAGTGGAGCTGGAAGTGGATGAGCACCCTCGGCCAGGGGCCACGGTGGACGGCTTGCGCAAGCTTCCGCTCGTGTTCCCGAACGTCGAGGGGCACTCGGGCATCATCACGGCTGGGTCTTCGTCTGGCATCACGGATGGCGGGGCGGCGATCGTCCTGGCCCACGATGACGAATCGAACCGCCGCGGACTTCAGCCCCTGGCTCGCATTGTCGGTTGGGCGACGGCGGGCGTGGACCCACGGGTCATGGGCATTGGCCCGGTTCCAGCGGTTCGGCGGCTTCTGACGCAGACCGGGTTGTCGATGGACGATTTCGATCTGGTTGAGCTCAACGAGGCGTTCGCCGTGCAGGTGTTGGCGGTTCTGAAGGAGTTGCCCATTCCCGCGGATCGACTGAACGTCAACGGAGGGGCGATCGCGCTTGGGCACCCGATCGGCGCGACCGGGACGCGCATTATCGTCACGCTGCTGTACGAAATGATCCGTCGCGGCGCCCGCCGGGGCCTGGCCACCCTCTGCGTCAGCGGCGGACTGGGCATGGCGATAGCGATAGAGAGATAATCATCGGGTTGTGCGTATAGCGGTCATTCCCGGCGATGGCATAGGTAAGGACGTGACGGCCGAGGCCGTCAAGGTCCTCAAGGCAGTCTGTGATGTGTCCGGGCGGAGGCTCGACCTCGAAATGCTGCCGTGGAGCGCGGATCACTACCTTTCAACTGGCGTGACGTTGCCTCCGAACGGCTACGACATGCTTCGCGATGACTTCGACGCGATTCTCCTGGGCGCGCTCGGGGACCCCCGCGTGTCCGACAATCGACACGCGCGCGACATTCTGCTGGGGACGCGCTTCGAACTCGATCTCTACGTCAATTACCGTCCCGTCCGGCTGCTGAACGACGCGCTGTGTCCCCTGAAAGACCGCGGCCGCAAGGACGTGAACTTTGTCGTGTTCCGCGAGAACACCGAAGGTGTCTACGTGAGCATTGGTGGCCGCTTCAAGGCGGGCACGCAAGACGAGGTGGCGATTCAGGAAGAGATCAACACCTTCAAGGGTGTGAACCGCATCATCCGGCATGCATTCGAATTCGCTCGAGCGCATGGCCTGACGAAGGTCTGCATGAGCGACAAGAGCAACGCGATGCAACAGGGGCACGCTCTCTGGCAGCGCGTATTCCGCGAGGTGTCGGCCGAATACCCCGACCTCAAGGCCAGCCACATGTATGTGGACGCGCTCGCGATGTTCCTCGTGAAGGACCCCGGCCAATTTGAAGTCATCGTGACCAACAACCTGTTTGGCGACATCCTGACCGACATCGGGGGGGCCCTTCAGGGCGGTCTCGGAATGGCGGCGTCGGGGAACATCCATCCCGGCCGCACCTCGCTCTTTGAGCCGGTCCATGGTTCGGCGCCCCCGCTGGCCGGCAAGAACGTCGCGAATCCCATGGGCGCGGTGTTGTCATCGGCGCTGATGCTTGAAACGCTCGGCTGGCTCGATGAGGCGCAGCGCATCGAGGCGGCCGTGGAAGCGGCCGTGGTGGCTGGCGAGACGACGACGGACATCGGCGGATCGCGCGGGACCAGCCAGGTCGGGGATTGGCTTGCGAAGCAAGTGGGGAAGTAGGGACGTAGGGCGCTCTCGAAGCCGTGGTTGGTGCGCACATCGTCAAGCGGTTACTGGTACCATACCTGCTGGATGCCATCCGTTGTCACGAGAGCGGGCTGGCCGCTCACGTTGCTGGGCGCAAATACGGACGGAAAACCGGCGCAGGTTTTTACAAGTATTAGGACCGTATGGAAGACCTTGTTCGTCAACTGTTGAAGCAGCTCGGAGAAGATCCGGAGCGCGACGGACTACGTGAGACGCCGCGCCGGGTCGCAAAATCGCTGACGTTCCTGACCAGTGGCTACGCGGCCGACTTGGCCGCTACCGTCAACGACGCGCTCTTCGACGTCGAATACAGCGAGATGGTGATTGTCAGGGATATCGACTTCTACAGCCTCTGCGAGCATCACCTATTGCCATTTTTCGGCAAGTGCCACGTGGCGTACCTGCCGTCGAAGAAGGTGATTGGCCTGTCCAAGCTGCCTCGCATCGTCGACATCTTTGCGCGGCGGCTCCAGGTGCAGGAGCGGCTGACGAAACAGATCGCCGACACCATCGTTGAGGTGACGCAACCGATGGGCGTGGCGGTGGTGATGGAAGCCACGCACCTCTGCATGGCCATGCGAGGCGTCGAGAAACAGAATTCCATCACCGTGACCAGCGCGATGCATGGAATTTTCCGCGACGACGCCAGGACGAGAGCTGAATTTCTGGAACTCATTCGGCATCGAGGCAAGCTGACGGAATGAGCGCGTGGCTGATTGCGCGCCAATCAGCCACGCGCTCATCTATACTCGTTTCTATGCTGCGCTCGATTGGCGTTGCCGTCTTGATGGCCGCGGTCGTGGGGGCGTCGCCGCCCGACATCACCACTGCGTTCTCCTGCGCCGCGGATCTGGGAGTGGGACTCAAGAGCCGCCGGAAGTTCTGTGATCTCGTCATCAGCCCCAAGGATGGCGCCATGATGAGCATCCCACCGCACACCGGCCCGACCACGCTCATGTTCGACCTGCACAATCGCTATACCCTTCTACCTTCGGGAGCCGCGGCCGCCCAGGTGTACGCGAAACACACGGCCATCGTGGCGATCCTCGATCAATCAGGCGCGGAAATGTCCAAGGCCGCTGTGTCGCGCGAGTTGCGCACGGACGTGGACATCTTTGATCGCGTGGCTGGCGGCGTGGGACCGGGGGGCGCGATTGCCGTGGCGCCGGGCCGCGCTGAAGCGATTGTGCTGAGACTTCCGGAGTCGGTGACTGCGATCTCGGTGGTGGGCGTCAGCCTTGAAATCATGTCGCTGGGTGAGCAGGGCAAGTTCACCACGGCTGGACGCCCAGTGGCGCTTGGGAGCAACTTCCGGATTGAATACACCCGTCGATAACGCAAACGTCCTGGATGTGATTGTGATTGGCGCCGGGCCCGCGGGCCTGGCTGCTGCGATTGCCGCCAAACAGCGCGGGCTCACATACCTTGTGCTGGAGAAGGCCGCCCTGGTCAACTCCCTGGTCCACTATCCCCCCGGGATGGTGTTTTTCACGACGCCGGAACTGATGGAGATTGGGGGACTGCCATTCGTCAGCCCTCACGAGAAACCTGCTCGGCTGGAGGCGTTGCGGTATTACCGTCGTGTGACTGATACCTACGCGCTCGACGTGCATTTCGATGAGCCCGTCAGCAACCTGGTGCGAGCGGATAACCACGAGTTCGTGGTGACGTCCGCGCCGCGGCATGGCGAACCTGTGACGAGGCGCGCGACGGCGGTGGTTCTGGCGACGGGCGCCTACGACATCCCGAATCCGATCGGCGTTGCCGGCGAAGACCTGCCACACGTGTCCCATTTTTTCCGGGAACCCCACACGGGATTCCGCCGCAATGTGGTCGTGGTGGGGGGGAAGAATTCGGCTGCCGAAGCGGCGCTCGAACTCTATCGGGCTGGTTCACACGTCACGCTTGTCCATCGCGGTGAGGCGCTCAGCGATTCGCTGAAGTACTGGGTGAAGCCTGATATCGAAAACCGCATCAAGGACGGGGCGATTGCGGCGCGGATGTCCTCTCGCGTCACGTCAATCACTCCGGGGCACGTGGCCCTGGAAGGACCGTCAGGCGCAGAGACCATTGCGGCGGACTTCGTCTACTTGATGACCGGCTATCGCGCGGATACGGCGCTGCTCCAGTCGGCCGGCGCCGAAGTGGATGTCCCGATCTTCGCGCCCGTGCACGATGAGGCCACGTTCGAAACCACCGTGCCAAACCTCTTTGTGATTGGCGCCTGCGTGGCGGGCAAACAGAGCGGCAGAATCTTCATAGAAAACGGGCGCTTCCACGGCGAAGTGGCGATACGAACGATCGCCGGGCGCAAGTAGGGCAAACCCGGACAAGAACCCGGACAAGAACGTTGCGCCTCGTGTCACCGGGGCGTAAACTCTCGCACAGCAGCAGTTTGGCGGTTGCCCGTCAGGTGTTTGCGTTTGCAGTGGAAACACTGCGTGGGGAGCTCCAATGTTAAGGATGTTGCGTGTCCTAGCTATCGCGTTGCTCGTGTCCGTTCTGGCCGCGCCCGCATGGGCGCAGGTGCAGACCGGCAGCATTCTTGTGAAGGTGGTCGACGACCAGGGTGGAGCCATCCCTGGCGTGACGGTCACGGTGACCAGCCCGGTGCTGCCAAAGCCGCTATTTGGGGTTACCGATTCGGGAGGCGTACAACGCTTCACCGCACTCTCTGTCGGCACGTACTCGATCAAGACCACGCTCTCCGGGTTCCAGACGACCACGCGCGAAGGCGTCGTGGTCGTGCAGAACCAGACCGTGTCAATCGAGTCCATTCTGAAGGTGGGAGCGATGACGGAAGAAGTGACCGTTAAAGGCGAGTCGCCGGTGGTGGACACCAAGAGCGCAACGGTCGCGACGAATCTCGATGCGATGCTGCTCGACACCACGCCGGGCGGCAAGGACATCTGGAGCATCCTCGAGTACAAGATCCCAGGACTCGTGTTCGATACGCCCGATGTGGGCGGCAATCAGGCCGGGCTGCAGCGCGGCTTCACCTCGCGCGGCACGCCGAACTCGCAGAACGTGCAACTGGTCAATGGCGTCAACGTCGGTGACCCGGCGGCAATCGGGTTCTCGATGAACTACTACGAACCCGCCACGTTCGAGAACGTCCAGGTCACCACCGGTGCCCAGGACATTTCGATGGGCACGTCGGGCACATTGATCAACATGGTCACCCGTGGCGGCACAAACCGATTCGGCGGCCAGGCCGGAGGCTCCTACCAGGGCAAGAAGACCCAGTGGGACAATGTAGACGAAACCCTGAAGCAGGCCGGCTTCCGTCCCGAGGCACAGGCGGTGGACTACATCTCAAACGCCAACCTCCAGGCTGGCGGCCCTCTTCTGGCTAACCGGCTGTTCTATTTTGGTAACGTCAATAATCAGCAGACACACGTGAACGTGCCTGGCTATCCTGCGATCTCGCCGCCACAGATTCCTCAAATCACATCCGGCAACGACAGGGATTCCACTGAGATCTGGAGCGTATCGGGCAAGCTGACGTATTCCATGGGCAGCTCCAATCGCTTCGAGAGTTACGGCAATTACCAGTGGTACGACAAACCGAACCGCGGCGCCAGCGCCAGCAACACGCTGGACTCCAACCCGAAGGAATACGACACCTTCCTGATCTCCCAGCTCTCCTGGAACACGGTCGTGACCGACAAACTCGTCGGCGACACGAAACTGGCCTACAGCAACACCCACTTCCCGCTCGATCAGAAGACAGACCAGCAGACGATCCTCGACAACGCCACAGGAGTGCGGCTTCGCAACAATGCGCAGAGCGCCCTCATGTTTCGGCGGCGCCTGCAGGTGACGTCCAACTGGAACTACTACCTCTCAGAGTTCGCCGGTGGCCGCCACGAATTCAAGTTCGGCTTGGATCATGGCTATACACCGGAGGACGTCACGACCACCCGTATCGGCAACGTTAGCCTGACGTTCCGCAGCGTGGCCGGTACGGCATCGCAGCCAGCCGGCCCAGGCAATGTGACAATCTTCAATTCGCCCACGCTCATCAAGCGCGCGGTCACCAGCACGGCCCTCTACGGTCAGGATACGTTCAACATCGGCAGGCTGACACTGATCGCAGGCATGCGGTGGGAGCGGATCCATGGCACGATTCCGGAGCAGACACACGAATCCAGTCAGTACTTTCCGAGCGGCACCACCATCAGCGGCCTGAACGTGGCGCTCAACACCGGCGGCACGCTGACCACCTACACGGTGCGGGATTCATTCGACAAGGTGACGAATGCGCCGCTCTGGAAGAACTGGGCGCCGCGTATCAGTGGTACGTTCGATCTCTTTGGCACGGGCAAGACCGTGCTGAAGATGTCGGCGGGCAAGTATTTCGATCAGGTCGGCACCGGCACACCAGGCCCGAATCCCAATGGCGCGATCAGCCAGACGTATGTGTGGAACGATTTGAACAATGACCTGGTCTTCCAGCCGGGTAACGCCACGTGGAACGGCTCGCGGTACGTCGGCGGCGAGTTCGGCACCGGCACCGTCACCACGTCGATCCCCAATCCGAATCCGTTCGACAGGAACCGGAAGCGGACATGGCGCCGTGAGTTCACGGTCGGCGTGGATCACGAACTGTTCCCGGCGTTCAGACTGAGCGCCGCGTTTTTCAACCGACGGGAATTTGACACCTATGGCAGCGTGGACGGCGACATCAACCAGTGGGACACGGCGTACACGCCGATCCAGGTGACCGAGCCCGGGCGCGATGGCAAAGTCGGCACTGCCGACGACAAGGTCCTGACTGTCTATACGACGAATGCCGGATTTACCGAGGTCAGCGACTTGAACGTCAACGATGACCGTTTGGGCGTCAATTACAAGGGTGCGGAGATCGTGGCGACGAAGCGATACGGTCGCGGCACGACGTTGCTGGCCGGCTACACCTACTCCCGTGAATCGGTCGAGCGCACCAGCCTGGCGAATCCGAACGCCGGGCTGGTCAACGCGGATGGCCTGAGTGGGGGCCGACGCCACAATTTCAAGGCCAGCGGCTCCGCGACGCTTCCATACCGGATCGTCTTTGGTGCGAACTTCCTCTGGGCATCGGGCTTGCCGATTACCCGGACCGTTTCGATTGGTGGATGCACGGCCTCCGTCACGACCGGCTGCCTGCGTCAGGGAAACGTGACCGTCAACGCCGAGTCGCGGGGCAGCGTTGAACTGCCCGCACGCTACCAGATCGACCTTCGCCTGGGGCGGCTGTTCGATGTCAACGGACAGCGGTTCGAAGTCAGCGTGGATGGCTACAACCTGACGAACGCCAACACGGTATTTTCCGTGCGGACAGGGACGGGCTTGACCAACATCAGGTACGCCAACGATGCGACTCGGCCAGTCACGCAGGTCGCCACGTTCAACTCGCCGACTGGGGCACTGGGACCGCGCATTCTCCGGTTCAACGTGACCTACTGGTTCGGCAGCGGCACGAGCGCGGCGGCCAACAGGTGAACGGTATTGAAGGGCGCGGCTGAACACCGCCGCGCCCTTCAAAAGTCCCAGTCCGATAGGTCCGGTGCTCCACGAACCATGCGACCTGCGGACCTCTCGGACCCTGGGACTGTCTCTGAGCGGATTTGACATCGGTGTAGCCGGGTCTAAAGACCCGGCCTCCGAGGAGAGTCGGATCCTTCTTCGGAGGCCGGGCCTTTA
>JBKJJZ010000230.1:0-3295 GCA_046597705.1 Vicinamibacterales bacterium | reverse complement strand
GACTCCGGCCTGCTGCGCGCCCGCACCGCCACGGCACGCCTGGCGGCAAACGCACTGGTCTCGACGGTGATGATGACCACGCTCGTCGTGGGGCCCTTTCATCTCTCACGTTCGCTGGGATTGAGCGACGGCGCGATGGGGCTCGCCTTGTCCATCGGCCCGCTCGTCGCCGCGCTGACTGGCATTCCGGCCGGCCGCCTGATCGATCGCTACGGCGCGGAACGGATGACGACCGCCGGCCTCATCGGCCTCGCGGCGGCGGCATTGACCCTTGGGGTGCTGCCGCTCAGCGCGGGCACGTCCGCGTACCTTCTCGCCATCAGCGGATTGACGGCCGCGTATGCCGTGTTTCAGGCCGCCAACAGCACGCACCTGATGACCACGATCGACCCGCGTGGCCGCGGCGCGGCCGCAGGCATGCTCGGCCTCACGCGGAACCTGGGCCTCATCGCGGGCGCGTCCGCCATGGGAGCGGTCTTCGCGTGGGGTGTCGGCTCCACCGGCGTTGTTGACGCCTCGCCTCAGGCCGTGGCCTCAGGCGTGCGGGTCACGTTTCGAATTGCCGCGCTGCTCGTCGGCCTGGCCATCGCGCTCACACACAGTCACCCAATCAGAAGGAAGGTAGCCATGTTCGCCAGAATACCCGCCGGAGCCCAACGGGACGAGGCTCGTCTTCTTCCTCATCGTGGCTTTCCTCCTGCGGTCAGTTCGAGGGTCGGTCCACGCCTGTGCAAAGAAGGCCAATCATCGCACGACAAGCGGCACCGTGATGCTTGTGAGGGTGATCGACGAGTACGAACTCCTGGAATGCCTTCGATGAAGACGCCGCCCGACGGAGCCTCTTCGTCTGAACGTCGTCCTTGACAAGGGCGGCCGGAAGAAGGGCCGCCCCAAGTCCGGCGAGCACGGCGGCGCGGTTATCGTAGGCACCCGACACGACCAGCCCAATCGTCGGCTTCGTGCGCTGAGACTTGCACCAGGCGTCCCACATCTCTCGGGTCGGCGTTCCCGGAGCCCTGACAATCCACGGCATGTTGGGACCCCACTGGCGATAGTCAGAAAGCGCGGTCATCGCTGGAGCGGTCACCACCCAGAGAGGTTCCCTTCCAATCACGCGGCCACGCAACTCGCCGTGCGCCAAGGGCCCGGACATGACCGCCATGTCGATATCGTTGCGAAGCACTGCGGCGGTGATCTCCGCTGCTGTTCCCACTTTCCACTCGAGCTCGAACCGGGGGTGCAAGCGACGAAAATCCCTGAGCACCGGCGCGAGGAGACAAAAAGCGGGCGTCGGCGTCGCGGCGATCCTGACCCGACCGACAGCCCCAGATGAGACGTCTCCCACATGTTGCATGAGTCGTGCGGCGGCCGCGAGGACGGCTCCGGCATCACGAAAGACGGTTTCACCGGCGACCGTCAACGATACCCGGCGCTTGCTTCGATTGAGCAGACGCGAGCCGAGGGTGGATTCCAGTCGAGCGATTTGGCGGGACACCGCAGGCTGCGACAGATGAAGACGCTGGCCGGCGCGAGCGAAATGGCGTTCTTCCGCCACGACCATAAACGTACGAAGTTCACCGAAGCTCAATGCGGAACCGTCATCAGTCATATCCGATCATTGCATTTCCCGAATCAGAGGTCGAAGCGTATCGTGAGCCGTGCGCTATTTCCTGCGTTGGAGTCTGGTCATCGGCCTGGCGTGGCCGCAGTCTGCCATTTCGCGTGCCGTGCCGGCTGTTCAAGTTGGGCAGGCAGTTGCGGTCTTCGAGGATTCGACCCTCCCTTCGCTGGTCGAGTCCTGGATCACTGTCTCGCCTTCAAACCCCGACCACCTGACGGTGTCTGCGCTGCTGGATGACTTCTCGGCCAGTGTCGTGGCCCTGAGCCGCGATGGCGGCGCATCGTGGACCACGGGCCGGCATCCGGGTGGCGTGAGGTTCCCCGGAGGCGACCCCGTCGTCCTGGCAGGGCTTGACGGACGAACGTACTTCGCAGCGATCAATCCTCGACTGCGTATCTGGGCATCCAAGGATGGCGGCGCACAATGGAGCGCGCCGGCAGCGTTCAACATCGGATCAGTCGATCGGGAATGGCTGGCCCAGGACCACAGTAACGGGCCACAGCGTGGCCGGGTCTATGTGGCTGGCAAAACCGGCGTCCGTGTCTTCGGAAGCCGAGCGCAAGACATCGGGTTTCTCGCGTACTCGAGCGACGGCTCTGCTCCATTCGCCGCGCCACGACTGTTCCTGCCTGACCCCGGGCAGGAATCCCTGCATACGATTACCGATCTTCAAGTTGGCGACGACGGCACCGTGCTTGTTCCCTACCTGGCGTTCTCCTGGAAGAACGTCGATGGACCGGAGTTGCTGTTCGGCCGCTACTGGTTGGTGACCACTCGCGATGGCGGCCGTTCATTCAGCGAGCCACAGCCAGTGGCCGACGTCAGGCTCCACGGTCACTCGAACGAATCGATGTCAACAAAGGCGCTAGGGGGCGGCCGCCTTGCCTTGGACCGAACGCGGGGGGCATTCAACGGGCGACGGTACTTTGTGTTCCCGAACTCCGCGTCAGGCGTGCCGCAGACCATGCTCGTCAGCGGCGCTGCCGGTGGCGCGTGGTCCAGTCAGGTACGCGTCAGCGACGGCCCGGCGGGCCGCAGCGAGAGCAATCCCGCCGTAGCAGTCGGTCAGGACGGCCTCGTCGCCGTGACATGGAACGATCGCCGCGGTGATCCAGACGATCGGTGTTATCAAGCTTACGTCGCTGTTTCCGTCGATGGAGGCCGTTCGTTCCTTCCGACCCAGCCACTCGGCAAGCGTCCCGTATGTCCGTCCGAAGGGCGCTGGCTCAACGGCGGCGATACGCAAGGTCTGGTGGCGCTGCCCGGTCGTCGTTTCATGTCCGCGTGGATCGGCGCCGACGGACCACGGTCGCGAGTGTGGACCACGCTCATCACGGTGGGGCGCTGATGAAGCACACCGCCTCGCACGCTCCGGCGATTCGGCTCGGTCTCCGGGAGAATGCCGCGCAGTTTGCGCTTCTGGTCCTGGTCAACGCCTTTGTTGGCGCGATGGTCGGCATGGAGCGGAGTATTCTGCCGCTTATCGCCGAGCGAGAATTCCAGCTCGTCGCCAAAACCAGCGTGCTCTCGTTCATCGTGGTCTTTGGCATCACCAAGGCGCTGACGAATTACGCCGCCGGACGCCTGTCGGATCGATTCGGTCGCAAACACGTCCTGGTCGCCGGATGGTTGGTGGCGGCGCCGGTGCCATTCGTCCTGATGTGGGCGCCCACC
>JBKJJZ010000086.1:0-3322 GCA_046597705.1 Vicinamibacterales bacterium | reverse complement strand
CTGGGGAACTGGGGAACTGGGGAACTGGGGAACTGGCGGAACTGGCGGAACTGACGGAACTGACGGAACTGACGGAACTGACGGAACGGTGCGATCCGTAGGGCGTCCCTTCAGGGGCGCCGTGAATTGGCGCGGCTAAAGCCACGCCCTACGTGCTACAGGCAAGTGAAAACGGCTCTAACGGTTCAGGTACTGCAGGACGACCCCCGCCATCGCCTTCATCCCGACGCGCAGCGCTTCTTCGTCGAGGTCGAAGTTCTCGGTGTGCCACATGGCCGTGATGCCCCTCTCCGCATTGCTGACGCCAAGGAAGAAAAAGAACCCCGGGATCTTCTGCTGGTAGAACGCAAAATCCTCGGAGACCATCTGCGCCGGCGGGGAGCTGAGATTGGCCTTTCCCACCGCGGCCTCCAGTGCCGGCAGCGATGCGGCGACGAGCGCGGGGTTGTTGAACACGAGCGGTGATGCTGCAACGAAGTTCAATTCGAACGTGGCGCCAGATGCTGCCGTGATGCCCTGGACCATTTGAGTCAGCTTCGTCCTCACGGTCTCAATCCCTGTCTCGCTGAGCGAACGCGCGGTGCCGGTCATCGTCACGCTATCCGCGATCACGTTGAACCGGGTGCCCCCTGAAATGGTCCCAACGCTGAGTACGGTCGGCGCCTGCGCATCGATCATCCGCGCCGGAATGGTTTGCAGCGCCTGAACGACCTGCGCGGCAATCGGCACGGGATCCACGCCCGTGTGCGGCATGGCGCCGTGCGTGCTCTTGCCGATGATCTTGAGGGTGAATCGCGCGGAACTCGCCATGGCCGGCCCGGAGTGATAGGCAATCTGTCCTGCGCGCAGGGCCGGCTGGGTATGCAGCCCGAAGATCGCGGTGGGTGTGGGATTGGTCAGCGGCCAGTCTTCCAGCACGCGAACCGCACCGGTCCTGCCGCCATCCGGATCGCCCTCCTCGGCCGGCTGGAACAGGAAGACGACGGTGCCTGGTAGATCGGCGCGAATGCGGCTGAAGATTTCCGCCACGCCCAGCGCAATGGCCGTGTGCCCATCGTGACCGCAGGCGTGCTTGACGTTGGGAACGATGGACTTGTACGGCACGTCGTTCACCTCCTGGATCGGAAGCGCGTCCATGTCCGCACGCACCGCCACCACGGGACCGGGCTTGCCGCCTTTCAACACGCCCACCACGCCGGTTCCGCCCACGCCGGTCCGAACCTCATCGAACTTCAACGCACGGAGTCTCTCCGCCACGAGCGCCGACGTTCGCTTCTCACGAAACCCAAGTTCAGGATTCCGGTGAATGTCCCGGCGAATCTCGATGATGGCCGGATGGAGTTCGGTCGCCAGGGCTTCGACACGCGAGCGCAGCGCGGTCAATCCAGCGCCGGCAGGCGTCTGGGCCTGGGTCTGGGCCACCATCGGCGCGCTCACAACGGCGGTGAGCAGCAACACAGAGGCAAGTCGGAAGCGCTGGTTCATGCAGGTGACTATAATCGAGACATGCGATTGCTGGGACTGCTGATGTGCACGCTCTGCGCGGCGACCGTCACGGCGCAGCAGGGAGATCCGATGGTGGAACGCGCGCGACGCCTCCTTCGAGAGGTGCCGGTGTTTGACGGTCACAACGACTATCCATGGCAGGTTCGTGAGCTGGCGAAGGGCGATGTCGCCGCACTGGACCTGCGAGAACCCCAACCCAAACTTCACACGGATTTCCCGCGACTGGCCAGGGGCGGTGTCGGCGCGCAGTTCTGGTCGGTCTACGTTCCCTCCACCCTGCAAGGCACCACGGCGGTATCGGCCACGCTTGAACAGATCGACATCGTGCACCGCATGGTGGCCCGTTATCCCGATCGGCTCGAACTGGCGTTGACGTCGGCCGATGTAGAACGCATCCAGAAAAATGGCAAGATCGCGTCGCTCATCGGCATGGAGGGCGGCCACTCGATCGACTCGTCGCTGGGCACGTTGCGCATGATGTATCGACTGGGTGCGCGTTACATGACGCTCACGCACAGCCTGAACGTGCCGTGGGCCGACTCGGCCACCGACACGCCCGCGCACTCCGGCCTGACACCCTTTGGCGAAGGCGTGGTTCGCGAAATGAACCGGCTCGGCATGCTGGTGGACCTGAGCCACGTGTCGCCTGACACGATGGCCGACGCCCTTCGTGTCTCGACAGCGCCGGTCTTCTTTTCGCATTCGTCCGCCAGGGCCGTGGCGAATGTTCCTCGGAACGTGCCCGATGACATCCTGGCGCAGCTTCCGAAGAATGGCGGCGTGATCATGGTCACGTTTGTGCCGGGCTTCATCTCGCAGGAAGTGGCGGACTACAACACGCGTGAGAACGCGGAGCGTGCGCGGCTCACCGCGGTGGCCGGCAGCACGCCTGACGGCATCACTCGCGGTGTAGACGCCTGGCGCGCCGCAAATGCGCCGCCACGAGCCACCATCATTCAAGTGGCGGATCACATCGATCACATTCGCAAGGTGGCGGGCATCGATCACATCGGCCTTGGCGGCGACTTCGACGGCATCACCCAGGTGGTGCTCGGCCTGGAGGACGTTTCGACCTACCCCGACCTGATTGCCGAGCTGCTGCGCCGCGGCTATTCGGATGAAGACGTGCGGAAGATTGCGGGCAAGAACATCCTTCGCGTGCTCAAACGAGCCGAGCAGGTGGCTGGCAAGTAGTGCAGCCGCCTCCAGCCATTACTGTCGTCGCCCTTGGCGACTCGACCACCGCCGGGACGCCGGCGTTCAAGTCGCCGATCGAAGCCCCGCCGAATGGCGAAGGCAATCAGGAGAGTCAGTTCTCCTACTGGCTGATGAAGCGCCATCCCGGCTGGACCGTGCTCAATCGCGGCGTGAACGGGGAACGCACGGATCAAATCGCGGCCCGTTTCGATCGAGACGTCGTGGCTGCCAGACCGGCAGTGGTCATCATCCTGGCCGGCGTGAACGACGTGTATCAGGGACGTACGGTGGCGTACGTGACAAGCCAGCTGCGGGCGATGTACGACCGCGCGGCGGCGGCCGGCATCCCTGTCGTGGCCGGTTCGATCGTGCCCTACAACACCGCCACGGAAGAGCAAAACGCCCGGATGCGTGACATCAACAAGTGGATTGCCGCCGAGGCCGCCCGCGATCCGCGGATTGAATTTGCAGACACCCGTGCCGCCGCAGCTGCGCCGGGCCAGCCGGACAAGCTCGCAGGTTCACCCGATGGACTGCACCCCGACGCTGCGGGCTATCGGAAGATGGCCGATGTGCTCGAGGCGGCCATTCTGAGACTGAGGAACTGGCGGAACTGACG
>JBKJJZ010000056.1:0-3010 GCA_046597705.1 Vicinamibacterales bacterium | reverse complement strand
GCGGCCCACGCCGATCGAGCCGATGCCCGCACCCCCGCGTACCGGCAAGCAGAAGCTGGGCGGCGTTGTCGGCGCTGCTGCGCTCGGCCTGATCGCTATCGTCGGAGCGTTTGAGGGCTATTCGCCAGACCCTTACGCAGATCTGATCGGCAAAATGACTGTCTGCTACGGCGAAACAAACACGGCGATGCGCCATTACACCCGCGCCGAGTGCGACGATATGCTGGCGGGCAGCCTCGCGGACTACGGCGCTGCCGTGCTGCGGCGAAACCCCGAGCTGCGCGGACACGACCCGCAACTGCTCGCCGCCACCTCATTGGCCTACAACGTCGGAATCGGTGCTTACAACCGTTCTAACGTCGCCAAGCGGTTCAGCGCGGGCAACTGGCGCGGCGCGTGCGACGCCTTCCTCGCGTGGCGTTTTGCCGGTGGGCGCGAGGTTCCCGGCCTACTCAAGCGCCGCATGAAGGAACGCGAAATATGCCTCCGCTCGCTTTGATCCTGCGGCATTGGAAACTGGCGCTTGCCGGTGTCCTGCTGCTCGCCGTCGCCGTGCAGACCGTGCGGGTTGAACGGCTCAAGGCTATCGTGGAGCGCCTGACCGGCCAGAACAAGGCGCTACGGCACAGCCTGGACGAGATCAAAGCTGCCACCGCCATTGCCGACAAGCGCGCCCGCGAAGCCAAGGCGGCTGCCGAAGCCGAATACCGCGCCAAAGCTGAAAGGACAGACCTTGCTTACAAAGCCAACCTTGCGGACGCTCGCGCCCGTGCTGCTCGCTACGCTGACGCTAACCGCGTGCGCTACAAAGCCGCTGATCGTCAGACCGGCGGAACCTCTCCCGCCGCCCCGGATTCAAGTGCCGGAAGTGCTGACCAAGCCGGTGACGATTCCGGCGTGGTTGTCACCCGAGGGGACTTCGACGCGCTAGTTGACAACACCCTGCGCCTGAAGGCTGCTCGTGAGTGGGCTTGTTCGCTAGAGGGTGCGAAGTGCTAACCCGGCTTGGCGGCTTCTAGCATGGCTTGCCAAACGGCTCCAGCATCGCCGTCAACGACATGAATGGTGCCGTCCGCGCGGGTTATGTCTTCATCTTCCAGAATGCCCTGGCCTGCGTTGAGCATCGCCTCGCTCGGCTCCCGTAGCTGCTCAAGCACGGCGGCGATGGCGGCGTCTGCTGCGTCTAGCACATCGGCCTGGGTGGGCTGGTTTACGCCCACATGACCGTGGCGAAGCAATAGGCGATGCTCTTGCTTGTCTAGCGCCAGTTCGTCGAACGCGGGGCCGAAATGCCCTGCCAGCGCCTTCGCTACGGCTTCACGGTCAATCATCTCACTCTCCTACCACAACGCGACGAAAAGCCCTAGCAGGGCAAGGGGCGAACAAAACCCGCACAGACTGTGCCACTCCTTGTGCCCCTCGAAACCGCTGCTCCCCGCGCTTTTCGCGCATCCCGCGCTTGACAGGAACGGCGGAAACTCTAGGGAAACCGCCGCCGGAGACGTGGGTGAGTGGCTGAAACCAACGGTTTGCTAAACCGTCCGCGCTTTCTGTAAAGCATTGCGCCTTAAGCATTTTCGCCACCGAACCGCTCGCCTTGCGCCGCATTTTGTGCCACCCCCTGTTTTGCAAGGCGCTGCTCGTCGGGCGTCAGAAACTCCAGGTAAAGCTCCGTGGTCTTGATGCTGGCATGGCCTAGCACAAGCTGGAGGTCGTAGATCGAGCCCTTCCGTTCGCGCAGGTATTCGACGGCGAACAGGTGCCGCAGATCGTGGAACCGGAACCGGCGAAACTCGCCTTCGGACTGTGCCGCTTTTCGTGCCACCCTGCCGCACGTCGCATAGAACTGCGCGCTGACGTTCTTGAATCGCTCCCCCGCCCCACGCCAGAACACGAACGGCGAGCGCAGGAATTGCGGCTGCCGGTCGATGATCGCCAGCGCAAGCGCGGTGATAGGCACCTCGCGACGGCGGCGCGTCTTAGTGTGGACGAGGCTCACGGCCATGCGGTCGCGGTCAACCTGCTCATGGCGAAGCGAGGCGATTTCTTCCTCGCGCATTCCGGTTTCCCGCGCCAGATCGGCCATGTCGATGAACCGGCTGCCGACCGCCAGCACCGCGGCAATGCTCGCTTGCTCCGGCAATGCAATCGGGTCGCGTTCCTCGGTGAGCCGCCGCCGGTCAAAGCTGTGCGCCGGGTTTTCCTTGATCCACCCTTCGTCAATCGCCGCGTCCAGCACGCTCGACAGCGCAGACAGGTCGCGCCGCACGGTGGCATTGGTAGCCAGCTTCCGCCGCGCCTTCACGATGTCGCGCACCGTGTCATGGTCGATCCGCTGCACGTCCATGTGATCGAGGAACGGGCGAAGCTGGGTAAGGCTGACAAGATACCGCTTGATCGTGCCGGGACGCTTGCGCTGGCGCTTGATCCACGCATCCCACGCCACAACCGCCTGGGGCCACGACACGGCCTCGCTGGCGCCATAGTAGGCGCAATCCTCGATGCGTTCGCGAGCGGCCTTCAACCTGCG
Source organism: Vicinamibacterales bacterium (assembly GCA_046597705.1). Lineage (GTDB taxonomy): Bacteria > Acidobacteriota > Vicinamibacteria > Vicinamibacterales > SCN-69-37 > SYFT01. The sequence goes on along the minus strand of JBKJJZ010000056.1, from coordinate 480 downwards.
CTCCGCGACTGCGATAGAACGAGTTCGTAGGCTCTCGCGGTATTCGACCCCCCGGACCTTGAAACGCGCCCAGTAGATGCCGTTCCGCGTGTAGATGCCCTTTGGCATGGCAGTTGTCCTAGTCTGGCGAGCTGCGCGGCGTCGAATGTCCAGCGCCCGAACACCTTACGCGCACCGGGTATTAGGCCAGCAGCGGCCTTCTCTTGCAAGGTCCGCGTTGGGATGCCCGTGAGACGCGCGGCCTCACTGGTCCGCACGCGAAGGCTTGCAGGCGCAGTCACCTACCCCTCCCGAGCGCGCAGGGCATCATACTCGACCAGCCATGCTTTCACCGGCTTGCGTGTGGGTTCGCGCGTGAGGGTGCGGATGAGTTCGCAGTTCCACGCCGCGAGCAATGGAGCCGCCCGCTCGGCCAGCTTCTCAAGTTCGGTCATGGCTGAGCCTTTCGGATGGCGGCAGCGAGTTCGTCCGAAGTGGAGG
>JBKJJZ010000216.1:0-3348 GCA_046597705.1 Vicinamibacterales bacterium | reverse complement strand
CCCTGTCGAACTCACCGTATGCTGAGCCGTACCGAATTCCCGAAAGCCATTACCCCTAAAGGGACGCCCTACGTACTCCGGCGCCCCTCAAGGGACGCCTACGTACGCTAGAACCGCACGCCCGCGAGCACACTGAACATGCGGCTCTTCCCTCCGAGGCCGGCGAAATCGATTCCCTGGACGACGTTCGTCAGGCCGTGCATGTATCGAGCCTCGAGAACGTATCGCCCCGACTCGAGGCCTGCGCCCACTGTCACGCCCACTTCTGTGTCCTTGAACGCGCCGTCAATCGAAGGCGACAAGCCGAACACCAGAAACTCGGCATCGAGCTTGATGCCGACGGTCGGCCCGGCGATGAGATACCCGGCGGTGTCGCCGTCGCCTGCGCGCAGCCTGACGAGCCCGGACACATCAAGGTACGTGAGCCTGATGTCGCCCACACCAAACCCGAACACGTCCGCGTCCACTTTGCTGCCGCGGCGGCTGTACAGCGCTTCGAACTGCGCGGTCACGCGAGAGCGGTGCTTCGGCACCACGAACACGCCGCCGGTCCAGTCCATATGCTGATCGAGAACGCCACCGTTGTTCGGCACGGTCTTGAGCTTGGCGACCGTGAGGCCGCCCTTGACGCCAACGGCCGTTTGCGCGGCGGCCGGTGTGGCCGCGAACCCGAGAGTGACGACCACGAACGCGATTGTTCCTACGACTGCTGAACGCATGTTCCTCGTCCTCCTAATGGAGCAGTGGAGCTGCCTTCCCATCAGAAGTGCACGTTTAATGCCAAACGCCTTGGCGGCACCATCAGGTCATCGTGTAGACGACGACATTCACGGCGAACTTGGTGTTGTCGTCCGTGCGGAAGCGCTTGTTGCGCCAGTCGTAGTCCCACTCGCAGCCGTAGTCCTTGTTCGAGTAGAGCACCGCCACACGGCTCTTGCGTTCAGCGGCGCGCAGGTAGTCGTGCACCAAATCGTCGCCCCAGCCGTTGAGTTCATGCGACGTCTGCGGTGGGCCTTCCGGGAAATCGAAGAAGGATGAATAGAGGCTGTGGCGAATCGGCAGCTTCGGCATCGCCGCCGCTTTGGGATCGTCGGTGAACACCCGTCGCATTTCTTCTTCGAATGTCTTTGCGTAGAGCCCGTCGATGTCGTGATTGCAGTCGTCGGAGAACAGCAGTCCGCCCGTGTCCGCGAAGTGACGGAGCCCGTTGCGTTCGCGCTCGGTGAATCGCACGAGCTTGTGGCCCGTCATGAACAGAAATGGAAAGGAGAGCAGTTCCTCGGAGTCGAGCGTGATGACCACTTCCTCCGGGTAGACCGGGATGGCCGTGTATTCGACAACCGAGTTCAGGACGTTGGCTGCGACCTTCGGGTTGTAGTCCCAGTCGCCCGACTCGTACCGCACGCGCGCGAAGACGAACTCGGAGCCGCGTGGCCCGCTCGCGCGCGGTTTCGGCTTCGGATCCTGGAGCATCGATTCATTCTAGGGCACCTGTCGTCCAGTGCTCTCGTGCTCGGGTGCTCTCGTGCCGTGGTGGCGCGCTTCCGGGTACGGTATCGTGCACCGGGTATGAGGAGAACGAGTATGAAGACATGGCGTATCGGACTTGGAGTGGTGCTACTGGCCGGAACGGTGACGCAGGCGCAGGGGCGCGGAGGCGGTCAGCCCGCGGCGCCGCCGCCCCCGTTGACGTTGCCTGCCGATTCGCCGCGCGTGACCGCGCTCAAGCAGGAGGCCGCGGCCGAGGTCGAGAAGCTGAAGGTGTTCTCTCAACAGATGGTCGATCAGCTCTTCAGCTACGGCGAGCTGGGTTTCCAGGAATTCGAGACGTCGAAGTACCTGGTGAAGGTCCTCAAGGAAAACGGCTTCCAGGTGGAAGAAGGCGTCGCGGGCATCCCCACCGCGTTCATGGCGACGTGGGGCAACGGCAAGCCCGTGATCGCGCTCGGCTCGGACATCGACGGTATTCCGCAGTCCTCGCAGAAGCCGGGCGTGGCTTATCACTCCCCGCTGGTTGAAGGCGCTCCGGGTCACGGCGAGGGGCATAACTCCGGACAGGCCGTGAACATCACCGCGGCCATCGTGCTCAAGAAAATCATGGAGCGCGAGAAGATCGCCGGCACGATTCGAATCTGGCCCGGCGTGGCCGAGGAACTGGTGGGCACGAAGGCGTACTTCATCCGCGCGGGGCTCTTCAAGGACGTGGATGTTGCCCTTTTCACGCACGTAGGCAACGGCCTCTCTGTGGCGTGGGGCGACCGGGGCGGCACGGGTCTGGTCTCGGTCAAGTACAGCTTCAAGGGCGAGTCCGCGCATGCAGCCGGGCAACCGTGGCGTGGCCGCAGCGCCCTTGATGCGGTCGAGTTGATGAACGTCGGCTGGAACTTTCGGCGTGAACATCTCGAACTGTCGCAGCGATCGCACTACGTGATTACCGACGGCGGCGATCAGCCGAACGTGGTGCCACCCACGGCGTCCGTCTGGTATTACCTGAGGCAGATCACCTTCCAGCAGATCAAGGACTTGTGGAAAGTGGCCGACCAGATCGCCGCCGGAGCCGCCATGATGGCCGGCGTGGAGTTGCTGCCGACGCGCGTCCAGGGCGCCGCGTGGCCGCAGCACTTCAACAGGGCGATTGCTCAGGTCACCGCGGCAAATATCCAAACGGTTGGCATGCCCATCTGGAGTGAGGACGACCAACTGTTTGCGCGCGCGGTGCAGAAGGAGTTGGGTGCGCGCGAGAGCGGATTGTCCACGCAGGTTGGCGGACTGGGCGGGCCGGTCAACCAGGCCACGAACACCGGGGGCGGCTCGGACGACATCGGCGACATCTCCTGGAATGTCCCGACGGTGACCTTGTCATATCCCTCGAATATTCCAGGCCTGCCCGGCCACAACTGGGCGAACGGCATCGCGATGGCGACGCCTTTGGCCCACAAGGGCGTGACCGCCGGCGCCAAGGTCCAGGCGATGACGCTCATCGACCTTCTCCTGAAGCCGGAGGTAATCCAGGCGTCGTGGGACTACTTCAGGAACGTCCAGACAAAAGACCAGAAGTACGAGCCACTCATCCGGCCCCAGGATCAGCCGGCCCTCGAGATCAATCGCGAAATCATGGCGCGCTATCGCGAACAGATGCGCCCGTTCTACTACGACCCGACCAAGTACCAGTCGCTCCTGGAGCAGCTGGGGATCAAGTACCCGACCATTAGGAAGTAACTGGGGAGCTGGGGAACTGGGGAGCTGAGGAACTGGGGAGCTGGGGAGCTGGGGAGCTGAGGAGCTGGGGAGCTGGGGAGCTGGGGCTGGGGAGCTGGGGAGCTGGGGAGCTGGGGAGCTGGGGAGCTG
>JBKJJZ010000563.1:0-5328 GCA_046597705.1 Vicinamibacterales bacterium | reverse complement strand
GGAAAACAGACCCGGCCCCTTGTGTGTATCGTCCTGGTTCTGACGGTTGCGGTGCTCGGCGCGCAGACTCCGCAAATCAGACCGACTCAGGCCGACAGTGTCGTGCGGCTGCTCAGTGACATCGAGAACACGATCGCGTCGAACAACACGGAGGAATTCGTTCGTCTCACCGGGACCACGCTTCCAGCGCCTGACATGGCACTGCTTGTCGACTCGTTGTTCCGTGAACGGCAAACCGCTGCCGCCGTGCGCGAGCGCGACCGTCGTCCTGCCGGATCGGGATATTCGGTGCTTGTTGAGATCCTGATCGCGAAGGGGGATTTCGGGCGGATTCTCACTTGGGAATTGAGAGTCCAGCCCAAGGCGGAAAACCCCAACCGTTTCGAGATCATTGGCGCCAATCCGCTGGCAGCCGTGGATGGACTGGCAAAACTCAGGCTCGACACAACCAGACAGTTTTCCGCCCGTGATCTGACCTTTTCTTCCCCCGGTCTCACCCTGCATCTGTCATCAGGGGCGGTGTTCCTCGCCAACGTCGAGGACGGCACAACCGCGCTTCTGTTTCGCGGCAAGGGGACGATGCGATTTGCGCCGGAGGATCCGGCTGAACAGATTCAAGTGCGGGCCTTCAGCGGCAAGTCCGCAATGGACACCCCCCTCGAAGTAGTGTTCCTCCGTCTGAATCCTGCTGAGTTTTCCAGCTATGTCGCTTCGTCGCGGCTGGAAGCCGTCGCGGTTGACCCGGGTGAGGCCGCACGGGCTCGTGCAATCTTCGACGAACTGAGCGTCAAGAGCTACACGCTGACCCTGGGTGACCTGACGACCGAGCGCTGGTCACTGCTGCCCCAGGCGGGTAATGCGCTGGCAGAAGTCCGCACGAGTCAATTCGGCACCCTGACGTACGTGCGGTCGAAAGACGATGCGGAGGACGTGTCGCTGTATGACCGCGCGAAGGGACGCAATATTTCGGTCTATGCATCCGCCGATCGGTTGAGCACGCGCGGGCGCTACTACAGCGAGGACGAGACGGCGCCGTACGACGTTCTGCACTACGCCGTGGATGTTCGCTTCGATCCCGAACGCGAGTGGATCAGCGGCCGCGGCTCCCTGAAGATCAGGATTCGGCGTGACGGGCTCGCCACGCTGTCGGTAAAGCTGGCGGAGTCACTGGCGGTGTCGTCGATTTCGTCACCCGCGTTCGGGCGGCTGCTGGCACTGCGCGTCTCAGGTCAAAGCGGCGTCCTGGTGAGCTTGCCGAGGGCACTGCCGGTGGACACCGAACTGGTCCTCGATATCGCCTACAGCGGCAGGCTGGCCACGCAAGGCATCGACCGGGAAGCGATGTCTGCAGAGGCGGACTTCCAGCAGCAGCCGCCGCTGCCATCCCTGGAACAGTCGATCCTGCCGGAGCCGCGGTATCTCTACAGCAATCGGACGTACTGGTATCCGCAGTCACCAGTGACGGATTTCGCCACGGCGTCCCTGCAGCTGACGGTGCCGGCGCAATATCAGGTGGTGGCCGCAGGCTCGCTCGTCAGTTCGGTCGTGACACCGGAAAATCTGCTGCGAGGCCGCAGTGGCGACGAGCGCGCTGAACGAACAGTTCAGTTCACGGCCGATCGTCCTGTGCGATATCTGGCGTGCGTCATCTCGCGATTCGTGCCGGTCGGCGGCTCGCGCGCGAAGGTTCCGGCAGTGGCGGCCGCCGAAGCGAGTCTCGACGCCGGGCGCCGCCCGGGAGCAGGCACGGTCGATGTTGACGTGGTGGCCACTCCTCGCCTGCTGCGAGCGAATCGCACGGTGCCTGAACGCACGGCGCGGATCCTCGAGTACTACGCCAACATCATCGGTGAAGCGCCGTATCCGGAGTTTTCGCTCGCCACGCTCGACGCTGAGCTGCCCAGCGGACACAGCCCGGCATACTTCGCGGTCTGGAATCAGCCGTCGTTGCCGACAAGTCTCTCGTGGCGCGGCGATCCGGTGGCGCTCACCGGTCATCCATTCTTTTTTCTGGCACATGAAGTGGCGCATCAGTGGTGGGGCCAGGCCATCGGCTGGAAGAACTATCACGAGCAGTGGCTGAGCGAGGGCCTGGCGCAGTACTTCGCCGCGACTTATGCGGGGCACGATCGCGGGTCCGAGACCGAACGCGCGCTCTTTGAGCAGATGCGTGACTCGGCGATGAGCTTTTCGAAGTATGGCCCCATCCATCTGGGCTATCGACTCGGCCACGTGCAAGCCGACAGCAGGATTTTCAGGGGCCTGGTCTACAACAAGTCAGCGGTGGTCATGGAGATGCTGCAGCGCCTGATCGGACCGGAAGCCTTCACGCGCGGCATCCGGCGGTTCTATCGCACGCATCGGTTTTCAAAGGCCGGTACGGACGACCTCAAGAAGGCGTTCGAAGCGGAAAGCCCCATCCCGCTGGGCCGCTTTTTCGACCGCTGGATCCATGGCTTCACCCTGCCGGAAGTCCGCGTGACCTGGCGGATGGCCGACGACACGCACGTCGCCGTCCGGATTGAGCAGCTGGGCGAAACGTTCGACTTCCCGCTGACCCTGACCATCCAGCATGCCGACGGGCGACTCGAGCAAGTCCAGGTTTCCATCGTCACGCCTGTCCATGACGCCGTGTTTGCAGTCGCGGGCCCGGTTCGGCGGGTGGACACCCGTACCGACACGGGCCTGGTCACGGTGAAACGGTAGTTCTTCGCATAGAATTTATGGGTTATGGAAACGGTCACGCTGACGATTGACGGCACCCCGGTCACGGTTGGAAAGGGCACAACGGTCCTGCAGGCCGTGCTCCAGAGCGGCGGGCACGTGCCGTATTACTGCTACCACCCGGGATTGGGCGTTGACGGTTCCTGCCGCGTCTGCATCGTCAAGATCGACAAGATGCCGAAGTTGCAGACTTCGTGTTCGATGGTCTGCACGGATGGAATGGTGGCCTACACGAACACGCCGGAGGTGGAAGCTGCGCGCGCGAGTGTGTTCGAGTTCCTGCTGGTCAACCATCCGCTGGACTGTCCCGTGTGCGACAAGGGTGGCGAGTGCCCGCTGCAGGACTATTCGTATTCGTACGGTCCGGAACGCAGCCGGATGGACTTCCCGCGGCGCGTGTTTGATGGCGAGGGCGTGAAAGCCGACGTGGACTTCGGCCCCACGCTGCTGCTGAACCGCAATCGGTGCATCATGTGCACCCGGTGCGTGCGGTTCATGGCCGAAGTAGACGGCGATGCGCAGATCGGTGTGTTCCAGCGCGGTGTGGCCAGCGAAATCGCCACGTTCGAGGAGCAAGGCGTAGTCTCACTGCTGTCGGGAAACCTGATGGACGTCTGTCCCGTGGGCGCCATCACGACACGTGACTATCGCTTCAAATCGCGGCCGTGGGACAACCCGCTGGCTGTCGATACGATCTGCACGGCTTGCGCGAAGGGTTGCAACACCACCGCCTGGATCAAGGCCAAGCCCGAGTGGGCCAAAGGCGCAAGCCTGGTGCGCATGACACCCCGCTTCAACGCCGAGGTCAACAGCTATTGGATGTGCGACATCGGGCGCTTCGACTATCACTGGATTGAAAGTGATCGCCGCCTCCTGCAACCGCATGTCAGGACTACCCGGGGATTCGACGCGGCGCCCTGGGCTGATGCATTAGTCGCGGTCAAGAACGCCATCGACGCCGCCGGCGGCGGTTCGAAGATGCGGGTGATGGTGTCTGGGCACGCGTCACTCGAAGAGCTTTATGTCCTCAAGCAGTTCGCACCACTCACGGGGGGCGTCACGTTCAGCTGGCGCCATCGGGAGAAGCCGCAGCCGGCCAACACGAAGTTCCGCATTCCCGCCGTGGATGCGCCGAACCTGCGCGGAGCCACTGACCTTGGGTTCACGATGGCCCCGGTTGATGGTCCAGCGGATGTCACAGCGCTGCGCAGCGCGGTCGATGCCGGTGCCGTCAAGGTGCTTTACGTCATGGACACCGGCCACGAAGGGTCGATTGGCGACACCGGCTGGATCGTGGCGGCGCGGACGGCCGGCAAGATCACCACGCTCATCGTCCACGGCGTGCTCAAGACTGATTTGGCTGAAGCGGCCGATATCCTGTTGCCGGGGTGCGCATTCGTCGAGAAGGACGTCACCTTCACCAATATGACCGGGCAGGTGCAGTCAGCGTCGCGCGTGATCACGCCTCCGGGAGATGCCGCCGAAGACTGGCAGATTCTGTCGAAGGTTGCGGTAGCCGTTGGCGGAACGCTCGCGGAGGTTTCCGCGAGCGCGGTTCGTCAGTCGATTGCCTCGTCGCTCTCGGCCGTGCCTGGCTACGCGACGCTGTCGGATGTCGCGTTCGCGCGCCCCGTCTCGGCGCGAGAGTATCTGCAGTCCTCGAACCCGATGGAACGCGGCAAGTGGGACACGATGTTCCAGGACCTGCCACCAGTGAAATTCGGCGACGAGTTCGGTCCTCTCGAGCGCGCGGACGTGATTCCGCTGCGCTTGGTCGAGTAAGCCAATTCGGCGCCCCTAAAGGGACGCCCTACGGCTTGTGCTACAGATCGCTCTTTCCCGCCCGGACCCACAAGGTCTGCGGACGCACCCCTATTTCCAGTGTGCCGGACGCCTCGAACGGTTCGCCGTCCCGGTGGCCCACGAGCAGGTCGGCTCGCACCGTAGCTCGCACGACCTGGGCTCGTTCCACGCCTTCTGCGGCGCGCCGGTGATTCCAGAACAGCCGTCGGGCCCGCCAGACCTGGCGAACCGGTCCTCCGGCGCTGATGAGAACCATGTCCAGCAGGCCGTCTCGCAGGCTGGCGTCCGGCGCAAGGACCGCCCGATTTCCATAGGTGGGTCCATTCGCGAAGCCCAGCAGCACCTTCGGTCCGCGCCGGACCTCCTCGACATCCCCGTTCTGCCAGCGCACTTCGTATTCGGGCGCGGCGTAAGACCAGGCGAGCCGGGTGCCGGTGCCCACGTAGCCCAGGGCGCCCCTTGTCGATCGACCGGCAAACCGGTGCGCCACGGCGCCATCGAAACCCAGGCCTGCGATATTGAGGAAGATGCGATCGCCTGCGTATCCAACATCAATCAGCGCGGGTGCCGCTGTCAGGGCGATGTGCGCCGCGCGCGCCGGGTCGGCCGGCACGCCCAGTCCTCTTGCGAATCCATCGCCCGACCCAATCGGCAGGATTCCCAGTGCGGTTGAGGTCCCAGTCAGCGCTTGAGCAACTTCATTGACGGTCCCGTCACCCCCCATGGCAATCACGGTCTCGCACTTGGCATCGACGAATGCGCGTGCCAGTTCTCGGGCGTGGCCAGGTCCTTCTGTCATCG
>JBKJJZ010000046.1:0-7093 GCA_046597705.1 Vicinamibacterales bacterium | reverse complement strand
GTCCTCGCGCGCCAGCAGCAACAGGTCGCCGACGAGCGTTGACAGATGCTCGGCATGGCCCACCACGTCAGCCAACGCGCGCCTGTACTCCTCCGCGGGCCGTTCACGGCAAAGGGCCACTTCCGCCGTCGTGCGGATCACCGCCACCGGCGTGCGCAGTTCATGCGCGGCCTCGGCCGTCAGCTTCGACATGTCTGACACCGCGGCCTCGAGTCTCGCCAGCATGTCGTTGAACGTCACCGCCAGCCTCCGCAACTCATCGTCAGCGCGCGGCACATCAAGCCGCCGGTCGAGTTGATACACGGTCACTTCGCGCGCGGCCTGCGTGATCCGATCCACCGGTGCCAGAGCGCGCTTGCTGATCCAATAGCCGCCCACCGCAGCGAGCATCCCCACAAGAGGAAGGAGTCCCACGAGGATCCACCTGAAGCGCGCCAGCGCTTCCACCGTGGACGCCATCGGTAGCGCCGCCACCACCTGATGACGATGCCCACGCAACATGAAGGCGACCGAGACCACGCGCACGGGCGAATTGCCAAGCCGCCAGTCGCCGATGCGCAAATCCGTCCCCGAGTCGCGGCCTGCGGTTGCGATCAGCTCATTCCAATGCGCAACGGTCGGCCGATGAAGGATGCCGCCGGTGTCGTCCGTCACGTCGACCAGCGTCTCGCCAAGAGTGAGCTCGGCGAACTCGCGAAACTCGTCCTGTATTTCGGCGGGCGTCATCTCGCGTTCCATGGATTCAAGAAACTCCCGAACACCCTCGACGCGCGCTGTGAGGTGCGTGTCAGCTGCGGTGAACAGGCTCCATCGCATGAGCCAGTAGCTCCCGCCTCCTGCCGCAGCCATGGCGAGTGTGAGCGCCACCAGATACCAGGCAGTGAGTCGCAGCCGGATCGACAGACGTCTCATGGCTCGGACTCCGCGCGAAGCGAGTACCCCACACCGCGAACGGTCTGGATCAGCCTGGGGCTGCGCCCTTCATCGATCTTGTGTCGAAGCGTTTTCATGAACGCATCAAGGGTGTTGCTCTCTACCTGCCGGTCGCCGCTCCAGATGCGCTCAATGACCGACTGGCGAGTGACCACACGCCCGGCGCGCCGCATGAGGACCTCCAGCAGGTTGAATTCGGTTCGCGTCAACGAGACCGGCTCGCCTGCTCGCGATACCTGTCGAGTGACAGGATCGAGGTACAGGTCCGCCACCTGCAGCTTCACTTCGAGCAAGGCTGGTCCCCTCCGCGTCAACGCGCGAATCCTGGCCAGCAACACCGCAAACGCGAACGGCTTGACCAGATAGTCATCGGCGCCCGCATCAAGCGCGCGCACCACATCAGAAGACGCATCGCGCGCCGTCAACATCAACACCGGTGTTCTGATTGATCGTTCGCGCAGACGACGGACCACTTCGATGCCGTCGAATCCGGGCAGCATCAGGTCAAGCACGATGACATCAACGGTGGTGCTCTCGGCCGCGTCAATCGCGTCCGGACCACTCGCCGCTGATTCCACGTCATAACCCTGCTCGGTCAACCCGCGATGCACGACAACCCGCATTCGCACATCGTCTTCAACCAGAAGGATCCGCACGGCAGCCATTCTGACGCATCGGCATCGGCACAACGACATCTTCAGCCATTCTTCAGGTTCGAGTGGTCGAATAGCCGGATGACATCCACGTCCCAATGCATCGTCGCTGCCCTCGCCGTCTGTGGTCTGCTCGCCCTGCCGGTCGCCACCATTGAAGCCTCACAGACGACAGCGGCCTCAAAAGCCACGCAGAAGGCTCCGGCAAAGGCGCCCGCCGAGCCGGGCGTCGCGCTGCCCGCGGCAATCAAGGCCGCCTTCACCAAGGCCTATCCCAACGCCACGATCAAGCACGTGTCGAAGGAGACGGAAGGCGGAGTCACCGTCTTCGAAGTGGAGAGCATGGATGCCGGCCTGTCGCGCGATCTCATTTACAAGGCCGACGGCACACTCATGAGCTACGAAGAACAGATTGCGGAATCGGCCGTACCGGCGCCGGTGCTGGCGGCGATCAAGGCGCGCTATCCCAAAGCCACCATCACATTGCGCGAGAAGACATTTCAGGGCACGACGATCAGTTACGAGTTCGGCCTCAAGGGCGCGCCCGTTGCATCTGTCGAATTGACGCCCGAAGGCAAGTGGATATCACCGAAAGCCGCGAAGTAGGCTCACGATGGCCAATCGAATCATCACGTCCCTCGTCGTTGTCGCGGCGGCCAGCGCCGCCGGACCCTACGCTCAGAGTCCTTACAGAAAGACCGGCGAGATTCACGTTGGAGGCGCCGCGCGTTTTGACTACCTGAACGTCGATAGCGCCGCGCACCGGCTCTATCTGACGCACGGCACCGAAGTGGTTGTGATGGACACCGAGAACAACGTGGTGGTCGGTCGCATTGCAGACACGCCGGGTGTACATGGCATCGCCCTCGCGCCAAACGGCCGTGGGTTCACGACAAATGGCGCCGAGAACAAAGTCAGCGTGGTTGATTTGGCGACGCTGCAGACCATCACCAAGGTGAGCACCGGCGCGAACCCGGATGCGATCGTGTACGAGCCGAAGCAGAAGGAGATCTACGCGCTTAACCACACGGGTAAGTCAGTCACCGTGATCAACGCCGATTCGTACGCAGTGGTGGCCACGATTCCTCTCTCAGGTGTGGCAGAAAGCGGTCAGGCGGACCCGGCAGCTGGACGTGTCTACGTGAACATCGAGGACATGAGCGTGGTTGATGTGATCGACATCGCCACGCACAAAGTCATTGCGAGCTGGCCTGTAGCGCCTGCGGCCGATCCCACCGGTATGGCGATTGACACGGCCTCGCATCGATTGTTTGTTGGCGGCGGACCCAGCACTGTCATGATCGACACGACCACAGGCAACGTCGTGTCGAGTGTGGCGATCTGCGATGGCACCGATGCCACGTGGTTCGACGCCGGCACGAAGACGATCTTCAGTTCCTGCCGCAGCGGCAAGATCAGCGCCATCCACATGGACTCCCCCTCAACACTGACCGCGGCCTACACCATCGACACCGTGCAGGGGGCAAGGACCATGGCGTTGGATTCAGTGACGCACCGGATCTACGTGGCAGGACAGAAGTACCAGCCGGTGGACACGGGCCGACCGATCGCGGTGCCCGATTCCTTCCACGTGCTTGTCTTGTCCTTGATGAAGTAATCCGCACGATGTGGGGCTCATCCGTCCGTACGACACTCCTGATCGCGATCATCATGGTGGCGCTACTCACCGCTCCCGCGGTGGCGTTCGCACAAACGCCGCTGACGATGGAGGGCGCCATTCAGCGCGCGCTCGAAGCGAATCCCGCGTTGATTGCGGCGAGGCTGGGCCGTGCCGTGCGGGTGGCTGGCGTGGATGTGGCGGCCGAACGCCCGAACCCTGAACTGACGTACGACTTCGAACGGGAGACGCCGCGACAGGCCATCTCGGGAACGTTGCCCATCGAGCGTGGCGGCAAGCGCCTGTCCCGCATCGCCCTGGCGAATGCCGCAGTGACCACGGCGGAATCGGAAGTCGAGCGCCGCATCGTCCAACTGCGCAGCGAGGTGAGGCGCGCGTACTTCTCGATGGTGACGGCCGAACGGCGCCTCGCGACGGCCCAGGAACACCGAGAGCTCGCCACGCGAATTCGAGATGCAGTCAGGGCGCGGTTCGCTGCTGGTGATGTGGCGGAACTCGAAGTGGTGCAGACCGAACTCGCTGTGGATGACGCGGAAAATGATGTGAGCGGCGCTCGCGGTACGGTCACCGCCGTTCGAGCGGAGTTCAACGCCTTGCTCGGCCAACCGTCGAACGCGTCGTTCACCCTGACGGACAATCCATCCGCGGGCGATGTGCCGTCAGCCGACGAAGCCGTGGCACAAGCCCTTGGGGCCAGTGCGGACTTGACGGTACTCGATCGGCAAATCGTCGAACAGCAGCTTCGCAGGTCGCTGGCTCGCTCATTGCAGAAGTCCGACTTCACCACCGGAGCAAGCATCACCTATGACGCTCAGCCGGAGTTTCGCGTGGGCTGGCGCTTGAGCTTCTCCGTGGCCGTGCCCGTGTTCACGCGACATCGCGCTGGCGTTGTCATGGAAGACAAAGAGCTGATGCGGCTACAGGCTGAGCGGACGGCCCTGGCCGCCAGTGTGGCCGCGGACGTGCTGGCCGCCACCGCGCGGGCATCTGCGGCGCGTGAACAGGTACGACGATTTGAAACCGAGAGCCTTCCGCGAGTGGAAGTGTTGGAACGCATGGCGCAGGACGGCTACAACTCCGGTCAGACCGGACTGGTGGCCCTGCTGCAGGCACTGCAGCAGGCACGAGACATTCGACAAAAAGGCGTTCAGGCCTCGTTTGATTTCCAGTCGGCACTGGCCGATCTGGAGCGCGCGATGGGAGTACTCCACAAGTGAAACGCATCTGGTCGGTATGGTTGTGTAGTGTCGCGTTGGCAACAAGCGCCTGCGACAAGCCTGTGCTCGAGGAAACGGCGACGACCGCCGTAGTCCCAGTGACTGCGGAAGCCGCGCACGCCGACACTTTGCGCATGATGATCACGGTCAGCGGCACCGTGGCTCCGGCGCCTGGTGCGGACTGGGTCATCACCGCACCGGAAGCCGCACGCATCGCCGAGTTGCCCAGGTCGGAAGGTGATGTCGTGGCGGAGGGCGACTTGCTGGTTCGCTTCGACATCCCGACGCTTGCAGCGGACGTCTCAGCCAAACGTGCGGGCGTTGCACAGGCCGCTGCCAGATTGGATCTGGCCAGAGCGACGGTCACACGGCTCTCGGGGCTGGTGACGAAGGGTGTTGCCGCGCGTCGCGAAGTGGAAGAGGCACAGCGCGAACAGCTCGATGCCGAAGCAACTTTGGCTCAGGCGCAGAGCGCGCTCGAAGCCGCGAACGCGCTTGCCGGTCGCGCCGTCGTCCGTTCGCGTTTCGCAGGCGTGGTGGCCAGGCGGTGGCATAACGCCGGCGACTTCGTCGAGGCCTCCGCCGCCGATCCGGTCTTGCGGGTCATCAACCCCGCACGCCTGCAGGTGTTGGCGGCCGTCCCGATCGCGGACCTTGCCCGCGTCAGGCCCGGTCACACCGCGCGCATCATTGGTCCAGGCGGTCCGCCTGACAGCGATGGTGAGAGCGCGTCGGTGACCGCTCGCTCGGCCCAGATCGATCCGGCCAGCGCCACCGGTGACGTGCGTCTGTCGTTGACCAAGCCGTCGACGCTCACTGTGGGTACCACGGTGCAGGTCAACATCGTGGCCGAGGAACGAAGGGCCGCAGTGGTGGTGGCGGCTGCGGCTGTGATGCATGACGGCGGCGCGACGTTTGTCATGGTGGCCGGCGGTGATGGCAAGGCGCACAAACATGCGGTCACGGTCGGGCTCGTGACGCACGATCTGGTGGAAATTCTCACTGGTGTCGCGGTCGGCGACATGGTCATCACCAAAGGCCTGGACGGATTGCCGGACGGCGCCGCCATCACTGTCGGGAAATGAATCTCCCAAGCCTCGCCATTCGTCACTCGCGCGCGGTGCTGCTGCTGAGCGCGGCCTTTGCAGTGGCCGGCGCGCTCAGCAGCGTCTCGCTGCCGAGCGACATCTATCCCCCGCTCCAGTTTCCCCGTGTGGTGGTGATCGCCCATTCCGGCATGACGCCGGCACAGTCGATGATGCTGACCGTCACTCGGCCGATCGAGCAGGCGGTGATGGAAGTGCCGGGTGTGCGTCGTGTGCGATCGCGCACCTTCAGGGGCGCCGCTGAAATCTCCGCGCAGTTCGAGCCAGCGACCGACATGGTGGTCGCGCTCCAGCAGGTACAAAACCGCGTCGCTGAAACTCGTGGCGATCTACCGCAAGACACGGACATCCTCGTCGATCGACTGACGCCCACGGCGTTTCCGTTTTTCATTCTCGATGTGACCGGTGGTCTGTCGTCGGCCGACCTGCGGGACTACGGCTTCTATGTCATGCGGCCGGCGCTGGCGCGGGTCCCCGGTGTGGGCCGCGTCGAGATTCTCTCAAGCGACACGCGCGAAATTGAAGTCGTCGCCGATCCTCGGAAGCTCGTGGCCGCGAAGCTGACGATTGACGATGTGGCGAATGCATTAAAGGCGTCGAATGTACTGGCACCGGCTGGTCGATACACAGACCGCGGTCAGCAGCATCTGGTGCTGGCATCAGGACTCTGGCAGTCCACCGCAGACATCGGCGCGGCGGCAATCGCCGTCAACAACGGTTCGACCCTTCGTGTCTCCGATGTGGCCACGGTCACGCCAGGCGCGCCCGATCGCACGATGCTCATCGTGGCGGATGGCACGGACGCCACCACCGTGACGGTGTCACAGCAGATCGGCGCAAACATCCTGACCGTTCGCCAGGGTGTGGAGACCGCCCTGGCCGATCTCGCCATGCGCCTGCCTGCCGGTCTCAAACTGGTAAAGAAGTACGACCTCGCGGAATTCGTCTCGAGCGCGATCAGCAACGTCCGCGATGCCATCATCATCGGCGGCATTCTCGCGGTGCTGGTGCTGCTGGTGTTCCTGCGGAATTGGCGGCTCACCCTGATCGCGGCCAGCACGTTGCCGCTCACGGTGCTCGCCACGTTCTTCTTCATGCGGCTCTTCGGCGAGTCGATCAACCTCATGTCCATGGGCGGCCTTGCGGTCGCAATCGGCCTGGTGATTGATGACGCGGTGGTGGTGATCGAGAACATCCATCGACGTCTGAGCGAGACGGGCGGCCCGGACGCCGTTGAAAATGCCACGCAGGAACTGGTGGCTGCAGTCGTCGGCTCTACATTGACGACGGTGGTGGTCTTTGCACCTCTCGGACTGCTCTCTGGCGTGGTGGGGCAGTTCTTCCGCGCGCTCTCACTCACGCTGTCGGTAGCCGTGCTCGTATCGCTGGTGCTGGCGCTCACGCTCATTCCGCTCCTGAGCCGCTTCGTCCATGGGCGGCGGCCAGCCGTTCGCCAGGAACACCGCGCCGGCCGGATCGAGCGCGCGTACGTCGGCAGCTTGCCGACGTTGCTGCGGCACCCGTTGCTGGCCGGCCTGGTCATCG
>JBKJJZ010000515.1:0-4851 GCA_046597705.1 Vicinamibacterales bacterium | reverse complement strand
CCCCCCCCCCCCCGGAGGAGCAAGGAAAGTTCTGGGGGAGAGTCTGGGGATCAACGCTTTGGAGGGGCGAACGCCTTCCGCAGTTCTGATGCGACGAAGCTCACGGCTTCCTTCGCGTCAGGCACGATCGCTCCCATTCCAAAGAATTCGTGGGCCGATCCTTCGAAGTTGCGCGACGTCACACGGATCCCGGCCTCCTGCAGCGCCTTGCCGAGCATCTGGCCCTCGCTACGCAGGGGATCGATATCGGCCGTAACGATGGTGGTGGACGGCAGGCCCTGAAGGTCCTTGCGAGTGGCCAGATTGATCTCGGGGTTGCCGTGCATCGCGGCATCGGCGAGGTAGTGCCTGGCGAACCATTCCATCATGGGCTTGTTGAGTGGCTTCGCGTTGGCGTTCTCCCGGTAGGATTCGGTGTTCATGTCGGTGCCCGCCACGGGATAGATCAGAACCTGATGTACGGGCGCTGGTATTTTCTTGTCACGGGCGCGGATGGACACGACGGTGGCCATGTTGCCACCTGCGCTTTCGCCCGCAACGGCGACGCGCGCCGCATCTCCTTTTAGACTCCCGGCGTTCTTGAGCGTCCACTGGTATGCCGTGAATACGTCATCGTGCGCGGCGGGGTACTTGTGCTCGGGCGCCTGACGATAGTGGGTGGATACCACGACGGCTTGAGCCGCGTTCGTCAATGCGCGCGCGGACGAGTCGTACGTGTCGAGATCGGCGATGACCCAGCCCCCGCCGTGAATATAGAGAACGACCGGGAACGGCCCGGCGCCGGTGGGCCAATAGATCCGGATCGGGATCTGGCCGCCGGTGCCGGGAATGCTGCGGTCCTCGACGTTCGCCACGGGTTCGGGTGCGGTGCTCTTGCCCTGTTGCTGCAACACCTTCTTCACCGCGTCGGCGGGACTCGGCTGCTTGCGCGCCTCGGCCGGTGACAGGGTTTCGATCGGCTTCCCTCCGAGCAAGCCCAGCGCGTCCAGCACCACCTGCATTTCACGGTCCGGCTTGGACGTCGCACCCGACAGCACGACCGCTGCTGCCGCAAATGTAGCCATGGCCAGCGCGCCGGCCGTAATTGTCGCGAATCCGCCTGACATAGTCTCCCCCTATCCCCTCAGCGAATGAACTGTGGCACGTTGGCGTTGTAGAACTCAGCTTCGAGGAACTCCAGCGCCAGTGCGAAGTTCAGAATGTCGATGTCGTTCGCTGCCGAGGGCGTTGAGGAGAAGGTCAGGGGCGGCCCTCCGTTGAGATTGGCAATGAACGGCGACGCCTTCGCTACGACGTCAGCGATGGTCAGGGCCTGCTCGAAACTCTGTTCTGCCCCAAAGACGTTGGTCGTCAACCGGTCCCCTACCAGCGTGTTCAGCCACCCTGCGTGGCGCCCTTCGATCAACGCGATCGAACCCGCGGCCGCCAGGATGGACGGGCTGAAAATGGCCGGGGCCGCACCCAGATAGGCGCCGACTCCCGTGTTCTCGAGGTCCTGAGACACCTCGTAGAACGCACGTCGGTTCGGTTGCAGGAGGTTCTGAAACGTCGGCATCGGTCGGGCGGCGCCGCCCAGCGCGCCCAGCAGGAACGCCACGTGATCGTTCTCGTGCTTCTGGATATCCTGGAAGTTGAGGCGTGTTCCGCCTCCCAAACCCTGAGCGCTGACCGAAGTCGGCAGACCCATGACGGATCCGGCCAGAGCGCCCGCAGCCGCAAATGCTCCACCTCGATACAGAAACGAACGGCGGGAACTCAACTCAACCGCAGTGGGGATCGGAATATTCGTCGACATGGTTTCTCTAACTCTCTGGAAAATGCCCGCGCCGATGAAGGTCAGGCGATTGGATCTTTCGGGCCGGCCGATATTCGGCTGGCACCCGGGATTACGAACAGCTCGCTGAGATCATCCTGACGGACTTGACGTTGAATTTCATGGACTTCATGTTCTTGTCCATCTTGTCCATCTTCTCTTTTTCCATTTTGTCCATGCTGCTCATCTTGTGCATCATGTCCATGTCGGACTTGGACATTGTGCCGGTGACCTCGACCTTGTGCCCCATGTGTGCTTTGAAGTCGCCGCCGACCAGATCGTAGGACATCATGTGATCGCCTATTCCAGGCTCCATCTTGTCCTTGGCCATCTTGTCCTGGGCCATCTTGTCCTTGGCCATCATCGAGCCCATCATCATCGCGTTGGTGAGCATGTAATGGCCCGAGTTTTTGCCTGCGCTGACACAGCCAGACATCGTCATCGAGCCGTCCTTCATCATGCCCTTGTCCATCTGGCTCTTGTCCATGCTCGCCGACTGTGCGTACCCGACGCCGACGCCGAACAGGATCGCCATCCCGATTACCGCATACTGCTTGTTCATTCGAACCTCCTGGATCTCACTACACTGCACCCGATGAAGCTCAGGCGAAGGGAATGTTCTCTGGGACTACGCGCGCGACCGACGATTGGATCTTTCGGACCGGCAGATATTCGACTGTCACCGGGCGGGAGCCAACCAAGCGGAGCAAGGCCGACTGCTTGGGGAACTCGTGGGATCGCCCGCCAAATCTGCCACTGCGCTCAGAAGGGCGTGGGGCTGGACAGGTTTGGCGAGGTGCGCCGCGAACCCGGCACCAAGCAGGGCTGCGTGGTCGCGACGCCCGAGCGCGGTGAACGCTATCGCGGAGAGCCGCTGTCCGGTGGTGCTCGCAAGCCCTTGCGCCTGCCTGAGCAGCGAATAGCCATCGCCGCCCGGCATTGATATGTCGGCGATCAGCACATCGGGCCACACCGCTCGAAGGTGCGTGGCGCCCTCTGATGCCGACCCGCCCGTTGTCACGCAGGCTCCAGCGCATTCGAGGATTGTCCTCACCAGGTCGAGCGTCTCGGAATCATCGTCCACGACGAGCACGTGACGCTCCCTGAGACTGCGATAGGTATGTGACAGGACCGGACGCTTCGCCAGATACTCGGATAAGGACACGCTGAACGGCGATGGCTCCAGGACGGCCCCTTCGCGGCTGTCGTAAAACCCCGCGCGAATTTTCAGCAGGGCGAGGCGGATCCGGCTCTTGATCGTACCAAGCGGCTGGTACAACGCGTCGGCGATCTGCGAATGCGACAGACCCTCGACAAACGAAAGTTCCGCCGCCACACGCTGCGCTGCCGGCAGGTTTGTCAGAGCCTTGCGCATGCTTCGGTCGCGCTCGTCGCGAATCAAGGTATCGTCAACCGCCGCGGCTGATGACACGGACACGCGCTCGAGAAACTCACATCGTTTCTCCCGTTTCGATCGGGCGCCTCGCATCCGAAGACGGTCGAGGGCGCGACTCCGTGCAACCGTAGTCAGCCAGGCCTCGACGTTCCCCCGACGGGGATCGAACTTCGCAGCGTCTCGCCACACTTGCAAGAACGCGTCCTGTACTGCGTCTTCGGCGTCGGGAGCATTGCGAAGAATGCGCCACGTAACTCGGTACATCATCCTTGAATGACGATCGTAAAGCGCCTCCCAGCCCAGGTCGGCCGGATGCGGCATTCCCGCGATGGCATCAATGGACATGGGATGACTCGCCCTTGGGTCCGTTCGGCGGTCGGGCTTGCGCGATGATCCTGATCAGCGCGTCGAAGTCCACGGGCTTAGAGACATGGTGATCGAACCCAGCAGCGAGAACACGACGCTTGTCCTGGTCGGTTGTGAAGGCGGTCACGGCGATCACGGTCCGCGGACGAATCGCCGCCCGATCCGATCCCAGCTTGGCGATGAGGCTGTACCCGTCTTCCCCGGGCATCCCGATGTCAGACAGCAGCACATCGAACCGTTGCCGCGCCAGCAGAGACAGCGCGTCATCCACGTTCGCGGCCGTGTGCGTTGTCGCGCCGGCGGTTTCGAGCGTGCACGCGAGCACTTCCCGAATATCCGGTTCATCATCAACCACGAGCACGGTGACACCGGCAAGGAAACCATTCGGTCGCGCCGAGTCGCCGTGCTCGTCCCGCGAAGGTAGGGCCGGCACGAGACGAGCCGCGGGAAGCCGGATGGTGAATGTCGAGCCGCGTCCCACGCCCTCGCTGCGCGCCTCCAAAGTTCCGTCGTGCAGTTCCACCAGACGCCGCGCGAGCGTCAGGCCCAGACCGAGTCCCTGGTGGCGGCGGGTTGACGACGCGTCGGCCTGACGGAAGGCATCAAAGACGATGAGCAGCAAAGGCGGCGCGATACCAATACCAGTATCCTGCACGGCAATCTCCACGCTTGCCGGCGCCAGTTGGAGCGCGACGGAAACGCGTCCCCCCTCAGGCGTGAACTTCAGGGCGTTGTCCAAGAGGTTGCTGACGACCTGCACCAGACGATCGGCATCACCAAAAAACCCGAGCTCACCGTGAACGGACGCCTCGATCTCAATGCTGCAGGCGCGCGCCCGTTCTGCGGCGACCTCGATCGCCGAGCGCACAAGAGCCGCAAGGTCGATCTCCGCCTCGTCCAACCGCAGCGCGCCGGTTTCAGAGCGCGAAGTATCCAGCAGATCATCGACCATGACCTCCTGCCGCCGCGCGTTGAAGTGGATAGACTGGATGGCGCGCGCTGCCGCCGCGGGCGTGGCCCGGCCAGCCAGGAGCAGTTCGGACCAGCCGATGATCCCCATCAAAGGACTTCGCAGTTCGTGCGAGACAAGGGCGAGAAACTCGTCTTTCGCGCGGTTCGCAGCTTCAGCTTTCTCTCGCGAGCGCTGCAGTGCCAACGCGGCAGATGTAAAATCTCCGAGACTGGTCATGATCGCGAGATCACGTTTCGTGAATTGGCGATCGTCGTGCGACACGATCCAAATTGTGCCCAACGGCCCGAGGAATGAGCGAAGCGG
>JBKJJZ010000187.1:0-8751 GCA_046597705.1 Vicinamibacterales bacterium | reverse complement strand
CCGGCATCGCCCTCGGGTGGATCGGGCACGAGCGCCACGACACCCAGCGGCCTTCCGGCAGGGCAGGCAAGGCGCCAGCCGCGATCACACGTCGAGCTTTCATTGCCGGCGGCGTGGGTGTGTCTGGGGCCGCCGTTGGATACATCCTCGGCGCCTGGCGCCCCCGCTTGAGTCCTCGTCAGCCCACGGTAGTGGACATCGCCGTCCCCGAAGGCCGGCAACCCGGCGCGGGGCTGGCACTCTCGCGCGACGGCAGGCGTCTCGCTCTATCAACCGCGTCCGGCACCGGTCCTGAGTTCGGCCTTCAGTTGTGGGTGCGTGATTTCTTTAAGGACGAATGGCGCCGCGTGGTCTGCGTCCCTCATGGAATCGGTCAGGGCCGCTATCCGTTCTGGTCGCCTGATGGCCAACAACTGGCCTTCGTCGTCGGCCGTCGTCTTCTTCGGGTTACTCCACCAGACGGCGAGCCCGTCGTTATATGCGAAATGCCGGAAGGCCCAAATATCGATCGGGGTGGTGCGTGGCTGACTGACGGCACGATTGTGATGGGTCATCCCACAGGCGGACTGTGGGTGGTGCCGCTTTCAGGCGGAGCTCCGCGTGAGATTGTCCCGCTTCAGGCGGACGACCTTGCGCTCCGCCATCCGGTGGCGGTTTCCGACCGCGCGGTGGTGTTTCTGGCCCTGCGATCCAGCGCCGGGGGCGAGATCCGCTGGGTGGATCTGAATGCGCCAGCGCACTCGGTGGTGATTGCGGCATCCGGCGTGAGCCCGGCGTACGACGCAGGCCGGCTCTACTACGAGCGCCAGCAGATAACGGTTGCCCAGGCGTGTGATGCCGCGGGTCGGCTGACCGGGGATGTGACGCGCGTGGCCTTCGACAGCCTGGCCAACGGACTCAACACCGGCTATGGACAAGTTACGGCCGGTGGCGGACATGTGGCCGTGATGAACACACGCCCCGCGCACCAGCAACTGGCATGGCATTACCGGGACGGGCGCCGGCCTGAGACCATCGGCGATCCGATGGATCAGTCGTCGCCACGCGTATCACCTGACGGACGCCGGATCGTGGCGGTTCGACGGCAGCGTGGCGAAGGTTCGTCCCTGTGGATTTCCGACGCGGATGGGACAGCGTCACGCCGCTTGACATCCGGTGCTGACGACATCGTTCCGGTCTGGAGCGCGGATGGTCGTCGGATCGTGTTTCGATCAAACCGCGGCATGGCCGGCCAAGGCAACCTGTTTGAGGTGAATGCCGACGGCGAAGCGTCCACCACGCCCGTGGCCCTGCGGGCAGGTTCGATGTACCCGGCTGGGTGGGTGCGTGATGAGTCGCTGATGATCTGGTCCACAGACTCCACCGCTGTGCCCAAAATTCCTGGCTTGTACGCGACCAAGCCTGGAACGTCGAACGATACTTTGCTTCGCGCAATGTCGAACGTGAACGACGCCGTCGTGTCGCCTGACGGCACCCGCGTGGCGTACAGCTCCCAGGAGTCTGGACGCCGTGAGGTCTACGTGGACACGGTCCCCACTCCGCTGCCGGCGCCCGTTCAGGTGTCGCGTGGCGGGGGCACTGCGCCATCGTGGCGGGGCGATGGCGCCGAACTGTATTACGGCAACGGCCGCACCTTGATGGCCGTTCGAATGGCGGGAACCGGACGCCTGGCCGCCGACGCGCCGGTCAAGGTGCTGGATGCTCTGATCATTCTTGCACGGCCTGATTACGGCCCGGCTCCAGACGGCCAGCGCTTCTTGCTGATGGTGCCCACGCGCGAAGCGGAATACAGTGTGAAGATGACCTTCGATTTCGCGGCGAAGTCGTAGCGACTGCCGTATCATGTCCGCACCTTTCATGACTCATCTGCGTCTTCTCGCCTTCTTCTGTGTCTGCGTGATCGCATCCGCGCAACTGCACGCGCAATGGCCGCAATTTCGCGGCGTGAACGGCGCCGGGATCGGCGCCGGGCCAACGTACCCGGTCGAGTTCTCGCCTACAACCAACGTCGCGTGGAAGACGCCGGTGCCCTTCGGACAATCCTCGCCGGTCATCGCCGGCGGACGGCTGTACGTCACCGCGCGCACGGGTGAACAGCTCTTCACGTTCGCCCTCGATCCGCAGACGGGCAAGCAACTATGGCAGCGCGACGTTCGGCGCGAGCGGCCGATGGAGATGTACAAGGCGAACGACCCGGCCTCGTCCACCTCTGCCGCCGACGAGCGGGGCGTCGTGTCGTTTTTCGCAGAGTTCGGCCTGGTGGCCTATGGACCGGATGGCACCGTGCAGTGGACGCACCCGATGGGCCCCTTCGTGAACTTCTACGGCATGTCGGCCTCTCCCGTGATCGCCGACGGCCTGGTGATTCAACTCATCGACCAGCTCAAGGGCTCGTACCTGCTGGCGCTCGACCGGGTCACGGGAACGGTGCGCTGGAAGACGGAGCGCCCCGGGGCGACGATCGGGTACGCAACGCCGATGATCTACCGGCCCTCACCCAGCCGCGCGGACATCATCGCGATCGGCTCCACGCGGCTCGACAGCTACGACCTGGCATCGGGCGCGTCACGGTGGTGGATGCCGCTTGGCTCAGGCGGCTCGATGGGCGTGGCGCTCGCGCAGGGCAACACGCTGTGGGTATCCACGCTCGGCAGCAACGAGCCCGGGCTG
This sequence comes from Vicinamibacterales bacterium, assembly GCA_046597705.1. Taxonomy (GTDB): domain Bacteria; phylum Acidobacteriota; class Vicinamibacteria; order Vicinamibacterales; family SCN-69-37; genus SYFT01. The sequence continues at coordinate 6,081 of JBKJJZ010000187.1, read as the reverse complement.
CCTCAATGGGCCTCGACGTTGACGCAATACGACAAGGACAAGGACGGCCGCATTTCGGTGCCCGAGTTGCTCCTGGACAAGGAACTGGGCGAGCACTTCGGCTGGATCGACACGAGCGACGACAAGGTCATCACCGAGGCGGAGTGGAACGTGGCGCGCACACTCGGCATGGGTGCGTGGGGCGCGGCCGCGATCACACCAGGCGAAGCCCGTGGCCGGCTCCCGGAAAGCGCGGTGAAATGGCGTGTGCAGAAGAATGTGCCGTACATCCCGGCGCCCCTGCTCTACCAGAATGTGCTGTACCTGGTGAAGACCGGCGGCATCATCACGACGATCGACGCGGCCACAGGGAAACTGCTCAGAGAGGGCCGGGCCACCGGCGCGCTTGGCGAATACTACGCATCCCCGGTGGCGGCAGACGGCAAGGTGTACGTCGCCAGTCAGGAAGGCAAGATCACCGTGCTCAAGGCCGGCCCGCAGTGGGAGGTTCTGTCTGTCAACGCGATCGGCGAAGAAATCAACGCCACGCCCGCGCTCGCGAACGGCCGCCTTTTCGTCCGCACGCGTGACGCGGTGTACTGCTTCCACTGAGATCGGCGGCTCACAGGCGAAATAACAATCCGGCGATGGCCGTCGGCAGCAATGCGCCTGCGACAAGCCGCAGCGGAGATACCGACCCGCCGAAAAACCGGCTGAGTAATGCCTGACCGGCCGGGTTCGGCGCGTTGGCAATTACCGTCAATCCGCCGCCGACAACCGCGCCGCCGACCACGGCCACCTTGAACGAGTCGGCCAGGTTCGGAACAAGCGTCGAAAGAAAGGTGATCAGGGCATTGTCATTAAAGGCCGTCAGGAAGGTCGCGGCAAGAAACAGCGGTGTCTCCCCAAGGCTCGCCAGGACCGGGGCGATCCACCAAGCCTGCAATCCGCCGTGAATCACGAGGCCTGCGAGGAAAAAACCGACCAGCAACGGCGTTCGCAGTTCCACACGGCTCTGATACACGCTCGTCGTCCGAGCGAAACCCAGAAAGAAAAGAAAACCGCCGATGAACAACGCCGGATAGTGCGAATTGAATACCGTCCAGGCGATGAACAACATGTGCACCGCGGTCACCCACGCCGGGACCTGAAGCAGCGAGCCCTGAGCTTCCTCGTCGGGCTGGTCGACATCGGCCACCGGTGCCTGCGACTCCAGCGTCGCAAATTCCGATCGGAACAGAAAGTAGTAGACCGCGGTCGAGGTGACAACAGCGGCGGCAGCGCGCCAGCCAAAGTGGTTGAGCATGAAGAGCGTGTCCCAGCCCCACGGTCGCGCCACCATCAATACCGGCGGCGCCGCAAAATGCGTGAGTGTGCCTCCGACGGACACGTTGACGAACAGCAGCCCCAGCGTCGCGTACCGCAGGTTCGCACTGGGTTTGAGATCGTAGAACTGCCGGCCGAGCAGCAACGCGCAAATCGTCATGGCCGCAGGCTCAGTGATGAGCGAACCCAGCAGGGGTCCCAGGGTAAGAATGGTCACCCACCACGCCGCAGGCGTGCCACCGCGCAGGTTGGCAAATCGGCGCAGCTGTGACTCAGCGAATGTCACGACTGGTCTGGTGGATGCGAGCGCCATGATGACGACCACGAACAGAGGTTCGGTGTAGTTGACCGTGCCGTTGAGGTAATGGCTGGCGGTGCCCCACCCCTCGTAGGCGGTAATGGCCACCATCAACACCACGGCCCATAAACCGAATATCACTTCCACTTCGCCAAGGAAATGCAGCAACTCCGCGAGGATGCTGGGCCTGGCGTTGGTTCCCCGCTCTGTCGCCGCGTGATCATGTTCGTGTTGCACGCGGTGCGCCATGGCCGTAAACCGGGCGGCCGCGAAGGTGTGAAGGATCGCCAGGACGAAGATGCCCGTCGCGATGGCGTTGAAGGGTTCAACGTCCAAACGCTCAGAAAGGATTTGAGTCAGGCTCTGGCCCTCAGTGGAGGGGTAGTCCGTCAGCGGTCTTGGAAACGAAGCGGCGGCGCCAGGTACGTCAAGCATTAACGCACCTTCACGTCCTGTCACGAGGCGCGAGCCGATCCTGCAGACGGCTGCGGTTCCGCATGGCGGCGGCATCGATCAACATGCGGCCTGCCCAGCGAAAGACGTTGAATTCTGCGACCAGTCCGCGCATCAACCGCATCCGCGCGCGCTGCTCCTTCTCGGGCATCATGAGCGCTTCATTCAGGCCCGCGGCGCATTCGTCGGCGTCATACGGATTCACCACGAGGGCCTCCGGCAGTTCGCGCGCGGCGCCCGTGAACTGGCTCAACACCAGGACTCCGCGTTCGTCATCGCGCGACGCTATGAACTCTTTCGCCACCAGGTTCATCCCGTCGTGGAGGCTGCTGACGACGCACACGTCGGCGGCGCGGTAGTACTCGTAGACGGCGTCCGGCTCATGGTGTGCGGCCAGCAGAATGATGGGCGGATGTTCTGCGGTTGAGAAACGCGCGTTGATCCGTTCCACGAGCGCGCGGACCCGTGCCTGGTAGTGATCGTACTCCTCGATACCGGCACGTGTGGGCGCGGCGATCTGCACGAACGTGAAACGGCCCACCCACCCCGGCCACTGTTCGAGCAGGCGCTCGACAGCCCGCAGGCGCTCCTCGATGCCCTTCGTGTAGTCGAACCGGTCGACACCGACTCCAATCGCGTGATCATCCGGCAGTTGGTGACGGCGTCGCACGTTCGTCCGGCACTGGCTCACTGGCACGGCGAGCAGGCTGGCTGGCGGCGGCCACTCAACCGAAATGGGGTACCGCTTCACGGCCGTGAGGGCGCTCTTGTAGGACACGGTGAACGTCTCGCGATCGACGCGAGCCTCGAGTTGTCTGTCCACCGTATCCACGAAGTTATTGCAGTGGAACTGGGTGTGGAATCCAAGGATGCTGCTGCCCAGAAGTCCGTCGAGCAGTTCCTCCCTCCAGGGACAAATCGCAAACGCTTCCGGGTTCGGCCACGGAATGTGCCAGAACGTGACGACCGTGGCGTTTGGCAGTTCATCACGAATCATCCGGGGCAACAAGGCCAGGTGATAGTCCTGCACAAGAACGATCGGATCCTTTGATTTGGCTTCGTCGCGCACGGCCTCAGCGAACCGCCGGTTGACATTGACATACTGGTTCCAGTCCGGCGTGCGGAATATCGGCCGCACGTGCGCAATATGGCAAAGCGGCCACAGGCCTTCATTGGCAAACCCATAGTAGTAGCCGGCCTCTTCTTCTTCAGTCAGCCACACCCGTCGCAGCTGATACGCGGGGTTGTCCGGGGGCACAAAGATCCGATCGTGCCGATCGACCACATCGCGATCGGCGGACCCGCTGCCGTGGGCGATCCACGTGCCGGAACACGTGCGCATGATGGGCTCGAGCGCGGTGACAAGCCCGCTCGCGGGACGCCGCACTTCGATGCCGTCGCCACGACGCATGTGAATGTACGGCTCTCGATTGGAGACGACGATCACTTCCTGATCCCGAAGTTCGTCATGAAGCACTGCGCGCAGTGCTTCGGGCGACCAGGCGAACCGATCTTCATCACGGGGCCGCCGCTCGGACTCGAGATCCCGGATCAACTCTCGAAGGTCGCTGGCAATGGGTTGAAACTCTGCCACCGCCGGCTGATTGGTCGACCGGAGGAGTCCCTCCCCTCTCAGCAACGCTCGCGTGCCTTGCACCCAGCCGCGCCAGCTCAGCTGGGCGATCACGACCGTCAGGAATGACACCGAGAGGCCAATACCCAGGAACAGGTAGAACACGTACCGTCGCGTTTGCTCGCTGCGTCGTGTGGCGAAACTCATATCGTGAATCACCACCAGCAAACCGCCGGGGATGCCCTCCTCTGTCAGCCGGTGGACCGACACAAGCAGCGGCCCCTGAGGGCTGGTCAGAATGTGGCCCGAAGGTTCGGCGAGCGCATCCAGGGCGGGGCACCGGACGGCCGCAGGCAGGGTGCCGGCCGCAATCGGGGTTGTCTCAGCGGACGCGCAGAAACCGACGCCGAAGACCCGCTCATCCTGCGCGATGCGGGTCAGCATCTGCTGCGCCTTGGCGTGATCGCCCGACCGCATGAGGTTCAGAAGCGGCTCCTGAACCGTGTTGGCGATCAGACTGGCTCGAATGTCGAGATCCCGCCTGAACCATTGCACGGTCAGGTTATCCACCAGCGGCAGCACGGCGTACGCGAACGCCGCAAGCACCACGAGCAGCGGAATGATGAATCTGAGGGAAAGTCGCATCAGCCCAATTGAGTATGAACGAATTGGCGTTGAGGAAAGAACGGCCCCGGGCGGCAGTAAACCCGGGGCCGTTCGTGTTGCCCCTGCCCCGTTGGCCCGGGCGAGGTATGGCGACTTACCGCTGGTGTGGAACCACCACGTGAATGCTCGGCGGTTCGATTCGGAGGCCAGCTTAGCCGGGACGCCGGGTCCTGAGCATCCAGCAAACACTGGACGTTGGTCGGCGCACTCAGGGGACCAGCTGCGCCACGTCCCGGATGCACGCGCGCAGCCACTGATGCACGGCGTCGGCATGCATTCGCGGATGCCACAACATCGACACGGTGAAGCCGGGCACCGTGACGGGCAGATCGAAAGTATGCATGTTCGCGCGCAACGCAGCCGTGTGGCGCTCGGGCACGGTGGCCACAAGGTCTGACCCACGCGCGACAGCGATGGCGGTGGAAAAGCCACTCACGGACGTGACGATCGCTCGTGCCAGTCCAAGCGATTCGAGGGCCGCGTCGACACGGCCATCGTCGACCGTCTTTCGCGAAATGCCGATGTGCCCCGCGGCAGCGAAGCGCCTTGGCGTGACCCGCGAACCAGCGAGCGGGTGACCGCGCCTCACGACGCCCACCAGCCGATCCGTGAAGAGCGGCGCCTGTCTCAACTCCGGCCGCGTGTCGTCATCGACAACCCCGGTCTCCAGATCGACGGAGCCATCACGAAGCGAGGCGCCGTCCCGGGTTTGCCTGGCGACGAAGTGGAGGCGGACGCCCGGCGCCTGTTTTGCGGCCGTGGCAATGAGGGCCGGACCGAACGTCTCGACGAATCCTTCACTGGTACGAATGGTGAATACTCTGGCCACTCCGATCAGGTCCGGCGCCCTGACCGGGCGAAGCACGGCGCCCGCCTCATCCACCAGCCGTTCGACCTGTTCGCGAAGCTCCAGCGCCCGCGGCGTCGGCACCAGGCCGCGGCCCGCGCGCACCAGCAGCGGATCACCGGTCGCCGCGCGCACGCGCGCCAATGCGCGGCTCATGGCCGACGGACTGAGGCGCAGCCGCCGGGAGGCGCGCACGACACTGCCCTCCGACAACACGGCGTTCAGCGTGAAGAGCATGTTCAGGTCAGGCGTGGACATGCGGAGACAGTCGCACGTCCGAGACATGGCGTCAAACGCACGTATTCAATGCAACTGATGCGTCTTCCGCTGGTTCTTAAACGTCGATACATTCGCGGCGTGCCCTCCTCACACCGCTTCGCGCTCACGGGATTGTCACTGACCATGCTGATGGCGTCGCTGGATACCAGCATCGCCAACGCGGCCTTGCCCGGCCTGGCGCGCGCATTCGATGCGTCCTTTCAATCCGTCAGGTGGGTGGTCCTCGCGTACCTGCTGACCCTGACCGCGTTTACCGCGCTCGCCGGGCGGCTCGGCGACAGGCTGGGACGCCGCCGGCTGCTGCTGACCGCCACAGCGGCCTTCACGCTTTCGTCGGTCGCCTGCAGCCTCGCACCCACGCTACCGGCGCTGCTCATCGCTCGCGCCGTCCAGGGCCTGGGCGCGGCCGCGATGACCGCCCTATCGCTCGCCTTCGTTCACGACATCGTCCCTGCGTCGGCCACCGGCCGGGCGATTGGACTCCTCGGGACGATGTCGGCGATCGGCACCACGTTCGGCCCCTCGCTTGGTGGGATGTTGGCGGCACGATTCGGGTGGGAGTCGATTTTTCTGGCCAACGTGCCCGTTGGCCTCGCCGCGCTGCTGATCGGGTTCCGACATCTGCCCACGCACCGGTCTGCCACTGACCTGCGGTCATCG
>JBKJJZ010000148.1:0-4378 GCA_046597705.1 Vicinamibacterales bacterium | reverse complement strand
GCCAGTTCCGCCAGTTCCGCCAGTTCCCCAGTTCCCCAGTTCCCCAGTTCCCCAGTTCCCCAGTTCCTCAGTTCCCCAGCGCCTGGCGCAGGTCGTTCTTGAGATCCTCAATGTCCTCGATGCCAGCGGAAATCCGGATGAGGCTGTCGCTCAACCCAATCGCCGCGCGACGTTCCGGTGGGACCGACGCATGCGTCATCGATGCTGGGTGGCAGACCAGGGTTTCCACGCCGCCCAGACTCTCGGCAAGTGCCATCAACTGGAACCGGTTCAAGACCCGGCGCGCACCTTCGAGCGACTCCATTTCGAATGACAGCATTCCGCCACACCCGTGAGGCATCTGCCGGCACGCCAGCTCGTATTGCGGGTGACTCGGAAGCCCGGGATAAATGACCTTCTTGACGTGCGGGTGCTCCGACAGGAACTCAGCCAGTGCCATACCGTTTGCGGTGTGCTGCACCATCCGCAGCGCCAACGTCTTGGTGCCGCGCAACACCAGCGATGAGTCCATCGGGCTGAGAATGGCGCCCGCCGAATTCTGGATGAACTTGAGCCACTCGATGTGCTCATCCTGCACGGCAATCACCACGCCGCCAATGGAGTCGCTGTGGCCGTTGAGGTACTTCGTGGTGCTGTGCACCACCAGATCCGCGCCCAGTTCAATGGGGCGCTGCAGGCAGGGACTGGCGAACGTGTTATCCACCACCAGAAACGCACCATGCCGATGCGCGATGTCCGCCGATGCGGCAATGTCGGTCAGTCGAAGCACCGGATTGGTCGGCGTCTCGATGAACACCATCTTCGTCGCAGGCGTCATCGCGGCTTCGATGGCGCTCGCATCCGACGTGTCGACGTAGCTGAACGTGAGGCCCAGTCGCGTCATCACCTTGTCAAACAACCGGAACGTGCCGCCGTAGGTGTTGTCCGTGACGATCGTGTGGTCACCCGCGGACAACTTGGTGACGATGGCGTGAATCGCGGACATGCCGGAAGCAAATGCGAATGCCGCGCGTCCGCCTTCGATGGCCGCAAGGTTCGCTTCAAGCGCCGATCGCGTCGGATTCTGCGTGCGCGCGTATTCAAAGCCCTTGTGCTTGCCCAGTTCGTCCTGCACGTACGTGGATGTCTGATAGATCGGCGTGATGATGGCGCCCGTGGTGGGATCGGGCTGCTGACCTGCGTGCAAACACACCGTGGCGAATCGCGCGTCTTTAGGAAGTTTCATAGAACCTCAATATAGGGGAGCTTCATAGCGCCTCACGATAGTCTGTTATCATCCGAGATTCAATTTCTGGATGGCTTCAGACGCCCCACCGCGCGTGATACCGGCGCCCCCTCCGGCGCCGTTTCATCCCTTTCGCACACTCGCTGGCCGGCTGTTACTCCTGTCCGGAGTTTCGCTGATTGTCCTGTGGCTCGTTTCACAGACCGTCACGCTGCCGCCGCTGGTCGAGGCGTTCCGCAAAGTGGCTTCGTTCGCCGTGCGGGTCTCGATTCTATGGCTCGCCATCCTTGCCTTCGTGCGATACCGCCAGAAATTTCTCTGGGCCGTGCGGCGCAAGCTCATCCTCTCCTACGTGTTTCTCGGATTCGTACCGGTCGTCCTGCTCGTGGTGTCTGGTTCGGTCGGTGCGGTCATCCTGCACGGCATCACGGCCGCCTACCTGTTCAACTCAGGCATTGACGATCTCAAGGCCGAGGTTCATCAGGTGGCCGCGAACGCCGCTGCTGAGATCGGCGGTGTTCCCATTCAATCCGAGGTGGTGGTGTCGCGCCAGTTCATGCGCCTGGCCGCCACGTACCCGCGCCTCTGTCTGGCCGTGGTTCCCGTCAATGCGGCCCCCGGCGCGCAAGCCCCGGTGGCAGACGCAGGATTCTGGCGGCACCTGTCGTCGCCGCCCGCATCAGTACCGCTCTGGGTCAAGGAGCGGGATTTTGTCGGGCTGTTCGCGATGGTCTTTGAGAACCCCGACGGAACCTTGGGCAAGCGCCTGTTGATTCGCGCATCGGTACCCCTGACCAACGGCAGCCACGTCGTCATCGTCGACCTGCCGGTGGATGTGAGCATCGCATCGAAACTGGAAGATCAGACAGGCGCGCGCCTGCATGAAATCGTGATCAATGAAAAGCAGGACGTGAACCGGGCCGGGCAACCCATGAAGGCGCGTGCGCCGGCCGAGCCGGACTCAGACGATGACAACAAGAGCGCCTCGGGAATCAACATCCTCAGACGCACCACGATGTTCCGGGATTTCACGGACTGGGACACCGGCCTCAATGGGCGGCTGACACTCAGTCTGGATGCGCCAGTGGGACGGCTCATGCGTCACCTTTCGGAAGCGCAGGGAATCTTCGAGCTGCAAGGCGCCCAGTTGCTCGGTGTGCTCATCGGGCTCGGCATCATGCTGCTTATCGTTCAGGGCGTCGCCTTGTTCTTCGGGGCGGGCCTGGGCCGCCAGATCACGTCCGCAGTGCACGAACTCTCCGTCGGCACCGAACGCGTGCAGCAGGGCGACTTCACGCATCGGATCCGGATCGACTCCAAAGACCAGCTGGGTGAAGTCTGCGAGGACTTCAATCGGATGAGCGCCAGCATCGAGCACCTGCTGCATGTGCAGCGCGAAAAACAGCGGCTCGACGACGAGTTGCGTATCGCGCGAGACATTCAGCAGTCGCTGCTGCCCGTGGCGCCGCCGGCGTTCGCGGGATTGACCGTTGCGGACTTGTGCGTCCCGGCACGCGAGGTAGGCGGCGACTATTACGACTTCTTCCAGTTGGGTCCACAGCAGCTGGGCGTTCTGGTGGCAGACGTGTCAGGCAAGGGAACCTCGGCCGCGCTCTACATGGCCGAGCTCAAGGGGCTGATGCTGGCGTTGAGCCAGCTGGAGCGATCACCGAAAGCATTGCTGACGCGCGTCAATCGGTTGCTGGCCGATCATCTCGACAATCGCAGTTTCATCACGGCCACCTATGCCGTGATCGACCTCGAAGCGCGCACATTGACCCACGCCCGCGCGGGACACACGCCGCTGATCGTGGCCTCGGCCGCAGGCGTCGAGGTCATCGTGCCGGACGGCATGGTGCTGGGTCTGCGGCTGCCTGGTTCGGCGCCGAAGTTCGAGTCGTTGCTGGAGGAGCACACGCGTCCAGTCAATTCAGGTGACGTGATCGTGCTCTACACCGACGGCATCACCGAAGCGATGGACGTGACGGGTGAGTTGTTCACCGATGACTCCCTGAGCCGCGTGGTGGGCGCTCACCAGACGCTCGACGCGGCCGGCATTCGCGAACGCGTGCTGCGCGAGGTCAAGGCCTTCGTCGGCGACGCCGAGCCGCACGATGACATGACCATGGTCGTGATCAAGGTGGGGGAGCTGGCGTGAGCGCCGAGGTCTTCCGCAGTCACCTGTCGATCGAGGCGGAAATCGTTCGCGCCTTGCTCGAGGCGCACGGCATGGATGCGCGTGTCTCCTCGACAATGGCGCCAGGATTGTTTCCATTGCGCTTCGGCGGGCAGGCGGCATTTGCCGTCAGTGTTCGCACGGAGCACCGCGAACGCGCGGAGGCGCTGATCGCGGGGCACCTCGATGAAGCCGCGGCCGTCGAGGTGCGGCGTCTCAGTGAAAACGTCGGGCCTCTCGAAGATCGCATCGGGTACAACTTTCGCGATCTCGGCCTGCTCGAGCACGCGCTCACGCATCGGTCGCGCGCGCATGAGGACGCGTCGGGTGGCGTCGTTGATAACGAGTCGCTGGAGTTCCTTGGCGATGCGGTGCTGGGGTTCGTCGTGGCCGACATGCTCTTCCAGCGGTTTCCCACCCACAGCGAAGGCTACAAGTCGAAGGTCAAAGCCTCCATCGTGTCCACGGTGTCGTTGGCGCGTCTGGCACTGTCGATCGATCTCGGGCGCTATCTGATGCTTGGCCGCGGTGAAGAGAAGACGGGCGGCCGTTCGAAGAATGCCATTCTTGCCGACAGCTTCGAGGCACTCATTGCCGCCGTCTACCTCGATGGCGGTGTCGATGCCGCGCGCCGCTTCATCGTGTCCTGCTTCGGTCCGCTCATCGACTCGGGCGGCGATCGAGTGGCCGAGGCGTCTTTCACCGATGACTGGAAATCGGCACTGCAGGAGTTTCTGCAGGCCGCGGGCCGCGGCCTGCCGCACTATCAGGTCTCCGCAGTCGAAGGCCCCGACCATCGTCGTCTCTTCGATGTGGACGTGATGGTCGGCGGCGCCTCTGTTGGCCGCGCGCAGGGGCGCTCGAAGAAGGAAGCCGAACAACAGGCGGCGAAGGCTGCGCTGATGCGCCTCAAGACGCCGGCGGAAGGCACCTAGCAAGGTGCGGTACGTCGGGCGTCCCTTCAGGGGCGCCGTGAA
>JBKJJZ010000492.1:0-4694 GCA_046597705.1 Vicinamibacterales bacterium | reverse complement strand
CGGCGTGGCGAACGTCAGTCGCGGGTTTTCCATGCCGCCAAATGGAAATGACGGCGGCAAAACGAGCAGGTCATAGCGGCCCCACCGGTACGGCCCGTACAGCGCTTCGGTGGCGACGATCATTTTCTCGGTGTCTTCGAATTCACGCGCGGCCGCGTCCACCGTCGCGGGTTCAGCCCACACACCGGTGCGCGTGCCCATGGACTTGAACTTGAGGTCGCCAATCGCGAGCGCGATGAGGTACGACGGAATCGGCTGCGGCATCTTGAACTTGAACACGCCGCTGCCGGCCGTGCCCGGACTCATCTCGGCCGCCATGACTGCCACCAGTTCCTTCGGCACATGCAACGTGGCGTTGTAGGTGGTGCGCACGCCTGGCAGATCCTGCAGCGGGATAAACGACCGCGCCTGGATGGCCTGCGCCTGGGAAAACAGAAACGGATGGGTGCGTCCGGCCGTCTGCGCCGCAGTGAGCCACTGCAGGCCGCGTGCGTTGGGCGACGACGCATACGTAATCCGCGCCCGGTCCGCACCGGGCGGCATCGTCACCCGCAGTGCACTGCCGAATGCCGGCGTGGCCGCGTCCAGCTTGAATGCCGTGGCCACCCACGCGCCGGTGCCAATGGCCGCCTCGGCGTTCTGGATCATGAGGTCGCGAGTATCGAGAACGAGTTCCGTGGCCGCTGGGTCACGCCGCTCCAACTGCAGCTCCACGGTTCCGGACAGCGTCCGGCGCTCGAAGTTCGCGGTCAGGTCCAGAACGAGGTGTTTGGTGACAAACGCCGTGACGTTGGCATTCGAGGAGGAGTCTGCGGGAATCGGGACCATAGGGGCTTCTTCTTTCCCGCCGCCACATCCGGTCGCAATGGCGCTCACGAATATCAAAGCCAGTGACGAAGGTTTCATGACTCCAGTCTACGTTGAACCTCGAACCTCGAACCTCGAACCTCGAACCTCGAACCTCGAACCGGATAATATCCCCCCATGACTTCTCGTTTCATCCTCACAGTCCTTCTGGGCGGTCTCGTGGCCACCCAGCCCGCGTCCGTTATCGCGCAGAACTCCGCCGCCGCACTTGCGCAGGTGCAGGCCGGCCACCCGCGCGCCATTCGTCGCGACATTCCGCTGACGAACGCCATTCGGCGTGCGATTGATGACGGCACCAGGGATCTGACCGGCCGGCCCGGGCCGAACTACTGGCAGCTCGAGACCGATTTCACCATCGAAGCGCGGCTCGATCCGGCGACCCAGACAATCACCGGCACCGAGACCATCGTGATTCACAACAACAGTCCGGCCGCGTTGAACGAGTTGGTGATGCGCCTGGACCACAACATCTTCCGCGGTCTGGTTCCGCGCGGCACCTCGGTGCCTGCAGAGAACACGGACGGAATGGTTGTGACGCGATTGGCGATCGACGGCGCTGAAATCGGCCTGACCCCTGCCGCGGCGGGACGCCGTGGGGGCGGGGCAGGGGCGCAGCGTACGAACTCCGCCTCGAACCTTGACCAGACCGTTGCGCGAATCACGCTCGCAAACCCCATCCCGGCAAAGGGCACGGCGAAGCTGGAGGTGGCGTGGCACACCAAGCTGCCGGGTGGACCTGGCCGCGGCCATCGCATGACGCAGCGGTGGGACGATGCGCTGTTTCAGCCTACGCAGTGGTTTCCGCGCCTGGCGAAGTACGACGACATGCGTGGATGGGGCACCAGCCTCTATCTGGGCCCGTCGGAGTTCTACAACAACTTCGGCAAATTCGATGTGAAGATCGACGTGCCCGGCGGCTGGATCGTCAGTGGAACCGGCGTACTCCAGAATCCCAATCAGGTCCTGACCGCCACGGCTCGCGAGCGACTGGCAACCGTGCTCAGCTCCGACGCCATCGTCACCATCGTGTCTGCCACAGAGAGCGGGCCGGGCAGGTCCACGGCGCCTGGCGAGCGCCTGGTATGGCATTTCGTCGCCGACAAAGTGAATGACTTCGCGTGGGCGACCGCGCGCAACTTCGTGTGGCAGGCCACGCGCGCCACGATCCCCGGCAAGGGGCCCGTGCCCATTCACATGGTCTTTCAGCCCGAGCACGCTTCACAGTTCACCAACGCGGGACAGATTGCACGCCACGCGCTGGAGTTCTATTCGAAGCTGTGGGCGCCATACGCGTTTCCGCAGCTGACGCTGCAGGATGGTCCCAGCGCCGGCATGGAATACCCGATGGTCATCAACTCCAATCAGGGAGCTGCCGATCACGAGACCGGTCACCAGTGGTGGCCGATGATGGTGGGCACCAACGAAACACGTTATGGCTGGATGGACGAGGGGTTCAATCAGTACATGAATATCCTGTCCGACGCGGACGCGGCCGGCCGGCCGGCGAACCTCAACGGTCCTGGCCAGGGCTATGGCCGGACGAGTGGCGACGAAAACGAGGCCGCGATGATGTGGTCCGCCAACGACGCGGGCCCGATGTACGGCTTCCAGACGTACTCGAAGACCCCGCTCATGCTTTCGATGCTCGGCGGGATCGTGGGTGACGAAGCCGTCCAGGGCGCGATGAGCGAGTACACCAAAGTATGGAGCTTCAAACATCCGTCACCGTGGGACTTCGTGTTGTTCATGAACAGCCAGCTGAAACAGGATCTCGGTTGGTTCTGGTACTACTGGCTGTGGACGACGGAGTCGGTGGATGGCCGAATCGAGAAGGTGGCCACCGCTGGTCCCAGAACGACAGTGACGGTGAAGCAAGACGGCCAGATGCCGTCACCGGTGGTGTTGAAGGTGAAGTTCGCCGCGGCTGGTCCGGCCATTCAGCCCAGTCCCGGTTCCACCTTGAGGACCGTCGATCCACAGACCGCGATCATGACGTGGCCCGTGGATGTCTGGTTCAACGGCAGCCGGACGTTTGATGCGGTGATTCAGACGGGCGGCCGGGCGATCGAGTCGATCACGCTGGATCCGATGTGCCGGTTCCCCGATCGCGATCCCAACGACAATCTCTGGCCTGTGTCGAAGACACCCGCGGCGCCAGGGGCGCGGGCCTACACGTGCGGATAAGAGCACATAGGGCGCCCCTTCAGGGGCGCCAATGGGCTCATTTGAACGTAGGGCGTCCCTTCAGGGGCGCGAATGGGCTCATTAGAACGTAGGGCGTCCCTTCAGGGGCGCCAATGGGCTCATTTGATGATCTTGTCCGCGGGTGCGTCGCCGCTGGCGGTCAAGATCCTCGGGCTGCCGTCGGGCAGCTGATCGCGGTAGGCGATACCGAAAATCTGCCACGACGTCACGAAGAGCCCCGCCAGCACCGGGCCGATGATAAAGCCCATCGCGCCGATCGCAATCAGTCCGCCAAGGGTCGAAAAGAGAATCACCAGGTCGTGCATCTTGGTGTCTCGGCCGACCAGCCGTGGCCGAAGCACGTTATCCACGGAGCCGACAACCAGCGCGCAGAACGCCACCAGAATGATGGCCTTCGTGATTTGCCCCGTCGCAAAGAGGATGATGGCGGCGGGCACCCAGATGAGCGCGCCGCCGATCAACGGCAGGATCGATAACACGCTCATCAGCACGCCCCAGAATGCGGCGTTGGGAATGCCAATGGCCCAGAACGCCAGGCCCGACATCGTTCCCTGGATTAACCCGATCACCAGCGTGCCCTTGACTGTTGCGCGCGTAATCGAGAGGAACCGCTGGATCAACAACTCCTTCTCGTCCGCGTGCAGCGGCAGGTATTCCAGAGCGGATCTGAGCATGACCGGTCCGTCGATGAGGAAAAAGAACATCGCGTACAGCGCGAGGAAAAAATTCGCGATCAACGTCACCGTGCTCAGCGTTGTGTCCTGCAGCGACGCAATCAGGAAGCGGCCCATCGAGTTGACCGCCTCACCCGCCTTGGTGAGGATGAGCTTGCGATACGGCTTGAGATAGCTGTCGTAGCCGGGGAGTTTCTGCAGCCGCTGGTCAAGGAAGCCGCTTGGCGAGTTGATCGAGCGCTCGACGACGGGCCGGACGTTCGCCGTGATTTCGGCCGCCTGGCTGACCACGAGGCCGCCGATGGCCACCAGAGGCCCGATGACCCCAATCAGCGTGAAGAGTACGGTGACGGCGGCTGCCGGAGCCTTACGGTTCCCCATCGCACGGCACGTGCGAACAAACACGGGACGCAGCAGGCCAGCCAGGATGGCGGCCGCCATCAGCGTCATCAGAAACGCCTGCAGCACTTGAATCATCGCAATCGTTACGCCGACGACAAGCGCCAGCAGAAACGCTTTGCGATACAGATTGCTATCAGGCGTCGTCACAGCCACTTTGCCTTTCTAAATCGATACACGAGATACAAATCGATGAGTGCCATGACGCCGAGGGTCACGGGATAGCCGAATGGCGACTCCAACTCCGGCATGTGCCTGAAGTTCATGCCATACACGCCTGCCACCATCGTGGGAACGGCCACCAGCGCGGCGTAGGCCGCCAGGCGTTTGGTGACTTCGTTTTCCTGCAGCGTGATGAGAGACAGGTTGACAGAGAGGGCGGTGCCGACCATGTCACGGAGGTTGTCGGTGGACTGCTTCAAGCGCTGCAGGTGGTCGTAGACGTCCCGAAAGTAGTCATGCAGCCCGGCGCAAAGCGGAGGCACCCGCCCGCCATGCAGCTTGCTTGTCACCTCCAGCAGTGGACCGATCGCGTGGTCCACCACCATC
>JBKJJZ010000371.1:0-11689 GCA_046597705.1 Vicinamibacterales bacterium | reverse complement strand
GGACTTCGCTGGTCCAGTGGCCGGGCACTGTGGCGCCGATCTTCTCTCGAGCATCCCGGAGTCCGCCTTCCACCGCTTGCGTCACAAGGTGACTCCAGCGCTCGGGCGCCGCCACTTCGGGCACCGCGTGCAGAGCAATGATCGGCACCCCGAAAATGTTTCCCAGATCGTCCGCCGTGCCAATTGCCGCGCTCGCCGCATCTCCAAAATCGGTGCCGACGATGATTTCGTCGATAAGAAGGGCCTCGCCCGTGCGCGCGGCGGCCCGCGGCGGGACGGCCATCACCGGGCGGGTGGTTTCGCGCAGAACGCGTGTGGTCGTCGAACCAAACCAAAGCCGGCCGGCCTGGCCGAGTCCTTGCGTGCCGAGCACGATCACGGAGGCGTTGGTCGAATGCGCCGTGCCGCGCAGAATGCCGGCGGGCTCTCCGACGCCGAACTGGAGGCTGCCGCGCGGCTGTTCGCCAATCGTTTGAGAGACGAACTGCTCCAGTTCCGGCCGAAAGGTCGTTTCAACCGCGTCCGGGCCATACTGCATTTGAGCGGCACTGGCCAGCAACGGCTCCACCGCGTGAATCACAATCAGCGGTTGGTTCAACGCGCGAGCGATCCAATCCGCCCACCGCAAAGCCCGCCGAGAGTCTTCAGAAAAATCGACGCCACAAACGACAGGACCGGTCATCAGCAATGAGTCTCCCCCGGCGCGCGCAATTAGGCAACCAGGCCCACGGATTCAGACCGACGTTCCAAACAAGGCGCCCACGCCTGCGGTCAGGGCCATCGCCAACGCGCCCCAGAACGCGACGCGCGTGGCACCAACCGCAGCCGGCGCACCGCCGGCACGCGCGGCAATTCCACCGAGTATGGCCAGGCTGACCAGGGAGACGCCTGCCACCGTCCAGGACAGGATTTCCGGTTTGGCGCCAAGTGCAGTCACCAGCGGGACAGCGGCGCCCACGGCAAACGTCGCGGCCGACGCCAATGCCGCCTGGAGAGGTCGCGCGGCAAATTCCTCCGAGTGGCCCAGTTCGTCGCGCAGGTGCGCGCGCAGGGCGCCCTGTGCCGTCAGCTTCTGCGCCACGGTGCGCGCCAGTTCCTCGTCGAGCCCGCGTTTGACGTAGATGCCGGTCAGCTCGTCCTCTTCAGCGCGGGGATCAGCGGCCAGTTCTGCCCGCTCACGAGCAACATCGGCGCGCTCCGTGTCGGCCTGCGAACTGACCGAGACATACTCGCCCGCAGCCATCGAGAGCGCGCCCGCAACCAGTCCGGCGATTCCCGCCACCAGGACGCTTCCGCTGCTGATATCGGCAGCGGCCACGCCGACCACCAGACTCGCAGTGGACACTATCCCGTCATTTGCCCCCAGAACGGCGGCACGCAGCCATCCAATGCGATCGGTTCGATGCAATTCCAAATGGCGCATTTATCTCTTCCCGATTTGACTCCGGGCCGGTCGATCACTCCGGCGGGTTCGCTAGCGGTGCGTTGCTCTTGACTGTGAGCACAGGGACTGGGGAACGCCGGACAATTCGCTCCGCGACGCTGCCAAGCAGCAGATGTCCCACCGCGCCTCGACCATGTGTGCCCATCACGACCAGGTCGATCCGGGCATCCTTGATGTAGTCGAGAATGTGCTCCACAGGATTGCCAGTGTCGGTCGATGCCGTCAGCCCGCCCTTTGGTGCGGCCGAGGGCGGGACCAGCTCGCCCAACCTGGTCTTCGCCAGAGCCTCGGACTGGGCCAGGAGGTCCGCCAGCGGCAGTGTGGAGATCTCCGTGCCCCACGGGTACAAATAGGGCTCGGGAACAACGTGAAGAATGTGGAGGTGACTGCCGAATTCCTCCGCCAGTGTTTGCGCGTACTTCAGGGCCGCGGCGGCGGGATCACTGAAGTCCATTGGGACGAGAATCTGGCGGATGGGAATCATGACAACCTCCATTCGCTGATCAGTAGCAAGCTGCGTGCCGAGCCGCTCGCCCGGAGACAGCTTCAATCATCCCTTCCCTCACTCCGGCGCGCCCCGCACCAGCGCGATCGCCGTCCGCGACAAAGTGGTGAGGATCACGCAGCCTGGTTTGTGAACATCGGCACCCAAACCACTGCGATGGTACCGCCCGATGGCGGGCTTTCAAGCGTAAGCGTGCCGCCATGGGCGGCGAGAATGCGCCGCGCCGTGGCCAGGCCGAGTCCGGTGCCTCGGTGCTTGGTCGTAAAGAATGGCTCGAACAGATGGTCCCGCGCCTCGGCACTGATCCCCGGACCCTCGTCATGAATCCGGACCTCGCAGCCATTGTCCACGGCGTGTGCGGTGATGCGGATCTCGCCGCGTCCCTGCATCGCTTGCGCGCCATTGATCAGCAGATTCAGCAGCACCTGTCGCAATTGCTGTGCGTCTGCCGTGATGACACAGGCAGACTCGGGGACGCTGATCGTGACATCGGCGAGCGTGGGGTCCTGCTTGATGAGGGAAACCGTGCTGTGCAGCAAATCCTGGATGGTCAGCGGCGCAAGCACTGGAGGCCGCGGGCGTGCAAACAGCAGCAGATCGTCCACGATGTCGTTCAGGCCGTCGACGCGCGAAATGACCTCGCCGATGATCTCGTGTTCGGAACTGTGGGTGTCCAGCCGACGGCCGATCACCTGGAGAGCCCCGCGGATCGCCGCAAGCGGGTTACGCACTTCATGCGCCACCACGGCCGCCATCTTGCCCACCTGCGCCAATGCGGTCTGTTCCCGTAGCGCCGCCTCCGCGCGCTTCCGCTCGGTGATGTCGTATCGGATCGCAATGTATTGATATGGCTTGCCGTGGTCGTCCAGGAACGGGACCACCGTCGTGTCCACCCAGTAGTGGCTGCCGTCCTTCGCGCGATTCCTCAGTTCGCCCCGCCACACTCCACCGCGGCCGATGCTTCGATACATCTCGCGAAAGAACTCGACCGGGTGCAGTCCGGAGTTGAGGATCCGATGGTTCTGGCCCATCAGGGCCTCGCGCGGGTATTTCGAGATCTCGCAGAACTTGTCGTTCACGTAGGTGATCGTGCCCTCGACATCCGTGGTCGCCACGATTGCGGACTGATCCAGCGCGTGCTTCAGGTCGGCCAGATCTTTGTCCGATCGCCGAAGGCGGGCTCCCATTTGTCGCGTGCTGTTGGCGGCGTCAGTCATGGCCCAGGCCTTGAATATAGTAGGGATCGTGATTTGTGATCGACGAGTTATCTCAGGAAAGTGCGTCGGCAGTGCGGTTGCTGCCATGGAATCCTTCCCATGACCCGGGAAATAGTGCCCACAACGGTTCTCGTTGTTGATGACGAAGCGCTGATCCGGTGGTCCTTGTCCGAAGGGCTGGCGGATGCCGGCTGGAAGGTTCGCCAGGCGGCGACCGGCGCCGAGGCGCGCGCGGCCGTGCGCGCCCTAGAAGGGCAACCCTTCGTGATCCTGCTCGACCTGCGTTTGCCCGATGTCTCCGACCTGTCGTTGATCCGTGAGTTTCGCGCCGCCCGGCCCGATGTGCCGATCATCGTCATGACCGCACACGGGTCTGACGATGATGCCGCGCAGGCGCTGATGACCGGTGTCCACTCGTTTGTCGGCAAGCCCTTCGATGTGGTCGAAATCGTGGCGCTGGTGAGCGCTGCCGCTTCGGCTCAGGCCTGATCCCCATCGCCGGCCCTGGCCGTATACTCATGCCCGTCCATGCCGCGCCGTGTCCTGGTCGTTGATGATGAGTCGCTGATTCGCTGGTCTCTGGTCGAGCGCTTGCGCGCCGACGGGCACGACGTTGTCGAGGCCGGCACCGCGGCCGAGGCCCTTGAGCGCGCCGGGCATGGCGTGGATCTGGTGCTTCTCGATTACAAGTTGCCCGACGGCGATGGCGTGGCCGTCTTGCGCAAGCTGCGAGACCAGGACCCGGACGTTGTCGTGGTGATGTTGACCGCCCACACGGGCGTGGAAGTCATCGTCCAGGCGATGAAGGGCGGCGCCTATGACTACGCGACCAAACCCTTCGACCTCGATGATGTTGCGCTGCGTGTGACACGGGCGCTGGAGGCGACACGTCTCCGGCGCGAATTGCGCACGCTGCGAGATGGTCTTGCCCGCCCGTTCAGCCCGGCTTCGGTCATCGGCGAGTCCGAGCCGATGCAACGCGTCAAGGCTCTGGTGCGCAGAGTGGCCACGAGCCCGGGCTCAACCGTCCTAATCACCGGCGAGAGTGGTACCGGCAAAGACCTCCTCGCCAAGGTAGTGCACTATTCGAGCCATCGCGCGACGCGGCCGTTCCTGAACATTACGTGTTCTGCACTGCCAGAGACGCTGCTTGAGTCCGAGCTCTTCGGGCATGAGCGGGGCGCATTCACCGACGCGCGCCAGCAGAAGCGCGGGCTCCTGGAGCAGGCGGATGAGGGCACGGTGTTCCTCGACGAAGTGGGTGAAATGTCTGCCGCGCTGCAGGCAAAGCTCCTCCGGTTCCTGGAGGAAAAAACGTTCCGGCGTGTGGGCGGCACCGGGGACGTGCATGTGGACGTTCGCGTGATATCGGCCACACACCGGCAACTGGAAGAGGCAGCGCGAGACGGCAGGTTCCGTCAGGACCTGTTCTACCGTCTCAATGTGCTCCGCATCGAGATTCCCCCGTTGCGTGAACGCGGCGACGACGTGGCGCTTCTCGCGCAGCATTTCATCGAGACGTTTTCACGCGAGTTCAAACGCGCGGTGCCCGGCATGACGCCGGTCACCGAGCGGCTGCTCAAGTCCTACTCCTGGCCCGGCAACGTACGCGAACTTCGGAACCTGGTGGAGCGCGCGGTCTTGATGGCCGATGACGGCCCCCTGCAGCCCGCGGACTTTGAGACGTTACTGAGAGCAGGCGGCGCTGGAGCCGGGTCGAGCCTTGGCCAAAGCGCGTTCACTTTGCCATCCGCCGGTGTCAACCTTGAAGAGGTGGAAAAGAGCCTCGTTGTCCAGGCGCTGGAGCGAGCGGGGGGGAACCAGACAAAAGCCGCCACGCTACTCGGGCTTCACCGCGACCAGATCCGCTACCGCATCGAGAAGTTCGGCCTGAATAAGGACGGAACGCCCACGCCCACGTTCTAGTTTGAACATCGCCCGGCCCGGTTCTTGCCTACTCTGCAAGCGACTGCAAGGTCGGTTTGGAGGCGCGTTATGGGTCGGCACATCCGCAGATTGGGTCCGAAAGTCTGGTTTACCAGCGCATTTGTTGTGTGGCTGGTCGCATTCGGGACCATGCGGGCAAACATTCCAGTGGCGGCCGCGGCGCCCGAGACCGCGAAAAAATCCGCACCGGCGGTGAATCCTGCGCAGGCGCAGGTGGCCGCGCAGGTTGCGGCCGGCGCCACATACGTGGGCCAGGACACGTGTCTGACCTGTCACGAAGCCGCCATGGGCAAGTACCTGGCCACCCCGCATCACCGGGCAGCGGATCCCCGGTCGCCTGCCGCAAAGCAGGGATGTGAAACGTGTCACGGACCCGGCAGCAAACACGCCGAAGACCCGGCCAGCGTCAAGCCCCTTTCGTTCAAGACGATGACGCCGGAACAGACGAACGCAACCTGCACCACCTGTCATAGCCGCGGCGAACACGCGCTGTGGGAAGGCAGCCAGCATGAATCACGTGGCGTGACCTGCACCACGTGCCACAGCGTGCATAACCCCGTTTCCGAGAAGAGCCAGTTGAAGAAGGCGAGCCAGATGGAAGTCTGCGCCACCTGCCACCGCGACAAAGCGTCGAAGGTGGATCGCTCCGGCCATATGCCGGTCCGTGAAGGCAAGCTTCAATGTTCGACCTGTCACAACACCCACGGGTCCACCAACGTGAAGCTGCTGCGCAAGGGCGACTCCGTCGCCGAGACCTGCACCTCGTGTCACGCTGAGAAGCGCGGTCCGTTCCTCTGGGAGCATGCACCGTCGCGAGAAGGGTGCGCCACGTGTCACGACCCGCATGGCTCAGCCAATGACCGCATGCTGGTCTCAAAGACACCGGCCCTGTGTCAGCGCTGCCATGTCGCCACACGCCATCCCAGCACGATCTATGACGCGGGTCTTGTGGCGACCAGCGTCCGGGTCTATGCGCGGTCTTGTGTCACATGCCACTCCGCCATCCACGGGTCGAATCATCCCGCGGGCAACATGTTCGTTCGGTAGAGGGAGGGCATCATGCGTAAATTCAACGGACTTCTCATCCTGGCGTTGGTCCTGGTCCCATCCGCAGCGAACGCGCAAACGGCCGAGTCATCGGAAAAGCCGCTGACGTCGGGCTGGGCGGATTTCGGTGTCCGCGGCTCGAGTCTCAGCGGCGACGCCGCTCGATACGAGCGATACCGCGACCTGGGCGACGGCTTGTTCCTGGAAGGGTTCAGGTGGCGCACGGAGACCAAGGGGTGGTTCATGGGCCTCGATGCCAGCCATGTGGCGCGGCGCGATCAGCGTTACCTCGCCAGTTTCGTGCGCCCCGGTCGATTCAACGGATGGGCGAACTGGGATCAGATCCCGATGTTGCTCAGCCGGACGACGCGGACGCCATACACACTCACGGGCGGCAATGAGTTCCGGATCCCGGACGCCACCCAGCTGCAGTTGCAGAGTCTGTCGTCGGCGGCGAGGCCGGCCGCGCTGCTGGCAGTCGTGAATGCCTCACCCACGTTCGATCTGAAGTCCAGGCGCCACATCGCAGAGGGCGGGTTTGAATTCCTGCCGGTTCCGGAGTCGTCGATCAAGATCAATGTCAGGCACACCACGCGCGAAGGCAACCAGCCGTACGGCGGGGCGTTTGGCCACAGTCAGGTGGTGGAATTCGCAGCGCCGATCGATCACAAGTTGACGGACTTCGACGCATCTGCCGAGCTCGAGCGAGGCCGCGTGCTGATGCGCGCCGGCTACAACGGATCGTGGTTCACCAACGACATCACCTCGGTGGTCTTCGACAATCCTCTGCGTGCGACGGACATCGCGGGCACGCCTTCGGCTGGCAGACTCTCCATGCCCGTCAGCAACACCCGTCTGGGCGTCAACGGCATGATTTCGGTGAAAATGCCGAGGAAGAGCCGCTTGACGGCTTACGCGGCCGTCAGCACGTTGAAGGATGACAACGGCCAGATTCTGCCGCAGACCATCAACTCCGCGCTCAACGCTCCATCCACGTCGCTCAGCCGCACGACCATCAGCGGCGACGCAAAAACGACCGCGATGAATCTGAGCTTCGTCTCGCGGCCGTCCAGCCTCGTGGGCGTCAATGTCAGGTATCGGTATTTCGACTACGACAACCGCACGCCGGAATTCCAGGCGACCACCAGGGTGTCGTACGACAGCAACCTCTCGACGTTGGCCGTGCCTCTGCAGTCCGAGCCCTTCGGCATGAAGCGCCAGACGCTCGACGCGGATCTCCGGTTCACACCGGCCGGTCCGGTGGCGCTGACGCTGGGTGCGTCGCGCAACCAGGAAGATCGGACGCATCGGATCTTCGAGTCCACCGTGGACAATTCGATTCGCGTAAAGCTGGATTCGCTGAGCACAGGCAAATTCAGCGTGCGCACGATGTATGAATACAGCCAGCGTCGCGGCGAGGGATTCGACGTGACGATACTGACGGGTGCCAGCGAACAGCCCGGCATGCGGCACTTCGACCTTGCCGAGCGCAATCGTAACCGGTTCACGCTGGTCAGTTCGGTCATGCCGATAGACAACTGGTCGTTCAATCTCTCAACCGCCATTGGCCGCGACGACTATCTCAACAGCGAGTTTGGCCTGCGCGACAACAACCACAACGTGTATTCCTTCGGCTTTGACGGCACCCCGTCGGAGCGGTTCAACGTGGGCGCGTCTTACTCCTACGAAGACTACAACTCGCTGCAGCGCTCGAGGCAGGCGAACCCAGGCGCGCAGACACTTGACCCGTCGCGCAACTGGGCCACCGACGCGGGCGACAAAGTCCACTCGTTCCTGGCCAACGTGGACATCCTGAAGGTCGCCGGCAAACTGGACCTGTTCCTGCGGTACGACTACAACCGGACCCGCGCCACCTACGAATACATCACGGGCGCGGTGGCCGACCGCACGCTGCCTGAAGAAGTGATCGTGCCGACGACGTTGCCGACGCCGGTGGCGTTGCCGCCGGTCAAGAGCGACCTGACACGCGGGTCGCTGGATGCGGTCTATGACATCAACCGCCACATCTCACTGGGCCTGACATACTGGTACGACAAGTACGGCGTGCAGGACTTCACGCTTGATGCGAAGGCACAGTCGTCAGTCACCACCGCCAACAACGTGTTGCTCTACTACACGTACGCGCCCTACACGGCCCACACCACCTGGGGCCGCATGATTTTCAGATGGTAATCGATGAGTCACAGGAGAAGTGAAATGCGGAAGCTCGTAGTCACAGCAATCGTAGGCGCGGCCCTGGCCGCAGGCAGCCTTGCGGCACAGACACCGGCGCCGACGGCGGCGCAACAGGCGGCGGCAATCAAGGCAGGCCAGAAGGTCTATACCGACCAGAAATGCGCGGCCTGCCATAGCGTGGCCGGCGTCGGCAGCAAGATGGCCCCGCTCGATGGCGTCGGCACGAAGTTGACGGCGGCGGACATCCGATCGTGGATGACCGACCCTGATGGCATGGCGGCAAAACTTGCCGTGAAGCCCAAGATCAAGATGAAGAAGTACACCCTCAAGGACGAGGATCTGGACGCTCTGGTCTCGTACCTGGTGTCACTCAAAACCGTCAAGAAGTGATGTCCGGCGAACGCACAGCGGCTCAGGTGCCGGGGGTCGGCCGCAATCCGATCACGCTCGCCGGCGTCAGCCTGACCACGGTGAGTGCGTTCGCGTTCGTCACGTTCTACATCGTCGAAGAACTGGGGCTCCTGGCCAGCCCTTACGCCGGGCTGTTCGGGTTCGTGTTTCTCCCGGCTGTGTTCGTGCTGGGATTGCTGCTGATCCCGATTGGCATGTGGCGTGAGACACGCCGCCGGCGACGCGGGAGTGCGCCCTGGGCCTGGCCCTCAGTCAATCTCGGCAACGGCACTACACGGCGAGTGGTGGCCGCTGTGGCGACACTCTCGCTGGTGAACCTCGCCATCGTGGCGATTGCCGGGTTCGGGGCAACTCACTACATGGAGTCGACCGAGTTCTGCGGCCAGGTCTGCCACGAACCGATGAAGCCGCAGTTCATCTCGCACCAGGTGGGGGCACATGCCAGTGTGGGCTGCGTCGCGTGTCACGTTGGCCCCGGGGCATCGGGAACGATCAAGGCGAAACTCAACGGCACGCGGCAACTCTACGAGGTGGCACTTCACAACTTCCCACGCCCGATTCGGGCGCAAGGGCGCGTGCCTCCCGCCGCCGGCACGTGCATGAATTGCCATCGTGCGGGTTTCACGCCGCGCGACACCACCAAGGTCATTCGCGAGTACGCCGATGACGAAGCCAACACCGAGACGGTTACCACGCTCGACATGTTGACGGCTCGAGCGCATTGGCACGCGCGTCCAGACGTTCGCGTTGAGTACATCTCGAGCGCCGCGGATCCGGCAGTCGTGACCTACGTCAAGGCGTCGGTTGCGGGCGGCGCGGCCACTGAATATTTCGGCCCGGACGTCGCGAGCGTGCCACCGGGCACGATGCGTCAGATGGACTGCACGGACTGCCACAGCCGGCCGGCTCATACGTTCTCTGCCACCGCTGAGCGTGCCGTGGATCGCGCGATTGGCGCCGGCGAGATCAGCCGCACCCTGCCGTTCGTTCGCAAGGAAATGGTTGCCGCCCTCAAAGCTGAGTACTCGAGTGAGGCGGCTGCGCTTCCGGCGATCGCACAGCGTCTGGCACAGTTCTACGCCTCACGCGATTCCGCCCTGGCGCCTGAGGTGGCGCGAGCCGTCAGTGCTGCTCAGCGTCTCTATCAAACCAATGTGTTCCCGGAGATGAAGATCACGTGGGGAACACATACGTCGCAACTGGGCCACGTGGATACCGCCGGCTGTTTCCGGTGCCACGACGCCGAGCACAAGTCCAGGCAAGGCAAGGAAGTGAGCCAGGACTGCGAGTTGTGCCATAAGGCACGTTGACCAGAGCGGACTCGACGTAGTACGTAGGGCGTGCCTTCAGGGGCGCCGCATCCTGGTGGCTCTATCCGCGCCAATTGGCGCCCCTGAAGGGACGCCCTACGTACTACGTCTTGCCGGGTCTAGTAGTCAACGCGCTCGAGGAACAGTCCTGCTGCGGGCGCGGTGAGCTTCGCGATCTGAGGCGACTCATCCCGCAGCAGGCGCGGCACATCGTCTGGTCTCAAGCCGCCCTTGCCAACTTCCACCAGGACGCCAACGATTCGCCTCACCATCTTCCACAGAAAGTGCGAACCCGTGATGTGGACCACGATCAGGTGGTCCTGCTCGGTGAGAGTCAATTCCTGCAGCAGGACCTGCGTTGACTTCTCCTCCGGGTCATCGTCGGTGAACGCACGAAAGTCGGCGAAGCCAACCAGGTGGTCGGCGGCCTTGCGCATGCGGGTCAGGTCCAGTGGTTCGCGAACCCACCAGACGAACGGCTTCTCGAACGCGGAGCGTCGTCGTGACAGTTGATAGCGATAGCGACGGGCCACCGCGCTGTGGCGCGCATGGAATCTCGGCTGCACGCGTTCGGCGCTGAGGACGTTGATGTCGTGAGGCAACTCGTCGTTGAGGCGCGCGAGCAACGTGTCCGGCGGCAGGGCGTTCGGCAGGTCCACATGGACGACCTGTCCCATCGCGTGAACGCCCGCGTCCGTCCGGCCGGACCCATAGGTTTCGAATTGCCGGCCCCGCGTTGCGGCCTCGAGCGCCAGATGCAGCTCTCCCTGGACGGTGCGCGCGTTTTTCTGAATCTGCCAGCCGGAGTAGCGCGTGCCGGCGTATTCCATCGTGAGTTTGTAGCGAGGCACCTGAGTACAATACCCCCATGCTGCTGAAACGCTTCTTCGAGACCAAACTTGCGCAGACCAGCTATCTCATCGGATGCCACGCCACCGGGGAAGCCATCGTCATCGACCCGAATCGCGACGTTGAGCAATACATCAAGGCTGCCGAGGCCGAGGGCGTGAAGATCACGCACGTCAGCGAGACGCACATCCACGCTGACTTTGTATCTGGCAGCCGTGAACTCGCGTCCCGAACCGGCGCGATGCTGTACCTGTCCGATGAGGGCGACGCCGACTGGAAATACAAGTTCGCCGCGCAGGCGGGCGCCACACTGGTCAAGGACGGCGATCGCATCACGGTGGGCAATGTGCTCATTGATGTGATGCACACGCCCGGCCACACGCCGGAACACATTTCATTCGTGGTCACGGATTCAGCGGGGGCATCCGAACCGATCGGCCTGGCATCCGGGGACTTCATCTTCGTCGGCGACGTTGGCCGTCCTGACCTCCTGGAGAAGGCCGCCAACATCAAAGGCACGATGGAAGTGGGTGCCCGCGCCCTCTACGCCAGCCTGCAGAAAGTGGCGTCGCTGCCAGACTGGCTGCAGGTGTGGCCGGGCCATGGGGCAGGGTCGTCTTGCGGCAAGGGCATCAGCGCCATTCCCCACAGCACGCTTGGGTACGAGCGGCGCTTCAACTGGGCGTTTCAGGCGAAGAGCGAGGCCGAGTTCGTGGCGGCCGGGCTGGCCGGCCCGCCCCCCCCCCCCAACTACATTGCCGAG
>JBKJJZ010000240.1:0-6930 GCA_046597705.1 Vicinamibacterales bacterium | reverse complement strand
GTCTCTGGTCAGTCCGCCAGAAGGATGATGATGATGATGATCAGCAGGATCGTTGTCGTCGAGATGATGAGCGTGTGGTTGGCGCCGCCAGCCAGGTCCGCGGTCAGATCACGGACGGGGCCGGACAGTTGCTCCAGCTCCGACGCCGTCATCGTGGCCACCGCGCTCTCCGCGCGCACCACGTCGAGCCCAAGGCGATCCGCCACTTCGCGCACCTGGGAATTCTTGAGAACGGCGCGCAAGGAGTCGCGCGTCTGCTGCTGGGCCTGAGCCTGCTGAGTCAACGCCTGACGCATCTGCGCCGGGCCGACCACGTGCCGCTGCTGCGCGAACGCGGGTGAACTCACGAGTACGGAAGAGACGAAGAGAAACGCAGAAACTGTGGCACGAATACGCATAAGACACCTCAAGACAGCGGCTGGCCCTCGCGCCAACCGGGTCGTATCATAGTCAAGCGTGCGGCGTTGCGCTGTCCTAGACAGCACAGCCGCCGGTGTTTGCTCCTCAGCGCTTCCGAATCGTCGCCTGCGCGCGGACGGCTTTTGCCGGACGCGTCGGAGGCGCCGTCGGGATGAGGCGCGCCGCATCCTGGTTGATCCCGGCCTCGGCCAGCGCCGACAGCCTGAGGTCCGCGGTCTTCTCTTCGAGCAGGGTCTCCTGGAGCAGGTCGGACACGTGGTGGTTTCCCACAACGCGCGACCATGCCACCAGCGTCCCGTAACTGGCCATCTCATAGTGCTCGACGTGCTGACTCGCCGCGATGAGGCACGCATCAACCGTTCGTTCATCGAAGCTGTTCGATACCGCGGCCGCGCACTCTCGAAGAATGCCGGCCATGCCGCTGCAATGCTTGCCGCGCAACTCTTCCTCGAGGCTGCCGAAGACCCGTTCCAGCCGCTCCACGTGCCCCTTCGTTTCTCTGAGGTGCTGCTCGAACGCGGCCTGCAGTTTCGGCGAGCTTGCGGCCTTCACCATCTTGGGCAGCGCCTTGAGCACCTGCGTCTCCGCGTCATACGTGTCGCGCAGTTGTTCCACGAAAGCTTCATAGAGCGTTCCGGCTTCGTCCATAGCCTCATCATCCGCTGGTGGGATGAGAGGCGCTGTCTCGTATGGCACTTGCGTGGCGGTGTGTGTCTATCGCGGCCACTCGCCAAGCCAGCCGACGGAAAGCGCGACGTCACCTCCACGCAAGCCGCGCGCAAGGTCGAGGCGGATTGTTTCAGCGCGGCCCGGGATGCGCACTCGCACGCCCGCGCCCGCGTCGATGAAGAGCGGTGAGCGCCCGGGGGTCAGTCGCTGCCAGGCTCGGGCCGCGTCAACGAACGCCGCGATCGAAATGGCGCCGGCCAACGTGTGTCCGACGGGACGTGCGTATTCGAGTGTGCCACGCGCCAGACGACGGCCGAACGCGGAGCCGTTCAGGACGCCGTCGTGCAACAGCGGATGCGCGCGCAGGAGTCCAGCGCGAGCAGAGCCGGTGCCGGCGCCTTCCCACACAGCGAGAGGCGCCGACCGGCCTGCGGCGTTCACTGCGGCCGACATCGTCCACGTGCCAGTTGTCGAATCGACTGTGGAGCGCCACGCGACCAGCACGGCGGCGGTTGCAAACCCTGCCGCCTCATCCGTCGGCACCCATGCGACGCCTGAGGAGGCGAACGCAAGTCTATTGCGCGCCAGACGCAGGTCAAGGCCCCCCTCGAGTGACACATAGCGGCGCGCATCGAAACGATCCAGCGCCACGCCGGTCTTCCACCGGAGCCAACTCGTGGACCAGTCGCCCAGTTGGAGCGCGGCGCGGCGACGCGATTCACGCAACGCGGGATACGACTGGCGCTCCCACATTCCCTCGAACGACGCCACGCCAGGCAAAAACGACGGAGACGGCGCCATGAGCGCGAGTGACACTCGCGGCCGCTCTTCCTGCCAGCGCCCGGACACACTGATGCGTTCACCCGCGTCAAACAAACCGGCGGTTTCCACTTTCAATTCGTGCCCGACGACCGCACGACCACCCAGAATGGCGAGGGCTCTCCAACCTCTGGGATAGCGCTCGCGCTCAATCAACGAGACCTCGACTTTGGCCAGCCCACCACCGATCGGCTCGTATTGCATCCGGGCGCTGGCCGCCACGGGCAGGGCCTGCACCCGTCGCAACGCGCGCTCGAACGCCTCTGAGGTCAATAGCTGCCGTGGTTGCAGACCGGCCACATCGACCACAAGAGGATGAGGCGTGCGCTCGGCGCCGTTGACACTCACCTGGTCGATACGAGGCTCGCCGGCCGGAGTCCACGCATCCAGAGCGCCCATCGCGTCACCGGCCAGGTATCGGCTTGTGGCAAGCAACTCTCGCGCAAGCGCATCGTCAGGCGCGAGCCGGACTGCGACGGCCGCGAAGGCCTGCGCGTCCGCCCACCGTGACTGCGCGAATCGCCACCCCGCCAATTCCCGCCACGCGGCGGCGTTCGAGGCACACACACGCGTGGCCGCGACCAGGGCTTGCTCTGCCGCGTCCCTGTCATCACCAAGCGCGAGGTTGACGCCCCGTTCCACCAAGGCGTCGCAAGGCGTGAGCATTGTGGCGGCGGTGCCCGGGGGCGCCGCCGGCGGTGACAGAATCGAGGCCAGGTCAGGGCGTACGTCGGCGGGCGGAAGCACCAGCATCATCCACCGGTTCGCGGCTTCCCACGCGCGATCGAATGCCTCCCACGACAGCACACGAAAGGGCGACCGTGCAGGATCGTGCAGGACGATCTCGTTGCCTGTGGCGCCCACCAGCACCACGTAGTGATAGGTGCGGGGGCTGACTTCGATCAACGCGATCAGCGGCTGTCCACGATCGAGCGCGGCGCGAATCTGCAACCGGATATCGCGGTCGTCCGCTGAGAGAACGGTGGCCTGCCACTTGCGACTGCGCGCGGCGGCGACAAGCACTCCTGTCGGAATCCCCCGTTCGCTGGCTACGACGAGCGACGCGAAGTCGTCGGGAAAGACTTGCCGCTCGCCCCAATAGCGCATCACCATGGCCAGCGCGGCCCCGCCGCAGAGTTCCGGCGTCTGCGGCACGTACGGCACGTCCAACAGCGCGTGAGCGGCCTGTGGCCCGTAGCGACCAGGAAGTTCGGCCGCTGCCGGGTTGGCCACGAGCAGTGTCGTCAGCAGCAACGCCGCGGCGCGCGCCATCAGTCTTGTGCAGGACATGCCGTCGCCAGATTGTAGGGGCGCAACGTGTCACAGGAGAAACGTGTTCACAACAGCACAGACGCCTGTCGTCAGCGTGGGCCATGCTGCTTGCTGCCACGAAAGGCTTCCCCCATGACCATGAGTAAGAGTCGCTCCGCTGGGCTGAGACGCGTTCTGCTGGACCACAAACGCAAGCGGCAGAGCGAGGTGGAGGGCCGCGTTCGCGAAGGCCGGGCCCCGCGCACCCGCGAGGTTGGCGATTCGCTCGACAATTCGGACGCCGACGTCCAGAGCGCACTGGACTTCGCGCTCCTCCAGATGAGCGCCGCCACCCTCACGCGAATCGAACACGCCCTGGCCCGGCTCGACCGCGGTCACTACGGCACGTGCGTCGAGTGCGGCGAGGACATCGCCGAGCCACGGCTGCGCGCGCTGCCGTTCGCCGTGCGTTGTCACGAATGCGAAAAGGAACGTGAGAGTCTGGGCCGTGAGGGCCAGCAGCGCGGCCGCACGGCGCTGTTCCCTGACAGCGTCGGACCCTAGCGCTTGCGCTGGCCGGCGACGAGCAGGACAACACCGGCCACCACTGCGGCGGCACCGGCAATGGGCGGGATCGGCACGTTGTTTTGCTTCTCGGCCGTCGCATGGATAGGTCCGATGTCGACAATAGTTTCGCGGCTCTTGTAGCTAAAGCCCTGGTAGGCCAGCGCCGCCAAGCCGAGTACGATCAGGACCACGCCCGCCAGCGTCAATGGTTTCATGCGCGCAGCATCTCATTGACCAGACTTGAGCCGCTGTGCATAACAGCACAGACTTCAAACGCGCGGGCACCTACGATGGCGTCAGTCAACTCAAAGGAGACCGTCGCCATGCTCTCAACAATTGTTATCGTCCTTCTCGTCCTCTGGCTTCTTGGAGCGTTCGTGGTGCCGGTGGGAGGATCGCTCATCCACCTGCTTCTGGTCATTGCCGTGATTGTGATTCTGATCCGGGTAATTCAAGGCCGCGACCCCGTCAAAGGCTGACCGTCACGCGGCGTGAGTCGCACGTAAGAAACCTCGGAGGCCGGGCGCTCCCCATGCGATAATTCGCGGGGAGCGACCCTGGCTAAGTCACGCAAACCGTTAGTGCACCACGAAACCACGCTCGATGGTTTCGCGGTAGAACCGTACCTTGCCGCGGCCGGTGGAGTCCAGAAAGTCCAACATTACCGCAAGGGACAGGTGGTGTTCGCCCAGGGCGATTCCGCCCCGGACGTCCGATACCTTCAAAAAGGCACGATCAAGATTTCGGTCCTGTCGCATCTGGGCAAAGAGGCCGTCGTGGCGTTGCTCACGCAGGGGGATTTCTTCGGAGAGGGGCTCCTGGCTGGCCAGACGGTGCGCATGGCCACCGCCACTGCCGCCACCAGCAGTTCCGTGATGACCATCGACAAGGACGCCATGGCCCAGCTGCTGCGCGACGAACCCGCATTTGCCGCGCGCTTCCTGTCTCACATGCTGTCCAGGAACATCCGCATCGAAGCGGATCTGGTGGATCAGTTGTTCAACTCGAGCGAGAAGCGGCTGGCCCGCACGCTGCTGCTATTGGCGCGGTATGGCCAGGCGCATCCGACGCACAGTGTGCCCAGGATTTCGCAGGAGACGCTTGCGGAGATGATCGGAACGACGCGCTCGCGCGTGAACTTTTTCATGAACAAGTTTCGCAAACTCGGCCTCATCGAGTACAACGGCGCGCTCAAAATCCACGGGTCGCTGCTCAGCGTGGTTCTGCACGACTAGGCTCGCAACAGCGTTGGGCCGACGGCACGAAGCCGGTGATCGTTCTTGGCCGTTCGCCTTCGTGTGATCGCGTATCAAACAGCAGCACGCGTGGCCCGGCCTCCTGACGAAAGATCAACGACGATTCGGCGAGCTCGCCATACGCGGTCCCCTTGAAACGCTCTCGAAAGATCCCGGCCTCCCATTCGTCAATCAGGATGTAGACGTCGCGGCCCTGCTCCCTCAACCAGGCGACGATGGAGTCGAGGCGCCGGGGCTCGATCCAGTCGTACCGCAGGGCGTGCCGGCCACTGTAGTAGGTCACGCTGCCCGAATGTTGCATCGTGAGAATCACGCTAGCAGGCGCAGTGACCTCGCGCACCACGTGGGCGGCCGACACGTATCGCAGGTCGCCCCAGCCGACTGTGAATGCGGCATTGGCTTGCGCGAAGCGCAGGCCCCACGCCCCCACGATCAGCAGCAACGCCACGCCCACCCAGCCGTACGCGCGGCCCGTCGTGTTGGTGAAGAGCCAGGCCGTACCGATCGCAAGCACGGGCCATGCCGGAAGAAAGAATCTCAAATACCACCACTGATCGAACACGGTGTAGGGCAGATAGAGCGCCGTGACGCCGGCCGCCATCAGCACCAGCAGGCTGACATCCGCAACGCGCCTGCTCTTGCGCAGCCAGCGCATCGGGAGCACCAGCGCCAGCAGACCCAGGGCGACGAACGGCGTCTGGCTCTCGAAGAGCCACATCGAATATTGACGGATATTCGGCAGGATGTAGGCCGGGGAAAAGAAACCATCGAGATTTCCGTAGCCTGACGCCGTGGCGGATCCGTAGAGCGCAGCATTCACCATCGCCATGACTGCAGCGCCCGGCGCTGCGCCCAGGCCGAACAGCCCGGCTCTCAGGATGCGCGCCGGCCACGTGAGGGTCTGCCGATCGAAAACAAGCAACCAGAGCCCGATGAGTGCAACGAGCGGCGTGAGGTTCGGCCGGATGAGTACGACGGCAGCCATCGACAGGCCACCAAGGAACGCGCCCTTGCGCGACCGATGCAGACAGCTCAAGAGCGCCACGGCCGACAGCGCTGCGGCAGGCACATCGCTCATCGTGGACGCCATCATGAAGAGCACCACCGGACACGTGGCGACGAGCCACGCGGCGGCCGCGCCCACCTGGGGCGAGGCCAGGCGCCGCCCCAGGGCATAGGTAACGGCCACCAGTAACCCGGCCATCAACGCAATCACGGCGACGAAGCCGCATTGGCCGAACAGCCACTTCGAGGCGGCCAGCAGCAACGGCAGCCCAGGCGCATAGACGGGAACGATGGCCAGGCCGGAGACGGCCGGACGGTATGCAAGGGGGGTGGCGGTCTGAAGGGCGTTGAGCCACGGGGCATCGCGCAGCCACTCCTGCTCCACTTTCAGATCGCGAGCCAGCCAGAGGTCGGCCTGGCTGATGTAGCCAAACGAGTCGGAGCCCCCTGCCACGCCGTAGTTCGTGGCGAAGGCGACGCCAGTGATGAGTACGGCCAACGCCGTGGCAATCACCGGCGGACGAAGGGCGCGACCCAGCGCGCGAAGTTCGGTGTCGAGGGTGAGGTCGCCGCGAAACAGCACGCGCGCGCCAATCAGCGTCACTCCAATCCAGATCGGCCGCCAGGGATCAGTGGCCCGCAGACGCACACCGAAGACGTCCGTCCTGAATCCGCCGGAGAGCCAGACGACGGCGCCCGCGATCAGGAGAAGGGCGCCCAGGACCGACAGTGCGATCAATGCCGCCCGGATGAATTTGACTGATCGATCGGACATTCCTGGGTCGAAATGAAGTGTACCCGGTCCTCGACACACTCTTCGGAGGCCGGGTCCCTCCTCGGAGGCCGGACCTTCAGGTCCGGCGAACCCGGCGTGACAGCGGCATACGAATTGCTCTTCCACACCGGCATGAGCCGACCACATCGGTTGACCGTCGCCGCCTGC
>JBKJJZ010000150.1:0-6306 GCA_046597705.1 Vicinamibacterales bacterium | reverse complement strand
CGCTCGAGCGCCTTGGCCGCGGCCTCGCGCGTGTTCTGGTCAGGATCCTTCAGGAGCGCGGTCAGTTTCGGAATCGCCGCGGCCGCCGCCGGCCCAATCTCGCCCAGTGAATCGGCGGCGCTGGTGCGGGTGTCAGCGTGGCTGTCGTCGAGCGCGCGAATGAAGGTCGGCGCCACCGCATCCGGCGGTGCCTTGAGTTCGCCAAGCAGCCACACGAGCAGGAAACGCGTCCTGAACTCCTTCTCGCGGTCGTAGGCGTTGACGATCAGCGGGATCGTCTGCTGCCGCGCAGTCGCAACGTCGACCTTGGCCAGTGCGTCAGCGAAGAAATACCAAGCCTTGTCCTCGGAGTTTTGCAGCGCCGCCAGCAACGCCGGCGCGGCGTCTTTCGCGAGCGGGCCGATGCTCCTCAGCGCGTTGGCGGCTTCCACGCGAACCAGCAGTTCCGGGTCCTTGATCGCTTCGGCGAGAGCCGTCACGGCGCCCACGGCCTCGGGGTCGTCGGCCATGCCGCGGTAGAACAATCCATTGGCGGCTGCCACGCGCGTTTGCATGTCCGGATCTTTCAACGCCTTGACCAATGTTGCCACGCTATCGACCCCGCCGTTCTGGCCGAGCACCCTCGCGACGGTCTGGCGCACGATTGGGTTGGCGTGGGTCAGGACCGCATGCGAGAGCGCCGGCGCCGCGGCGGTTCCCGACGCTCTGATGACATTCAACGCTTCGGAACTTCGGCTGTCGTCGGCGAGTCTCTCGATCCATGCGCCGAGCGGCCGGCCCTGGAGGTCGGCGACCGCGGCGCTTTCCTCCGGTATCGTGTTGCCACTGGCGACTCCTTCGCGAACTGTGCCCGTACCAACGAAGGCTCGCATGGCCACCAACGCCACCACCACGCCAATCGAATACAGCAGGAAACGGCCATCGCTCACGTGGGGCCTCAGGTCCTGCACCCGCGTGCCTGCCCACCGGTCTCCCCAGCGTTTGCCGTCCGCGGCCCCTTTCATGACGAAGTACTCGGCGATGACCACGAACGGGATGACGACAGGTACGTTGCGGAGGATCAGATTGCCGGTGATCGCCGGTTGCCCTGTCTCGTCGAGGATCGTGAGGCCAGTGAGGCGCTTGCCGAGGCTCCCGCCTGCGGCGTCGCGCAGCAGGAAGTAAATCGACCACAGGACGTAGTCCCAGAAGGCCCCGAGTTGCGGGAGCAGTAAGGCGAGTGCCGCGACGACAAGGCTGAACGTGATGCCATCGAGGAGGAACGCGAAGACGCGCTTATTGGGTCCGGGCACGTCCGTCGCGACGGTGTCGGTCAGCGAGAGAGACTCCATGTTGTGCTCTCCGATTCCTGGTAGATGGGTTCGGTTGATAGTAGAGCCCAGGGAGGCGGGGCAGCGCAATGGGCGCCGGCCCTCCCGAGAGAACCCCTTCAAGGACTCCGCGCGAGTTCGAAACGCTGACTGAGGGAACGTCCCTTCCGCTGAAGAAATTAATCGCGGCCTCACAGCTTTCACCAGATTGGTCCAAATCAGAACACGTGGGCTGTCCTAGCACAGGACGCTAACACCAAGTTTGGCAACGTTTAAGAGACTTAATACGACTTTGTAGTCTCGATACAGCTCACTGATTACAATTCAAACACCTCCTAAATCGTTATTTTGGCCACAATTTTGTTGGCACAGTAGCTGCTATAGGACTGTGTATGACTCAATTGAACATTAAAGACCTCAATAGCCTTTTGAAATCATCCTCGGCGCCTGCCGCTCGAGGCGAAAGATCCGTTTCGTCGCGAGCAGATTCCCACACGGGAGAAAAGACAGCGAACCTCTTGGATTCTGGCGAACCAGGGCTGCTTCGACCTGGTCATGAGGTCCGGGTTGAGGAGCACGGTATTGACGCCATGCGCCTTAAGTCACCCACCCGTTTGAAGCCGGGCACGCGTACCGACCTGCAGATGCTCACTCGGCGGCGCATTCTGCGTGGGGAAATCGAGCGCTGCCGCATCACCCACCTTGACCCGCTCTGTTACGAAGCGATCTTCATTTTCCATCAATCCGTTGAGATGCCGGAGACCCACCATGTTTAAGACGACGCTCGTTCTGTCCTTCGTACTCGTTTCATTCGCGACGGCGCACGCGCAGGAATTTCGCGCACCCATCGCGTTACCGGGTTCCGTGAATGCGAGTTTCGGCACGGCGGGCCCCGTCGAGCCGAACAACGTCATCGGCGGCGCCACGTTTGAACAAGGCGTGACGGCGTGGCGACGCGGTCCGCTGTTCGTTGTCGGATTTGTCGACCTCACGCTTCGTGCGGACACCCGCGGCTACGCCTGGAATAACAACCTGCCGTACCTCGCAGGCGGGAAGTTCGTGATTTCCGGTGCGGGTGGAGTATTCCAGGCGGTCGTCGGTGTCGCCGGCGATGCTCGCGCGTCGGCGTCCCGGCCCGTTCGGGCCGCCCACGTGTCGTATTGGGCCGGCTGGCGGAGTGCCACGTCGAACCGGGAGTTTCCAGGCAGCGTCTGGGCGACCTCCGGGTTGCTCACCGCGACCGAATCTGACAATTGGATTACCGCCGCCCATGTCGAACAAGGGGTCACCGCATGGCGAGGCAAAAAGTTCTCGTTGGTGCCATTCGCGGCCGGCACGGTCACTGTCGATACCCAAAATCGTCCCTGGAATAACCGCGGCTTCGTCGACACGGGAGTGAAGGTCAGCACGCGCGTGAATGGGGTCGCCGTTGATTTTGGTGCGGCTCAACGCGTGAGTCGGACCTGGGACACCGGTGCGACCGCGGCTGCGCCGGTCGTGTTCGTCAATCTGTGGGTGGGCTGGATGCCCCGCGTCAACCGTTAGTCCCAGCTTCCATTAACTGCGTCTTACACACTTTTTAGGAGAAAACACCATGTATACACCTTCCATGTTCTTCGGCGGCTCGTCACTCATTCACCTGCTGGCCAGTCATCCGCGCGTCGTCGTCCTCTTCGGCGTCGGCGCTCTGGTCGGCAGCCTGCTGCAGTCTCCGTTCGGCACCCCGGATGTCAGGGGCACGGCAGCCTACGTCAAGCAACTCGAGCAGGTTGCGCGTCAACACACCGCAATCGATCCCGAGATCGTCGCCCAGGCGCAGAAGACCGCCGGCGTGCTCGCGCAGTTGCCCACCAGCCGCCTCAGCGAGATCGTGGCAGACACGCTGCGCGAGTGTGCTGCAGCATGCACCGGGGTACAGATTTCCGCAGTGTTCAAGAACCGCGAGCTCCTCACTGACGTGTTGTTGCTGCATACGCTGAACCAAGCGAACGCGAAAAACGCAGCGGTTCGGGCTCGATCGTCAGCGACGGTCGTGGCGGAGTTGCCGCAGTGAGCGCCTCTCTTACGTCGCTGTTCAGCTTTGAACTCGAGCAGGGCTCACATCAGTTCACGCCGTCGACGCACGATCGCGACCGGGGCACCGGCTCCGTCGCGGTCTGGCTACGGACAGCATTCTCCAGGTTGGAAACGGTGCTGCCATTCAGCCCGACCCGTACGGGCCAGCGATACGAGGGGGGGACACGCGTGGCTGCCCGCGACATCGGCGGCGCCGCGCCAACGGTTCGCCCGATTGCATCTGCGCCGCGCTGCCGGGTGTGCGGCACCGGCGGAACGCGGCGGGTCTGTGCGCCATGCGCCACCGTGGGGTTTATCGAGTTAGGTTGCGGATGCGTGCAACGGCCGGACGGAAGGCGGTACGCCTGTGACGCTGCGATCGAGCGGTGTCTAGACAGGCCTCTCGCTGATGCTGCGGAATACGGTCCATCCGTCCGAGCCGCATTCGATGCGTGGGCAGATGCGGCGAGTGATCCGTCGGCAGGCTGCCCAGGCAACACGAGCCCTTTCTTCGACGCGAACTGGGAGCGGCTTTGGTCGCAGCGGTAATGCCGGGTGATCGATGCTCTGGCGTGTGCCATCCCGCGGGTGCATGTCTAAGTACGTAACACTCGTTAAATTGTTGATAACAAACTAGTTAATAACATTTCTACATTACGCGTCTCATAATAAGACAAAATAGCAATTGAGTTTTTTTGGAACGTATGAATAAGGCCTGATTTTAGCTGTTTGCCATTGGATCGACGATTGCTATATGTCAATACATGACATTAACGTTAAACAACGTATTGGGCGTCGCGACCGATTTGACGAGAAAACTGTCGCACAGCGACTTCTGCGTAATCATTCCAGCGTTCAACGAGGAATTGCTGATCGGGCGCTGCATCCAGAGCGTCATTGCTGCGGGAGTAGCCGCGACACACATCTATGTCATCGACGACGCTTCCACTGATACGACCGCGGAGATCGCGCGGGCAACCGGTGTGAATTTACTGTCCGACGGACGCAAGCGCGGCAAGTTGGGCGGCATTTCCGAAGCTCTCAAGCACTTCGCACTGGCGCAGCGTTATGAATACCTCGCGATCCTCGATGCCGACAGTCACGTGGCACCGCACTACTTCAACGAAGTCCTGGTCCGCTTTCTCCAAGACACCGAGACGGTCCTCGTGTGTGGGGCCCCCCACAGTGAACGCTATAACTGGTTGACGGCCTATCGCGCCTACGAATACGCGGTGACCTTGCGATTGTATCGTCAGGGGCAGGACGCGATGGGCGTGATCACCGTCGCACCTGGCTGTGCATCCGTGTATCGGACTCGCATCCTTCCTCTATTGGAGTGGGATAGCCAAACCTTAGTGGAAGACATGGACTTGACCGTGCAAGTTCATCGTCAGCAGTTGGGGAAAATTGCCTATACGCCACACGCCGTCGCCTATACGCAAGACCCGCGGACGTTGCGTGATTATGTCGGGCAACTGACCCGGTGGTATCGCGGAACCTGGCAGGTGATGCGCCTGCGGAACGTTCCCTTTGGCCGCCAGCGCATTGACGCGGAGTTTGGCATTCTGTTGGCAGAAGGCTTGTTCTTCTCTGTCGTAACGCTCTGCCTGCCCATTCTCGCGTGGTTCTGGCCGACGACGGTGTGGCGTTGGCTGCTGATTGATCAGGCGATCGTTCTCACGCTCGCCGTCGCGTGCGCGATGGTGCTGAAGCGGCGCGACATCCTGACGTGCTTTCTCGTGTTTCCGGTCTTGCGCGTCATAAATAGCTTCATTCTCCTGAAAACCTTCTGGCTGGAGGTTGTCCGGCGGCAGCACACCCTGGAATGGTTCACGGTTGCCCGCTATGACGACGCTCCTTTAGCGGCGACAGGGACACGCATCGCACTCAAGACCACGGCCCTCACGCTGCCTCAGGCAATTGAATCAGCGGCATACCAATGTCAGAAGGACAGGCAACGCTCAATTTAGAGTAGCGGCTCGAACCGCACTTGGTGTAAAACCTTTGTCTGATCGTCGAGTGTCTCTACTTTTAGCGTCCGTGTTTTCAATCGCTGCTGTTCTGTTCATCCCGCATGTCGCAGCGGCGCAGCCTGGGTGTGGTCCGTTGCCACCTGCGACGGGTGTGGTGATTGATGTCACACCATCACAGACCAGCAGCCTCCAATCAATCCTCGACGGCGCACGTTCCGGCGAAACCGTTCAGCTCGCCGACGGCGTCTACGAGCTGACGTCAACGCTCGTGTTACGCAATGCGGGCGTGACGCTGCGATCGAGATCAGGCAACCGTCACGGCGTGGTGCTCGACGGCCGCTACGCCACCGGCAATGTGTTGCTCGTGCAGCGGTCGAACGTCACGATCGCTGACCTCACACTGACTCGCGCGTACTGGCACCTGGTGCACGTCGTCCCCGGAGGCAGCGCGCTCTCTGGGACGCTGCTTCACAACATTCGTGGGGTCGATGGCAGCGAGCAATTCATCAAGGTGAATCCTGCCGACGGAGAATATGCCGACGACGGAGTTATCCGCTGCTCGTCATTCGAGATGACAGATACCGGCCGTGCCTTCGTCCGCAACAGTTGCTATACCGGCGGCATCGATATTCACCAGGCGCGCGGGTGGCAGATCTACGCGAATCTCTTCAATGGATTCTGGTGTGGCGCCGGATTGTCAGAGCATGCAATCCACCTCTGGATGGGGAGCCGCGATACGATCGTCGATCGCAACGTCATCATCAACTCTGCCCGCGCGATTGGATTCGGTCTTGGGGATTCGGTGGTCGGCCGGACCTATGGCGATGGACCGTGCATCGGTGCGGCGAACGTCGGGCACTACGGCGGCACGATCACCAACAATTTCGTGATGGCTGGGGATGCGCGCCTGTTCTCCAGCAGCGCAGGCTTCGATGTCGGCATCGGGTTGGAGCAGTCGTGCGGCACCA
>JBKJJZ010000133.1:0-8649 GCA_046597705.1 Vicinamibacterales bacterium | reverse complement strand
ATCGCGCCTCGGCCTGCGAGTGCTTGAGGTCGGACGCGACCATGACGGGCCGGTTGAGCAGCACCTGTTCGGCTTCGGCCTGTCGCACCTCGTGGTTGCGCCAGTTCTTCTCGGAATTGCCCGCATCCCACTCGAACCCCTCAAGATCTGCCAGGAACTCCTTGAGGACGTCCATGAACAGTGTATATGACTATTCTATACAACTGTCAAGATGGCACAGTGACTGTCGCGCTGTATAGCGACTGCGTTTCAGTCGCGGCGGCGCGGTGTTCGTTTCTTTGCCCGCTCGTGCGCCGCCGCTGGATCCAAGCACTTGTTAGCCGGTTGTTCATGAAGCAAGATCAGCATGACAAACTGTATTGCTGCGACCAGCAGGAACCACACGAGCCCGGCAAGGTAGATCAGGTCTGCCAAGTCTGGGAGAAACCCAAACACGACCGTCAAGTTGGCTGCAACGGCGAGGTACCCGCCCGGGATAAGAACAAAGCGCAACGGCACCGGCTCAAGAAGGCGCGACCGTACCGCTATCCATGTCGCATTCGAGACGAGCAGCAGATGAATGACCCCGAGCACGCCGTTGGCAACTCGCCACACTGGCGCCTCTGATGTGATGCCGGCAAATGCGACCACCGGGGCGAAGGCCAGAAACAACACGAGGATTGATGGAAGGAGCAGGTGAATCAGTGCGGTCCGTTCGGGAGCATTCACGCCTGCGACCGAGGCGCGCCCGACAGCAAACACCAGGCTGGCGAAGCCAATGAAGGTCGCCGCGACCTGCGCGATGGCCATCAGCACGTCGCGGTGTTCCATGTCGCTTTCCCTTTCCTGGCTCTGGTCAACGAGCGGGGCCTGGCCACCTGGCGTTCACCAGCGGCGGCCTATGATTGCACCGGCCGCCGTCTGGTGCAACGCGGGGCTGGGCTGCCTACCTTGCCAGGCTCAACCGGTCATTGGTTGCAGCGGCATGCAAATGGCAGCGGAGCCGCCGCCCGCCGTTGTAAGCAGTGCTCTAGCCGCGCCGATTCACGGCGCCCCTGAAGGGACGCCCTACGTATCGCGCTAGAAGCCGAAACGTACGCCCAGCTGTACCTTCCTCGGGTTCATGACGCTGGTCGGCTGGCCGAAGAGCTGTGATGTCATCACACCGCTGTAGCCCACGTAGTTTGCGCGGTTGAGCACGTTCTGCGCCGAGGCGTAGACCTCGATGCGGAAGCGCTTGTCAGCGGCGCCGCCGCCAAATCCTGCCGCCATCGCGCCGCCGCCACCGCCGCCCATGACGACAGTCGCACCACCGGGACCACTGGCCCCGCCCTGGCTGCGCGTGCCGAAGCCCCACGCGTACGACACGCGCCCGCCCAGATCCCACTGGGCCGCGGTGCGCGCCGAGTTCCGTGTCGTACTGGCCGGCCGGTCGTTGAACAGACCATCGCCGTTGTCATCGCGGCCCGTGGTGATGTTGTACGGCGACCCGGACTGCGCCCGGGCATTCAGGCTGACGCTGAGGTTCGTCACGGGCGTCATGCTCATCTGGAAACTTGCGCGATGTCGCACGTCCCCACCCGAAGGTCCCCACTCGGTGTCCAGATTGTCGCCGTTGGCCGGCAGTGAGAGCGCGCCCGTGGTGTTCGTATCGCTCTTCGACCACGTGTAGTTCGCGAAGAAGAACGCCCGCTTCCACTCGAGGAGCGTGAGGTTCCAGCCCACATTCACGGTGTGGCTCTTCGCCTCCGCATCGGGCACAAGAGAAACGACGTTGGCGAACGCGGCCTCTGGGCGAACGCCGTTCACTGGCGCGTTCAGATTGCGCCCGCGCAACAGTCCTTGTCCCCATCCGTAGGTGTAGCCCACGTTGAACCGCATGTTTGCGGTGATCTGCCGATCGGCGCCCACGTTGAGCCGATGGCTGGTCGGCAGGGTGAGCTCATCGGACCACAGATACTTGTTGGTCACTGACGTCAGGCCCTCGCCTGGCAGGTCGGGATACGACGGATTGACGACGTTTAACTCGCGCTGCCGCACGCCGTCCACGAGCAAGGTCTGCTTGTAGAGATCGCCACTCACCCAGTCGTAGAAATACCCATAGCCCGCGCGCAACGTCAGCTTTCCGTTCCGCATCGGCGACCAGCCAAAGTTGACTCTCGGTGAAAGGTTGTACTGGTCGCCGGTCAGCGTCTGCAGCCCCGCCCTCACGCCGGCCGAAAGCATCAGGCTGCGCGTCATGCGCCAGTCATCCTGCACGTAAAGTCCCGCTTGCCAGCGCGAGTACGTGACGTTCGGGTCACCGATCCGTCGCGTGTAGTTGGATGGCTTCCCGGCGTTATAGTCAGCGAGACTCGCGAACGTATACGTGCCGAGATAATTCGAGATGTCGTCTGATCGATACCGGCCGCCCTCAATCAAGCCGCCTGCGCGCCACGAGTGCAGTCCCCGAACGTAATCGATGTCGCTGGCCGCCTCGAGGTCGAACCTGTGTTGACCGCCCTGCATCTGTGCGCCGCCGCTGGTGAACGCACCAAGCACCTGAAGGGCCGGCGCTTCAATGTCAGAGCGGCTGCTCGAGGAGCCCCACACCAGCTGCAATCGCGACTCAGTGAACATCCGGCGGCCCAGCGGCCCGCTCTCGGAGATGCGCAGAGTGTTCGTATCGGACTTGGACCGGTACCCGCGGTCCATGAGGTTGAAACCACCAACGCCCTGGTTGCGCGCGTCGCGCGAACTTCGATCGAAGCTGACCCGCGCCGCATGGTCGGCGTTGAGCGCGTGATCCATCCGGCCGCTGAAGTTCACCGATTCCGAGGGCACCCGAAACGGCTCCGACAGCGTCCTGCCGTCCGGCAACACGGCCAGAAGATTCGGAGACGTGTACTGCGACGTGCCTCCGGCGTTGAGCGAAAACGACGTCTTGTTCGGACGGATGGTGCCGGAAAGCGACATGCCGTACTGCCGCACCTGCTCATCCCCCTTGGTCACCGTGAACGGATTGCGCGCGTTGAGCGCGTCGTCCTGGAATGACCCGTCGATGCTGCCGCGCAGCGGACCGGCTCCGGGCTGCGTCATGATGTCGATGAACATCATGCCGTTCATCCCGCCATGGTTCTGCGCGGCAAACGCGTCCATGCGCGGCAGGCGGATCGATCGAATCTGCGACTTCGCCGGCATGCGGCCTCCCGTGAAACCGTCCACGCGGAACTGCGCGCCCGGAGGCGCCATGGCCCTCAGCACGGCTTCCATTTCCTCGGGATCGTCGGGCAGCGCCTCGATCATCTCGCGCGTCAGGATTGTGGAAAACGCGTTGCCCTTCGGATCCAGTCCCGACGTCTTTCCGTCGCGACCGACTGTCACCTCTTGTTCAACCTTCTGCAGACGCAGTGTGACCGCCCGCCGGTTCTCACCCGCGCGCACCCTGACGTCACGCACTGTGGC
Source organism: Vicinamibacterales bacterium (assembly GCA_046597705.1). Taxonomy (GTDB): domain Bacteria; phylum Acidobacteriota; class Vicinamibacteria; order Vicinamibacterales; family SCN-69-37; genus SYFT01. Next base: position 5,226 of record JBKJJZ010000133.1, on the reverse strand, counting down.
CGGCTCGAAACCAGGAAACTCCACCAGCAAGGTGTAGCGTCCGGCTGCCAGCGTCTCGAACCTGGCAATACCTGATGTTGAAGCCCCAGCTGGCGCCAGCCTGGTCACCTGCGTGGCCGCTTCCTGGCCGGTGATCGTGACCGACGCGGACGGCAGCACCGCCCCCGTCTGATCTGTCACGGTGACGATGAGGGTGCCGGTAGTGAGCGGGGCCGCAGTCTGTGCGCCTGCCGACGCGGCCGCGCCCAGAATCAGGCACACGAGTACTGTCATGCGAATGCATGTCTTCAACACGGGGTTCTCCTGGAATGTGTGAGCCGAGTTACTTCGACACGGCGAACTTCTGTTTGTCGATCTTCGGGTTGACCTTGATTTGTTCGAACGTGGTTTCTTCAGCAGGCTTGCCGTCAATAGAGCGCTGCATCGAATGCGGCAGCAGGACGCCACCAACCGCCTTGAAATTCGAATAGTAGATGCGGTACTCGACCATCTTGCGAGCCGCATCGCGTGCAGCCATGTCGGCCTGCATCCTGGCGATCTCTTCTTCGGTCGGAGCCGTCGGGGGCTGCCCGCTGCGGCCGCCACCGGAAGTAAACGACGTGCCACCGCCGGGGCCGCCGCCGCGGTTGATTGTCGTCACCATTGGCTCTTTGTCGGACCACGACAGCATCAGCGGCAGATTCGTCTTCGCATCAACGAACAGCCTCGCCTCGAAATTGTCGGCGCCCTTGACGGCGATCACGTGCGCCTTGCCTTCAGGCGCATCCGCCTGGCCCGCATAACTGAACTCGATCGGGAAGGCTTCGTAGGACGAGCCGAACATCCCCACGGTCATCCGCGCAAAGTCCTTCTTTGCCGCTAGCAACATCCGCTGGTCGTTCGCCGCCTTCTGCTCGGGTGTCATCGTGTTACCGGGCCCCGAGCCGGCGGCCCGGACCACCATCATTCCGCCGCCACCCATCAGATTTGGAGGCGTTTCCATTTCGTTGATGACGCCGCTGCCGTTGAACCCGGAATTCCGATACACGCTCATGGTGCCCATGTTGGCCACCACGGTGCGCGCCACGTATTTGTCGGGCAATTCCATCGCGAGTTCGAGGTCGCCTTCCGTGGTGGCGCCCTGGGGGTTGGTCCGGGCCGACTTGCCCACCGCCGTCAGCGTCTTGACCGCCGCCAGCTGGTCGGCACCGCCAAGCGCCGCGCGCATGTCAGCCAGTACCTTGTTCACATCGCCGGCCTGACCCAGCACCAAAGCCGGTCCCGCCACCAGCGCCACGATCACGACGTTCATCAACTTGCGCATCACTTGTTCGCTCCTTCCGCGAGTTATAGACGTCAGTAGATTGCGCCTCGGTCGCATCTCAATGGTTAACTGGGAGCAAAGAGATTGTAAAAGACGTAAAACCCTATTTTTCAATCAGTTACAGACATAGGGACTCAGGAGCCACATGGTAAACTCTCACCAATGCCGGCCCCTCGACTCAGGTTCAGGCTCGCGCTGCCGATCGGCTTAATCCTCCTGGTGGCGATGCTTGGCGCGCTTCAGTACCGCTGGCTCGGACAAGTCAGCGAGGCGGAACGCGCGCAACTGCAGCGTTCGCTGAATCAACGCGCCCGTGAGTTTGCCGAGGACTTCGACCGTGAGATCGGCCTTGCGTACTCGCTGCTTGGTCTCAGCGAAGGTACCGAGGAAGAGGGCGAGCCCTGGCAGGAAATGGAGACGCACTATCAACTCTGGAAGGGCCGGGCGCGTTACCCGGACCTTGTGAAGGGGATGTACTTTTCGCGCGTCGACAACGTCAGCACGACCCGAACGCTGCACCAACTCGCGCTTGGCACGGGCACCGGCCACACGGTGGCCTGGCCCGAACATTTCGCGGCCCTGCAGGAGTCCTTGAGCCGCAAACCGCCGGCTTCAATCATCCCCGGTGTGCGAACTCAGATGATCACGCTCACCCGCTCGGGCCTTGTCGAAAGCGTGCCGGCACTGATCATCCCGGTCATGCAGGCTGCGACTAGGCTGACGACCGGCCCGGACATGATGGTGACCTTCCGGACGCCCAGCACCATTGCCATCATCGTTGAGTTGAATCGGGACGTGCTCGCAAGACAGATGCTGAAGGAGCTGGTCGATCGGCATTTTCCCGACGGCGATGCCAGCCGTTACCACATCGCAATCCGCGGAAGCGGTCCGGAGCCGCTGTTCATGCGGGGCGTCACTGACCCGGCGACCGTCACCGTGCTCAACGCCGATGCCTCGGCGACGTTTTTCACGACACCTCACACTGAGATGGCGGCCCGAGCGCTGGCCGAAGGCAGGGCCACGTGGCAATTCGAGTCGGCCGTCCCCTCGCGGACCGTCGAGCGCCGCTCGGTTGGCACATTGATACCGTCAACGGGGAACCTCTCCATCATGGTCCAGGGGCGTCCCGGCAGCTCCACATCAGTTCCGGAGCCGTTCCTCGTGACCACGTTGGGTGGATGGACCATCGCGCTTCGCCATGGCGCGGGTTCGCTCGACGCAGCCGTGGATCAGGCGAGGCGACGCAACCTTCTGATCAGCTTCAGCATTCTTTCTGTCCTCGCATTCGGCGTAGGCATCATCGTCGTCAACGCGCGACGTTCGGAGAAGCTTGCGGCCCAACAGATGGATTTCGTAGCGACGGTCTCACACGAACTGCGCACGCCTCTGGCAGTGATTCGAGCGGCAGCGCAGAACCTCTCAGCCGGCGTGGTCGAGGATCCGTCACGGGCCCGGCGATACGGCGAGCTGATCGAAGTGGAAGGCCGACGGCTGACCGATATGGTCGAAGAGGTTCTGGAGTTTGCGGGACTGTCCGGACAGCGTCGAGCACTGTCGCTCAAGCCTGTTGATTTGGTGTCGCTCGTTCGCGACGTGGTTGCCGCATCCTCGACACTGATTGCCGAAGCACATGCCGAGGCCGACGTCAGGATTACGGACGATGTGCCGCTGGTGAATGGCGATGAAGAGGCGTTGCGGCGCGCCATCAATAATTTGCTGGCGAACGCGTTGAAGCACGGCCGCGATGGTCATTGGGTGGGCGTCAAAGTGACACGGCGGCAGGAAGGGGGGCGTGACGAGGTGCACATCGCGATTGCAGACCGCGGACGGGGCATCGACACCGAGGATCTTGGCAGGATATTCGAGCCGTTTTATCGCGGCCGGCATGCGGTCGATCAGCAGGTGCAGGGCAACGGTCTGGGGCTGAGCCTGGTGCAACGCATTGCCGAGGCGCATGGAGGCCGCGTTACCGTGATGTCAGAGCCAGGTCAGGGCGCCACGTTCACGCTGCAGTTGCCGGTCGCTGCCGATTTGGCCGGAATGTGATGGGAACCACACTTCGAACCAAGCGCGTGCTGCTCGTTGAAGACGAACCGGGTCTGGTCCTGACCCTGACTGATCGCCTCAAGAGCGAAGGCTACGACGTGGGCGCCGCAGCCGATGGGCCCGCGGGCCTGGAGCGTGCGACGCGGGAGTCCTGGGATGTGATTCTGCTCGATGTGATGCTGCCGGGAGCCAGCGGCTTCGACGTGTGCCGTGATCTCAGGCAGCGCAGCGTCACCACGCCGATCATCATGCTGACAGCGCGCGGACAGATCATGGACAAGGTGCTGGGGCTCAAGCTCGGCGCCGACGACTACGTCACCAAACCGTTCGACATGCTGGAACTGATGGCGCGCATCGAGGTGCAGTTGCGGAGGGCGTCATCGACGCAGAACGGAACGGTTCCGTACCACTTCGGCAACATCAGCGTGGACTTCCGCAAGGCACAGGTCTTGAAGGACGGCGTGGAGCTGGACCTGTCCGCGCGCGAGTTCCTGCTGCTCAAATACTTCATCGAGCATCGTGAAGCCACCCTCACGCGCGACGAACTGCTCAACGAAGTGTGGGGCTACCAATCAATGCCCAACACGCGCACGGTGGATGTGCACGTCGCGTGGCTGCGGCAGAAGATCGAACCCAACCCACGCAATCCGCAGTACGTGCTGACGCAACACGGGTTGGGGTACAAGTTCGTGGGGTGACAATCGGTGTAATTGGCGCCCCTAAAGGGACGCCCTACGTACACCGCGCCCGTACGTACGCCACGCCACGGTACGTAGGGCGTCCCTTCAGGGGCGCCACTTACTTCGTCAAAAACAAATTCTCCCGCCGGGCCGCCACGACCTGCGCGACCGCGCCCAACAGCAACCAGGCGATCGCCATCACCACGGCCAGCCATACGACCATCGCAATGAGTGCGGTCATCGGCGTGGTGCCTGGCACGAGCCCCGGCACGCCAATCACCAGCGCGGGCAATGCCGCCACACCCACCGCCATCATGCCGATGAGCCCCGACGCCACGTGGGGATTGCCTCCGGAACCGGCCTTGCTCATGTCGGCAACGACCGGGAACAACGCGGATAGAAGCGTGGCAATCGGCGCGACCGCGACGTAGGTGGCAACACCTCCAATCGCCGTCATCGCCCAGAGCGCCAGAGGACCACCGCCTGTTGCCACCGCCGACGAGACACCCGCAATGATGGCCGCCATCAGGAAGAGTGCGCCCCCGCCAATGGCTTTGCCGCGCACCAGATCTTTGGCGCTGACCGGAAGCAGCAGCTGCAAGGTCAGCCCGGCACGATCAGACGCAAACTGATTCAGCGTAAACGGGTGAATCGCAAACAACGCGATCAGCAGGCTGGCGGCGAACAACATATGGCTGTGCGTGGCGAGTGACGCAACCCACGGTGTGTCATCGGGACGCCGGAGCAGCATCAGCGAAACGATGGCCATCATCGGACCGGGCAGCAGCACCGCCACGCGGCCGCGCACCGATCGCAGACAGCTCTTGAACATCACCCAGGCCACGGCAGCCGCTGGCGCACTGATGCCTGGCAGCTGCCACGGAGGACGGAAGCCTGTCACGCGAAGTTTCCCGCCCGACGACCCGACCGCCGACTCCAGCAAACGGCGATGGACAAGCGCCGACAGCCAGAACAAAACGATCCCTTGCGCCACAAGCGCACCAACCCACGTCGCGGCCTTGCCACGGTCTCCATCCAGAATCGCCGCAGTCATCACTGCGCCAAATAATTCCGACGGCAGCACCTGAATCCAGTCAGGCAGAAACTGTTCAACCCGCGCAAGCGTGACCACTCCCTCTCTATGCCCGCGCACAGAGTTCGACGTGCGCGTGCCCGGGTCGCCCGCCAGCATTTGCG
>JBKJJZ010000110.1:0-2739 GCA_046597705.1 Vicinamibacterales bacterium | reverse complement strand
GCACGTTGCCCGCCTTCTTGTAGTGCCCGCCGAGCGCCTTGTTCACGCGGGCCGGCTTCTCTTCGACAAAACCGATCTGCACGGCCTCGTAGCCGTCGGTCTGCGCGCCCTTCGCCTGCAGCACCACACAGGGCCCCGCCTTGACCAGCGTCGCGGGCGTGACGCTGCCGTCCGCCGCGAACACCTGGGTCATGCCGAGTTTTCTCGCGATGATTCCGATCACCATGGCTTATTTGTGTTCCTTGCCGAAGGCCTTGATCTCGACGTCCACGCCGGCCGGCAGATCCAGCTTCATCAGCGCGTCCACGGTCTGCGGAGTCGGTTCAAAGATGTCGATCAGCCGGCGGTGAGTCCGGATTTCGAACTGCTCACGCGACTTCTTGTCAACGTGCGGCGACCGCAGCACCGTCCACTTGTTCTTTTCGGTGGGCAGCGGCACGGGACCCGCCAGGCGCGCCCCGGTGCGCTTCGCTGTGTCGACGATCTCGCTCGTGGACTGGTCAAGCACCCGGTAGTCGTACGCCTTCAAACGGATGCGGATTTTGTCGCTGAATGTAGTGGCCATGGTCTACTTCCCCTGCACGCGCGCAATGACTTCCTGACTGATTGCCGCCGGTGCCTGCTCGTAGCGATCGAAATGCATCGAGTAGGCGCCGCGCCCCTGGGTCCGTGACCGCAGGTCCGTTGAGTATCCGAACATCTCGGACAGCGGCACGCGCGAATTGATAATCTGCGTGCCACCGCGAGAATCCATCGACTGGATGTGACCGCGGCGGCTGGTAAGGTCGCCGATGACATCGCCCATGTGATCTTCAGGCACCGTGACTTCCACGCGCATCACGGGTTCGAGCAGCGCCGGATGCGCGCGAGCGGCGGCGTCCTTGAACGCCATCGACCCGGCGATCTTGAACGCCATTTCGTTCGAGTCCACGTCGTGGTACGACCCGTCGTACAGCTCGATCAGCACGTCGTCAATCGGGTAGCCGGCCAGGACGCCAGTGGTGAGCGCTTCCTGGATGCCCTGATCGATCGGCTTGATGAACTCTTTCGGAATGGTGCCGCCGATGATCTTGTTCTCGAACAGGTAACCTTCACCCGGCTTGCGCGGAATGAGGCGAATCTTCGCGTGACCGTACTGGCCGCGGCCACCGGTCTGCTTGATATAACGGCCCTCGCCCTGGGCGGCCTTCGTGACCGTCTCTTTGTAAGCCACCTGGGGCTTGCCGACCGTCGCTTCGACGCTGAACTCGCGCTTGAGGCGGTCCACGATGATTTCAAGGTGCAACTCGCCCATGCCGGCGATGACGACCTGACCGGTGTCCTGGTCAGTCTTCACCCGGAAGGTCGGGTCTTCGGCCATCAGCTTGGACAATCCGAGGCCCAGTTTTTCCTGGTCGGCCTTGGTCTTGGGCTCAATCGCGAGCGAGATGACCGGCTCGGGGAAGTCCATCGCTTCGAGAATCACGGGGGTCTTCTCGTCACAAATCGTATCGCCCGTGGACACGGACTTCAGCCCGACGGCCGCCGCGATATCGCCGGCCAGCACTTCCTTGATTTCCTCGCGCTTGTTCGCGTGCATCTTGAGCAGGCGGCCAATGCGTTCGGACTTCTGTTTCGTCGAGTTGTAGACCGCCTGGCCGGACACCAACTGGCCGGAGTAAAGCCGGATGAACGTCAACTGGCCGACAAACGGGTCGGTCATGATCTTGAACGCGAGGCCCGACATCGGCGCATCATCCTCAGGACGACGCTCGGTAGTGGCACCTTCGCCCCCGTTCGGGTCGATCCCGGTCACGAACGGGATGTCGAGCGGCGAGGGCAGGAAGTCCACAACGGCGTCGAGCAGGGGCTGCACGCCCTTGTTCTTGAACGCCGAGCCGCAAATGACCGGGACGAAGGCCGCCTTCTCGTCGTGCACCGAAGAGATGGTGCGTTTGCGAATCGCCGCCTTGATCTGCTCGGCCGGAATCTCTTCGCCGTGGAGGTACTTCTCCAGGATCGAGTCGTCCACTTCGCTGACCTTCTCGATCAACTTCTCGCGGAACTCCTTGGCGAGTTCCATCATGTCTTCTGGAATCTCTTTGACGGTGGCTTCCGAGCCCATCTCCGCATCGGCTTCCCACACGAGGGCCTTCATCTGGATGAGGTCCACCACGCCGAGGTACTTGTCTTCGGAGCCGATCGGCAGGTGAATCGCCACCGGATTACCCTGCAGTTTCGTCGTGATCTGCTCGTAGGTGCGCAGGAAGTCCGCGCCGATGCGGTCCATCTTGTTCACAAAGCAGATACGCGGCACGCGGTACTTGTCGGCCTGGCGCCACACGGTTTCTGACTGCGGTTCGACGCCGGCGACCGAGTCGAACACGGCGACTGCCCCGTCGAGCACACGCAGGGAGCGCTCAACTTCGGCCGTGAAGTCCACGTGGCCGGGCGTGTCGATGATGTTGATCCGGATGTCGCGCCAGGTGCAGGTGGTGGCAGCCGAGGTAATCGTAATGCCGCGTTCCTGCTCCTGCTCCATCCAGTCCATCACGGCGGTGCCTTCGTGCACCTCACCTATCTTGTAGGTGATGCCCGTGTAGAAGAGGATGCGTTCGGTGGTTGTCGTCTTGCCGGCATCAATGTGGGCCATGATGCCGATGTTGCGACAACGCGCCAGAGGTACTTGTCTCGCCATGATCCTTAGAACCGATAGTGCGCGAACGCTTTGTTGGCTTCGGCCATGCGATGCACGTCTTC
>JBKJJZ010000360.1:0-9566 GCA_046597705.1 Vicinamibacterales bacterium | reverse complement strand
CGGGGCGAAGTGCCGATGGCATACGTGGTCATGTACGGCGTTATGAACAAGGAGATGCTCGCCGAGGCGTGCCGACGCTCGCTCGCGTCGTTCAAAGTGCCGCGCGGCTTCGTTCAGGTGGTGTCACTGCCGCGCACGGCGTTGGGCAAGGTGCAAAAGCACCTGCTCCCCCCGTGGAGTGGCGCGTGACACCCGCCGTAGCCTCACTGATCGCGCTGCTCGTCGCAATTCTGTTGAGCTGCACGTCGCGAATCAATGTTGGCGTGCTGTCGATCGCGTTCGCCTGGCTCATCGGCGTGTATCACGCTGGCCTGAAGGCCGATGCCGTTGCAGGCGGATTCCCGGCCTCGCTGTTCGTGACCCTGGCAGGCGTGACACTGCTCTTTGGCCTCGCGCACGTCAACGGCACACTGGAATGGCTGGCGCAGCGGGCTGTGCGGCTGGCCCGTGGCAATGCGCGGCTGCTCCCCGTCCTGTTCTTCGTGATTGCGTTCGGGCTCTCGTCGATTGGCCCCGGAGCCATTCTTGGCGTGGCGCTGCTGGTGCCGCTGGCGATGCCCATCGGAGTTGAAGCGGGTATCCCGCGCCTGCTCACGGCGTTGATGGTGGCAAACGGCGCCAACGCGGGCAATCTCTCGCCAGTCGGGGTCGTCGGACTCATCGCCAGCACGAAGATGACGGAGGCCGGCATTGGCGGACACGAGTGGGCGGTGTTCACGGCCAACATCGTCGCCCACGTGATCGTAGGCATCGCTGCATATGCCCTGTTCGGCGGACGACGTCTCGCTCAACGCTCCGGTGGTCCGACTGCCTCTGCGATGGCGCTGACCCGCGCGCAGCGGTTGACGATGGTGGTGGTGGTGGTGTGGATTGCCGCGGTGGTTGTGTTCAAGCTCAACGTGGGGATGGCCGCGTTTGCCGCGGCGTCGGTCCTGATTCTCCTCAACGCCGCCGATGAATCGACGGCCCTGAAACAGATCCCCTGGGGTGTGATCATCATGGTGTGCGGTGTCAGCATGTTGATCGCGGTCCTGGAGAAAACCGGGGGCATGGAGTTGTTCTCTTCGATGCTGGCCACCATTGCGAATCCAGCCACCATCAACGGGACTATCGCTTTTGTGACGGGACTGATCTCGAGCTGGAGCAGCACTTCGGGCGTGGTGCTGCCGGCGTTCCTGCCCACGGTGCCGGGTCTGGTGGCCAAGGTTGGCGGCGGTGATCCGGTGGCTGTTGCCATCAGCATCACAATCGGATCGCATCTCGTGGATGTGTCGCCGCTCTCCACCCTGGGCGCATTGTGTCTGGCCACGGTCAGCGACCCGGCCGAAGCGCGCGTGCTCTTCCGGCAGTTGCTCATCTGGGGGCTCTCGATGACGATCGTGGGCGCGATCCTCGCGCAGTTGCTGGCGGGGTTCTTTGCGCGCGCATAATTACAGCATGCGCCCCACCCTGGTATCGTGCGCCTGGTCAGCTGTTTCGGCCATGGCGGTTTTCGGCGTTCCAGGTTGCGGCGGCTCAACGCCTCCACCCGCGACCGTGACCTTCAACAAGGACGTCGCGCCGATCGTGTTTGCGAACTGCGCGTCCTGCCACCGACCTGGCGGTGCCGCGCCGTTTTCACTGCTGACGTACGCGGAAAGCGCGGAGCAGGCAGAGGCCATGGCCGCTGAAACATTCAAGGGCCACATGCCGCCGTGGCTGCCCGCCCGCGGCGAGTTTCCCATCCTCGGCGAGCGCCGACTCGGGGCCGGCGAGATCGACACCATACAGCGATGGGTGAAAGGCGGAGCGGTGGAAGGGGCGTCCGCTGATCTGCCTGCGCCACCAGCGTTTCCAGACGGTTGGGAACTGGGCACTCCCGATGTTGTCGCCACCACCGATCGCCCCTTCATCGTCAAGGCGGGATCGGATGATGTGTATCGGAACCTTGTGCTGAAGGTGCCGCTGACCGAAGGCGTGTTCGTTCGTGCGGTGGAGTTCAGAACCAACGGGGCATCGATTCACCACGCGGTGATCCGGGTGGATCGGACGTCGGCCTCCCGCCGCCGCGATGGTGCGGACGGGCAACCCGGCTTCGACGGCATGGCATTCAGCGTACGGGATCCGGATGGGCAGTTCATTGGATGGGCGCCCGGACGCGGGCCAATCGTTTCGCCAGAGGGCATGGCATGGCGCCTTGAACGCGGATCCGATCTGATCGTTGAGCTGCATGTCATCGACTCGAAGGACGCAATCGCACTGAAGCCGAGCGTCGGTTTGTTCCTGACAACGACGCCTCCGCGTCAAAGGCCCATCACCGTACGGATGGGTTCAAAGGCGATCGATGTGCCGGCCGGCAAAGCCGACTATGTGGTGACGGACGAGTACGAACTGCCATCGAACGTGACGCTGCTGAGTGTCTATCCCCATGCGCACTATCTGGGCAGGGACATGCGAACCACGGCCACACTTCCCGACGGATCCGTCAAGACACTGCTGCACATTCCACGCTGGGACTTCCACTGGCAGCAGGACTATCGCTATGCCGCCCCGATTGCCCTGCCCAAAGGCACGAAGCTCGCCATGCGTTACACGTTCGACAACTCAGCCGGTAATCCGGATAACCCTCACTCGCCACCAGTGAGGGTGCAGGCGGGCCCACGGGCGGTGGATGAGATGGCAGAGTTCAGCTTGCAGCTGTTGACTGAATCGGCCGGCGATGCCCTCCGCCTCCTGCAGGACTTCGATCGGAAGGACAAGTTGTCCAACGTCGCGCTCGGTGAGATTCGTTCGCGCGACCAGCCGGACAGTATCGAGGCCAGGAGCCTTCTGGGCGGGGCTTATGTAGAGGTCGGGCGATTCGCCGAGGCCATCCCGCATCTGGAAGCGTCGCTTCGGCTGGGTGACAAATCAGCAGGCACACACAACTATCTGGGTGTGGCGGCGATGTCGATGGGCAGGCTGGAGGAGGCGGTTGCGCATTTTCGCCGGGCGGTCGCGGCCGCGCCGCGTGATGAAGTGATGCACTTCAATCTGGGCACCGTGCTCAGCGGCATGAATCGGACCGCTGAGGCGGAAAGTGCGTTCAGGCGATCATTGGCCGCAAACCCCGAGTACGGCGATGCTCATCAGAACCTTGCATCGCTGCTGCTTTCAAAGGGCCGTGTGAAGGAAGCGCTGCCTCACTTCCAGCGCGCGGTTGATCTCAATCCCGAGTCGGCCCTCAGCCACAGCAACCTGGGCGGCGCTCTCGCATCGGCCGGCCGCTTCTCAGAGGCCATGCCGCACATCCGCCGCGCCCTTGAGATCGACCCGACCTACGCCCCCGCCCTCGACAACCTCCAAAAACTCCAACGAATGGGGATTCGGTAGGGGACGGGTCTCAATCTGTGGAAAACTCCGGGCGATCAATCGCCAGAGCAAGCCCTGGAGTTTTCCACAAATTGAGACCCGTCCCCCTATGTGGAACCTTCTGGACAACGCCCCCGTCTGATGCTACTGTGCGTCGCACAATAGCGGTTGCGCAGGAGGTGTGCGGTTATGTCTCGTCGAGTTGTTGTGATTGTTGTTGGTATCTGGCTGGCTGGAATCGCCGCAGCCGCTGAACTCGTGGCTTTGCGCGGCGCATCGCAGGCGCCGCCCGCGGCTCGCACGTTCACCCTCGACGTGGAAGCCGCCGGACTGCAGTCCATTGACCTGCGCACCACCGACGGCGCGGTTGAAGTTGTCGGCACCGACGAAGACCGCATCCGCATCTCGGCCGACGTCTCTACTCCAGGCCAGAAGCGGAAATGGTCGGCGAGCGTTCCGGCCGATCTGGCGCGCACCGACTTGGTTGGGGAGCGGCTTGGCGATGTGTTTTCCGCGCGGCTTCGGGTACCGGGTAACGACCCGGTTGTCGAGCGATGGACGGTGCGGGTGCCCCGACGTTTCACGGTCGGCCTTGAGGCGAACGACAGCGCGATTGTCATCTCGGATGTGCGCGGCGGTGTGAACGCTCGCGCCAACGCGGGCGTCGAGTCAAAGCCGGGCTCGATCCGGGTGAACGCGCCGGGAGGCCGGCTCGATCTGTCACTGCATGTCGGAGAGATTCACGCACAGACGTTATCCACCTCGCGAGGGCCGGTGGACGTGGAGTCAGGCGTCGGCGATGCGCGCGTCACCCTCTCCGGCCGCAACATCGTCAGTCCCCGTTCGCCGGGACCGGGCCACAGGCTGCGCTTGAGTGATGCCGGACCTGATGCGGTGAAACTGCGCGTCGGAGTCGGCACCGCCACGCTCGACATCAAGTAAACGTCCGGAGGATTCCATGAGATTTCGACTCGTTGCGCCCGTGGTGTGCCTGATTGCCGCCTTGAACGTTGTCACGGCCACGCAAACGCCGACCGATATCGCCCCGATCGTCGCCGGCGTCTTCAACGCCTGGGATGTTCCCGCTGCCGCCGTGGCCGTGGTGAAGGACGGCCAGGTCGTGCTTTCAAGAGGCTATGGCGGAGCGACGGATGACCTGACGGCCTTCTACACGGCCTCCGTCACGAAGACGTTCACAGTGGCCGCGTTGGGGATGCTCGCCGACGAAGGCAAACTGCGGATTGATGATTCAGTCGTGAAATACCTGCCGGAGTTTGCAACCGCCGACGCCGCGTTGACTCAACAACTGACCGTGCGGGATTTGATGGCGCATCGCACGGGACTGCCGCGCGCCGACCTGTTGATGTTCGCAGGTTTGTCCGACACAGAAGTGATCGGGCGGTTGAAGGGCATTGCGCCGGCCGCGCCTCTGCGTACGCGCCTGACTTACCAGAACCAGATGTATCTGGCGCTGGGCGAGATCGTGACCCGGCTGTCGGGCAGGCCCTGGCCGCAGTTCATCGCCGACCGTGTGCTGACGCCGCTCGGCATGACCCACAGCTTCGCCACCGGTCTTGGAAACACCCCCAGCGGCGCTTCGACGGTGGCGCCGCACGCTCGAATCAATGGGAAGGTGAGTCCCGTTTCGCTTGTGCCGAGAGCGCCCTATGGCGCCGGCGGCGTCAATTCCACGGGACGCGACATGGCCATCTGGTTGCAGTTTCTTCTCGGAGACGGGACCTGGAACGGCACGAAGCTACTGGGACCGCAGGTCATCGGCGCCACGCGACAACCGCAGATCGTGACGCCACCCACGTACATGTATCCGGATGCCGTGCTCTCGTCTTATGGGCTGGGCTGGTTCCTCAGCGACTATCATGGCCACCTGATCGTGCAGCACGGCGGCAATGGTGAAGGGTGGACCGCCCTCGTCTTCATGCAGCCGGACGCGAAGCTGGGCGTGGCGGTGTTGACCAACATGAACAGCTCGCTGATGCCGTGGGCGATCGCGTACGCGGTGGCTGACGCGTACGCCGGTCGCACCACTCGTGACTGGACGCAGCACTACCTCACGTCGGAGCGCACTCGCGATGCGGCCCAGGCGAAACAGACACCGGTCGCGCTCGATGGATCGGTTGACGCGGCCATCTGGGCCGGCACCTATGCGTCGCCGGTCTACGGTGATCTGCGCATCGTGACAGTCGGCCGTGACCTCGAGCTTCAATACGGTCCCGCGCTCCGTGCTACGCTCCGGCCCGTCGCGGGCGGCGGGGTCGTGGCGTTCTGGCAGCGATCGGACATCACCGCAGTGATTGGGCCGTCCATCCTGCGGCAGACCACAACCGGAACCGGCACTCGACTCAGCCTTGTTCTTGGGGGAGACACGATTGACTTCACACGCACTCGGTGACTGGACCTCTCAGCTGCGGCGAGGCGTCCTCGAGCTGTGCATTCTCAGGCTGCTGTCGTCACAGCCCAACTATGGCTACGAAATCGTGACCACCCTTGATCAGTTTACGCCGCTGGCCGCGGGAGAGAACACGGTGTATCCGCTGCTACGCCGGCTCAAGGCCGATGGTCTGCTCGAGACCTTCATGCAGGATTCGCCGACGGGACCGCCGCGACAGTACTACCGGGTCACGCGACAGGGACGCGCGCGGCTCGACGCGATCGAACGCGAGTGGGATGCCATGACTGATGCCGTCAACCGGTGCGGTCGAACGGGAGGAGCGAAATGACGAGAGCGACCACCGAAGAACACCCGCTCGTTGAACGGTATCTGGGCCGATTGCAGGAGGGCTTGAAGTCGATGGCGCCTGCGGACCGGGAGGAAGCCGTTCGCGATATTCGAAGTCACATTGCAGAAGCCACCGCCGCGGGCGCCACCCTTGAGTCGGTCCTGACCACGCTGGGCCCAGCCGAGGTGTTGGCACGAGCCTACACCGTGGAACTGCTGCTCAATCCAGCCCCAGGCCGGCAGCCAATGTCGGGATCCCAGCGGTTCTTCGCATTGGCCGGAATCGTGGCGCTGACCAGCATTCCCACGATGGTGGTGACCGTCACGCTTGGATCCATGGGCGTCAGTTTCATCGCGTCCGGTCTCGTTGTGTTCCTGGCGGGGGTCGTGGACGCCGTCGGCCTGACCCTTCCGTTCACGAACGGCCCGGTGACCGAGGTGCATCCAGCTCTGGCCATTGCCGCCGGTCCGGCGTTGTTCGCGGTCGGCGTGCTGGAGCTGTGGGCGTTGTCCAAGTACCTCAAGTGGTTCGCGCGAACCATCAGCCGGACACTGCCGCGATAGGGGGACGGGTCTCAATCTGTGGGAAACTCCAAGGAACGTGGATATCCGTGTTCCTGGAGTTTTCCACAGATTGAGACCCGTCCCCCTATGTCAGAGATGAAGTCTTCGTTCGAACTGGCGATGGAACGTCTGAAGAAGAAGGATGCGGACGAGGGCGTGACAGCCAAGCCCATGTCCGACGAGCAGAAGGCCCGGATCGCCGAAGTGCGCAGCCTCTATGACGCGAAGATCGCCGAACAGGACATCCTGCAGCAGTCGGCGATGAAGAACATGGCGGGCGCCGATCCGGCGGAGGTCGAAGAGATCAGCCGCAGGTTCCGGCGCGAACGCGAGCGGTTAGCGGGCGAGCGCGACGGCAAGGTCGAAGCAATTCGGCGCGGCTAAAGCCACGCCCTACGTGCCCGTACCATTACAGCAGCTCATTCGTCCGCGTATCGCGCTGAACCGTGATCCACCGCCTGCACCCGGCCGAGTGAAACCAGCGCTCCGTTACCACGCCTTCGGCGTTGGTGTGCATGAACGCGCGGTCCACATCCCTCGCGTCCAGGTCGACAAGCGTGTCTGGTGTCGCCGGAATCTCGCCATAGATGAACTCCTCAACGGCGCGAACGCCACAGTGAGAACAACGGATGCGCAGGCGATGCTGGGTCATCAGTGCGTGCCTGCTGAGCCACGATCGGCCATCGTCCGGTCCTTCGCGAAGCGATCGAGCGAGAAAGGCGCGATGAGGCCGGGCGTGTTTCCTGTCGCGATGAGCGCGGCCATCTGTTCACCACCCGCGGGGATCGCCTTGAACCCCCACGTGCCCCAGCCCGTGGTGAGGAGGAAACCCTCGATCCCCGTCAGGCCCATCACCGGCGAGTAGTCCGTACTCATGTCGCATACCCCGGTCCACTGGCGCAGCACGCGCAAGTCCCGCAGGAACGGCAAGAGCGTCATCATTCGAAACGCACAGTGCTGCAGGAATGGATGGCCGGAATCGTAGGCGTAGCTGGGCGCGCGATCGATCTCGGCGCCAATCAGCATCTCTCCCTTCGCGGTCTGTGAGGCATACCCTCCAAGACCGGACGAGGCAACGATCGGGTGGAAGGCCTGCGCGTAGCGGTTCGTGACGAACGCCTGAAGGGGATGCGTGCGAATGGGGAGGCGAAGGCCCACCATCGATGCGATGGTGCTGACGTGCCCGCCGACCGCTGAAAGCACGGTGCCGGCTGCGATGACACCAGCGGTGGTCTCGACGCCCGTCACGCGCCCCTTGTCCATGCGCACGCCGCTGACGGCTGTGGCCTGGAAGACATCAACTCCCAGGCGCATCGCGCCCTCGGCATACGCCCACACCACCCTGTCGTGACGGGCTGTGGAGCCAGCCGGGTGATAGGACGCGCCGTAGACAGGCCACACGCCGTCGCCAGTAATGTCGATCTGCGGGCAAATTTCCTTGATGGCCTGCGGGTCCACATACTCGGTCTGGGCGCCGCACGCGGTGTTGATCTCCGCACGCGCGCGCTCCTGACGGATGCCGGCCTCACTGTGCGCGATCCACAGCAGTCCTTTCTTCTGGTACATCAGACCGCGCTCGGTCTCCTGTTCCAGAGTCGAATACAGGTCTACGCTGTGCTGATAGAACCGCACGGCCTCGGGAATACCGTAGTTCGCCCGGATGATCGTGGTGTTGCGGCCGGAGTTGCCGCCGCCGATGTAGCTGCGCTCAATCACTGCGACGTTCGTGATCTTGTGCCGGGTGGCCAGGTAGTACGCCGTGGCAAGCCCGTGGCCCCCGCCACCGATAATCACCACGTCATACGCGCGCTTGGGCGCCGTGGGCCAACGCAAAGTGATCGCGCGCTCGACGAACTCGTTCATCGCAGCCGCTCCGCAAGGTCTGCCGCAAATGGCGACGCCACAATGAACAGCACTCGGTCGCGCTCGAACCAGATCTTCAGCGGCAGTCCGGCGACCAGGCCCTGTGCAAAAGCGGCGCCGAAGGTGCCGGGATCATTGCCCCATTGCCTCATTGTCGGCAGTTCCCAGTCGCATTCACGTTCGAGAAAGTCGACCGCCGCAACGTGGTCGAGCCATACGCAGGAGAATCCGGTTTCGGGTTCAACAATTGCATGTTCGTCACCCACCGCCGTCGCACTCACTGCCGCTGTCACCAGCACCTCGTCGGGTGCCAACCGAAATACCAACGCACCTGCCGGCCAGGCCGCCCGGTCAATCGCATGCGGTAACGCGACGATGCGTGTTCCGGTGAAGCGATCAAGCGCGCGCACGCCGGCCCTCCGGGTCATAAAAGGGCGTCGCCACACGACGGGCGGGACGGCCGTTGATCATCACTTCACTTGGCACCGCGCCGTTCTTCAACCGCAGCCATCCAAGCATGATCGACTTGCGAAGTGTCGGCGACCATGTGCTGGACGTCACGACGCCTGACAAATCGGCGCCGCTCCAGATCGTCGCGCCTTCATCAGGCGCCGCCCCGTCCATCTCCAGTCCACAGAGTTGCCGATCGAGTGGCAACCGATTCGTCCGAAGCACCGCCTGCCTCCCGACGAACGCCGGCTTGTCGAGTTGAACGGCCCATCCACAGCCGAGGCGCCTGAGCGAGGAATCAAAATCCGTATCCTGCCCCACGAGGAGGTGGCCCTTCTCGAGCCGGAGCTTGAGCAGCGCCTCCAGTCCGTGCGGGCGCACGCCGAGGTCTGCGCCCAGGACCAGGAGCTGCCGCCACAAATGGACTGAATCCGCAGCCGCGTGATGCAGTTCAAACGACACTTCGCCCGTGAAGCTGAGCCGGAAGATGCGGCATGACACACCGGCAACTTCGGCGCGGCTGTGATGCAGAAAGGCTGGTGGCTCAGGAACGCCTCCACGCTGCTCGCGCGTGCCGGCGTTCCTGAGCCACCAGCCTTTCTGCATCACAGCCGCGCCGAAG
>JBKJJZ010000566.1:0-5372 GCA_046597705.1 Vicinamibacterales bacterium | reverse complement strand
CGACGTGCGACAGCCTGCTACTTCGCTTCATGGTCGGCCTGGGCGAGAAAAAAGGACAGGCTCTCGAGCGAGACCGTCAGGTCCACGTTCTTGAGCTTCACGCCTGGAGGCACCTTGAGGTTGCCAGGCGAAAAATTCAGGAGCGCCCGAATGCCCGCGCCCACCGCAACATTCACAACCTCCTGAGCGGCCGCGGCAGGCACGGCCAGCACCACGATGTCGATGCTGTCGCGCTTGACGACTTTTCTGAATTCGTCCATGTCGATGATGCGCACGCCGCCTCGCGACTTGCGCCCCACCTTGCTTCGCTCGGTATCAAAGAGGGCGACGACCTCGAACCCTTCATGCCGGAACCCGGGATAGTCCGACAGGGCCAGCCCCAGATTGCCGGCGCCGACAATGGCCACGCGAACGCCGCGATCGAGTCCAAGAATGACGCGCAGATGACGTTTGAGATCGCGCACGTCATACCCGACGCCGCGGACACCGAACTCCCCGAAGTAGGCCAGATCTTTTCGGATTTGCGCGGCGTTGAGATGGAACTGCTCAGCCAGCGTGCGGGACGAAACAGCCTTGACGCCCGCCACGTCCAGCGTGTTCAAGCATCGCAGGTACACCGAAAGACGGCTCGACGTCAGTTCCGAGACTTGATCGCCACTTCCTTTACTCCGTACGGTCACACGCGAAGGATTCTAGCGCGGATTGCACTACCATCGGAACGTGGGTTCTCGACGCCTCTGGCCGGCAGTGCTGGCACTTGCCGCAATTGCGATTGTGCTCTCTCCGTACCGGGTGGGTGGCCAGTCCATGTCACGCCTTGCCACCACGCTGGCAGCGATTCAGCACTACCCCATCTTCTACCACGACAAAGCCGTCACGCTCGTAGGAACCACGATCGAGGCCGATGGCGGCACGTTGGCCGCGCTCCCGATGGACGCGCCAAAGCAGTTCATCGTCATGCCCCAGTCAGGAAGAGTGCCCACGCGATCGCTGGAACTGCGCGGGCGACTGTTCGACATCGGCCGGTTCGCGTCCGATGACTCACGCCTGGCACCGCTCGACTTGCCCAGGGTCATCAAAGCCACCATGGGCGAACGCTGGCCCGTGCGGGGACAGTTGCTTATCCTCCACGGCGCAACATGGACCGATCGCGACGCGCGGCCTGCGGCCACCCTGCGAAACCTGGCACTCACCCCCGAGTTATTTCAGGGACAGACCGTGACCATGCGCGGCAGGTTTCGCGGCCGCAACCTTCTGGGCGACCTGCCGGCCTGGCCGCGCCGAAGCCAGTGGGACTTCGTGATCCAGACAGCCGACGCCGCCGTGTGGGTAGTAGGCAAACGGCCCAGGGGCGACGGCTTCGATCTGGCCACTACGTCGCGGGCGCAGACAGGGCGATGGCTGGAGGTGACCGGACGATTTGAGATCGTGGACGATCTTCCGGTCATCGTGGCAGACCAGCTGAGAGCGGCTGAGCCCATCGACGACACGGAGCCTGCGGAGGCGCCGCCCCCGCCAATGCCCCCGGCGACGGTGGTCTTCTCAGTCCCGACCCAGAACGAAGCGGACATCCCGCGAGACGTCGTCGTACGCCTGCAGTTTTCCAGACCCGTTCGACCGGCATCGCTTGAACCGAATGTCAGCGTTCGTTATGCCGATGGCGTGACAGACGCGCTACCAAAGTGGACCGTGACCTATCGTCCCGGCCCAATCGCGGCGGAAATTCGATTTGCCACGCCGCTGGCTGCGGGCGTGGGAGTTGTTGTGGATCTGGGAGCGGGCGTGCTGTCAACTGACGGTGTTGGGATCGCACCACTGACCCTGCGGTTTACGACCGTCAGGTAGCAGACTTCAGTCGCGACGCGATCGACTCACGCACGGCGTTCACCAGTTCCGAGCGATCGGCAAACGTCAGGCCTGCGGTTGGAATCGGCGGCGCAAACTCCACGTGAATGGTCCCGGACCTGATGATCATGCTGCCGCGTTTCAGTGCGGCACTGGACCCCGAAACCGCGACGGGCACCACCGGCACCTGGGCTTGAATCGCCATCACGAAGCCACCCTTCTTGAATGGCAGCACCTCCCCCGTGCGGCTGCGAGTGCCCTCTGGAAAGATGACGAACGGCCGCCCTCCGGCCAGCGTCTTTGCGGCTCGGTCAACCGCAGGCAGGCTCTGTCCACTGTTGGCCCGCTCCAGCGGCACGAACCCGGCGGCATCGAACACCCACACCAGCACGGGTAACTTCCGCAGTTCAGCTTTGTAAAGAATCGTCAGGTGTGGGAAGAGAGACCGGAGGGCCAAAAACACCACTGGCGGCTCGATGCTGCTGCGATGGTTGGCGGCGTACACCGCCGGCCGTCCAACCAGGATGTTCTCCCGGCCGGTAACGTGCACACGAATACCGGCAAGGGCCAGACCAAGCCAGATCCCCAGCTCACCCACGCGATAGAGCGCGCGCGGGTTGCGGACAATCAGTGTCCAGAGCAAGACCGGCAGGCCGGCCGCGAGGACGTAGGTCCCCAGGCCGACGAACGTGGCCAGCGTACGGACAACGGCAATGAGCGTGGTCAGCAGAACGCGCGACGGCCCGAATTAAGACGCGCGAGCAGCCCTGCGCGGCGCAGCAGCAACAACCGCACGAGCCACGGCCGGAGCCGGCCTGGCTGGCGTCACATCTTCGTCGTCGTCAGCAGCGGCAGACTTGGCACGTGTTGCCTTCGCCGCAACTGACCGAGCCGTGTTCTTCGCCTTGGTTGAGAAGCATCGCTCCAGTGCCTGTTCGACCCGTTCGTCGATCAGCGGCACTTTGACGCCCATGACCTCGGAGATTTCAGAAACCACCAGGAACTTGGCGCGGTCCAGCATGCGCTTCTCGCGAAACGACAGGCTCTTGGACTTGGCCAGATGGCTCAGGCTCTTGAGAACCTCGACCACGTCGTAAATGGACCCGGTCCGCATGCGGTCCGAGTTGTCCTTGAACCGGCCCTTCCAGTTCTGGTGATTCTCGATCTTTCCATCGCCCAGCAGCAAAAACAGCCGGTCGGTTTCTTCGTCCGTGATCGCACGGCGGAGGCCGACGCCGTCCACGTTGTCCACTGGCACAAAAACGGTGGTTTCATTGGCCATGCGCAGCTGGTAAAAGCCGCACGTGGTGCCCATGATGGTTTTGGTTTCAATGCGCTCGACGATGCCGAGCCCGTGATTTGGGTAGATGACCTTGTCGCCTATCTCGAATGCCACGTGCCCCCCGAATTTGAATTGACTGCGGAACTGCAGGCTGGCTCTTCCCTATGCCTGTTTGAACGTCCATTATAGCCTAACCGCCAGCATCCGGCAACTCAGGGAACGATAAATTATTGTATTGCAATGGTTTAGCGTGACAGTACCAACTCTGGTCACTTGCCGCCAATTTTGCCGTTGAATCCCTTCCCTGTCCGTGGACCCAGGTTGTCACGCACCAGCGTCTTCTCACTGTTGGCCACATTGAAGCCCGCTTCATAGACCATCTGCGCGATGCGCTGCATCTTCGGAAACAGAATCTTGTCCACCGTGTCACCCGCGCCGTGATAGTCGGGATGCGTGCCCGTGAAGAAGAAGGCGATGGGAATTCCCTTGCTCGCGTAGCTGTAGTGATCCGACCGTGTATAGAAGCTGTTGGGATCGCGCGGATCGTTGTATTCGTAGCTGAGCTGCAGCGGTTCACGGGTGCCAAGATTCGCATCGACCACCACGTTGTGCAGGTCGGTCGAAATGCGATCGGCGCCGATGACGTAGACCGTGCTCGCTTCCCCTGGGAGGTCATCGCGATTGCGGCCGATCATGTCGATGTTGAACTGGGCCTGGATGGACTCCATGGGCACCACGGGAAAGTCCGCCATGTAGCGCGAGCCCTGCAGGCCCGATTCCTCGCCGGAATGCCATACGAACATCACTGACCGCTTCGGTTTCGGGCCTGTCGCGAACGCTTTCGCGATGCCCAGCAATCCCGTCGACCCCGAACCGTCATCGTCGGCGCCGTTGAAGATGAGGTCGGGTTCGCCGTTGGGCAACACCGCTCCCCTCCCCCCGCCTCCGCCTGGCGCAGGCGCTGCGGTGCGGTAGCCCACGTGATCGAGGTGGGCGCCGAACATGACGTACGTTTTTTTCAGTACTGGGTCGATGCCCTCAACCATGCCCACCACGTTCTTGGTGAGTTGGGTTGAAATCACTTCGTAGGTGTTGTTCACGTTCAGCGTGACCTTGACGCCGGGAAGGGAGAACGTTGGGAGCGGCTCACCCTTGTCGGACGCGGCCTTCAGGGCGGCAAAGTTCGTGGGAGCAGAGCCAAAGATCGCCTCGAAGAGGCGCTCGTCACCGGTGATTTGCGGCGTGACCAGGTTGTCCACGCGTTGCACGGTTGTGAGATCGGCGACGACAGGGGCACCGCCTCGTCCACCTCGACCGCCTGCGGGAACTCCACGGCCACCTCGGCCCGTTCGCGCTGCCACCAACGCGGCCTGTGCCTGGGTCACAGCCGCATTCGCCTGCGCCAGGGCCGCCTGTGCTTCGGCCAACGCAAGTTCAGCGGGCGTGGCCGGCGCAGCTGAGGGGGCAAATCCAAGCGCGGCCTTCGCGCCCATCGTTTCAATCGCGTAGCGGCTTCGCGCGCCGAGAATGCGGTTGGCTCCGGTCAGATTCGCGGGGCCGTTTCCCATCCACACCACGAGTTTGCCCTTCGTGTCGCGGCCTTTGTAGTCGTCGTGCGCGGGCTCAGCCATGGCGATTCCGGAGCCCACGAACTCGACGCCGTCGAACGTCAGCGTCTGCGTGCCTCCCACGTTGGCCGCAAAGTTCACGCCTTCGCCATGCTTGAACGTGACCGGCGCTTTGCCAGGGGCCTGGACCGTCACCGACGAGTTGTTCGTGATGTGGTAGCCCTTCTGCTTCACGATCTGGAAGTACGTCCCGTTGTCGCCCATCGGCTTGACGCCCATTTCGCGCAGGCGTTCGGCGACGAACTGCGTGGCGTTGCCATAGCCTTCGGTGAAGAGCTGGCGCCCCTGGAGTTCGTCCGACGAGAGGTATGTCAGCCACTCTTTCAGGTCTTTCTCCTGAATCGTGGCGCGCTTGTT
Organism: Vicinamibacterales bacterium; assembly: GCA_046597705.1. GTDB lineage: Bacteria > Acidobacteriota > Vicinamibacteria > Vicinamibacterales > SCN-69-37 > SYFT01. Next base: position 260 of record JBKJJZ010000566.1, on the reverse strand, counting down.
GGACTGCGCGGCTGCCGTGCCGGCGCACATGGCCGTCAGTACGCCAATTGTTACCCAACGCCGCAGTGATGTTCTCGGGGCCATCGGCCAAGCATATATCGGCCCCTGTGGAGTCCGTAGGGCGTCCCTTCAGGGGCGCGAAGCGGAGTACGTAGGGCGTGCGCCAAAGCGGTGTCCGTAGGGCGTGCGCCAAAGCGGAGTCCGTAGGGCGTGCGCCAAAGCGGAGTCCGTAGGGCGTCCCTTCAGGGGCGCCAAATTGG
>JBKJJZ010000392.1:0-9032 GCA_046597705.1 Vicinamibacterales bacterium | reverse complement strand
ATCACGGGCGGTGGGGAGTTCGAGAATGCAAGCGCTCCTGCTGCTCGCGTTTTTTCTGTCCGGCGCCGTCGCGCTGGTCTACCAGGTGTTGTGGACGCGGCAACTGGGTCTGGTTTTTGGAGTCACCATCGAGGCGGCCAGCACGGTGCTTGCCTGTTTCATGGGTGGACTCGCCCTCGGCAGTTACCTCGCGGGACGCTGGTCGGATCGGATACGGCGGCCGCTTCGGGTGTTTGCCATCGTGGAGGCCCTTATCGCGGCCAGTGCCCTGCTGACGCCCACGTTGCTGGGCGTGGCCGACGCGATGTTTCTTCGCGCGGCCGCCGGACTCGAAGGCGCGCCCGTCCTCACGACGGTCACGCGCATCAGTCTGACGGCCCTGGTCCTGATCATGCCGGCCGGTCTGATGGGCATGACCTATCCGCTGGTTCTGCGCGCTGCCAGCCGGACCGCGGACGGCATCCGCCGAACGGCTTCGCTGCTCTATGCCGTCAACACGACCGGCGCGATTGTCGGCGTGTTGTTCGGGAGCTTGTGGATGGTGCCCACACTTGGCTTGAGCCGCACGTTCCTGGTCGCTGCAGGTTTGAACCTGGTGGTGGCCGCTGTCGCCTGCGTCGCATCCCGCGATGAGATGCCGCTCAGTCACTCCAACTCCGACAGGGTTCCTTCCGACGCCGTGAGCCCGGTCACTACCGCACTCAGCGGCGCTGCCCGCGTCACGGTGCTGCTGGTCATCGCCCTGTCGGGCATGGTGTCGCTCGCACTGGAAATTGTCTGGTTCCGCATCTTAGTGTTTTTTCTCCGGCCGACGACCTACGCGTTTGCCAGCATGCTGGCGGCAGTACTGGCAGGACTCGCGATTGGCAGTTACCTCGTCACGCCGTGGCTCAGACGCCGCGCCAACTGGCTGCTGATGCTCGCGTTGACGGAAATCGCAGTCGGCCTGACGGCCTTGTTGTCGGCGTTTGCCATGGTGCGGGCCAACGATGTCATGCGCTGGATGTTCTCCGCGTTGGAGGCACTCAATCCACCGTATGACTTCGTGTTGCCGCTCCTGCTGTCGGCAGCGTTCGCCATTCTGCCAACGGCGATCCTTCTGGGCGCCGCATTTCCAATGGGCCTCATCCTCTGGACCACCTCAGGGCAACTGGACGAGACGCGGGTTGGACGCCGTGTCGGCACCTTGTACGCGCTGAATGTCGCCGGCGGCATTGTTGGATCACTGGCAGGCGGGTTTGTGCTGATTCCCCAGATGGGTGCGCAGGCGAGTCTGGTGCTGATTGCGGCAGTTCCACTTCTCGGGGGTGTCACGCTGCTGTGGATGGCGCAACCGGCGTGGCGGCTCCCGGTCGCGGGCGCAGCCGTGGCCGCGTTTGCGGGCATCGCGTTCCTCCTGCCCGACGTGTTTGTGGACGTGATTCGATCGCGGTACGCGGGCCATCAAGTGTTGTGGCACGCCGAAGACGCGCAGGCCACCGTGTCGGTGGTGCGCCACGGCGAAGAACGTGCCCTGCTGATTGACGGCATGCACCATGCCAGCGACGGGGCCGGTATGGCGAGCTACCATCGCGCCATCGGCACTCTGGCGGTGGCGGTGCACCCCGGCCCGCGTCAGGTCCTGATTGTGGGGATGGGCGGCGGAACGACGGCCGGCGGCGCGGCGATCCTGCCCAACACGCGGACATCACTCGTTGAACTGTCGCCGTCGGTCGTACAAGCCGGGACTTGGTTCTCACGCATCAACCGCAACGTTCTGAAAAATCCGAACGTCGAGTTCATGGTGGCGGACGGCCGCCACTTTCTGAAGACGACCACGCGGAAATTTGATGTCATCACGGCTGATTTGATGCTGCCGCATCTGGCGGGCGCGGCGAGTCTGTACTCGGCCGACTATTACGAACTGGCACGAAAGGCACTGGCGCCAGGCGGCATCATGGTGCAGTGGATCCCGGCAGACACCGAGTACCAGCACAAGATGATGCTGCGCAGTTTCTTGTCGGCGTTTCCGCACGTCTCCCTCTGGATGGGGGGCAGCATTGCGATCGGGTCCGACGAGCCCCTGCAGCTGCGGGAGTCCGACTTCTCCTTTAAGGTGGGCTACCCGCAGGTGCACGCGGCCCTCACCGAAGCCGGACTCGGCACCTTTGACCTGCTGGTGCGGCAGTACTTCACCAACCGGACACAAATCGAGCGATATCTCGGTCACGGCCCGATGCTGCGGGATGACCGGCCGGTCACCGAGTATTTCCTCTCGATGCCGACCGACAGCAAACCAGTAGACTTGACGCCGTTCGCGGGCGTGGCTGCCGAAATCGTGACACGTCAGCCGCGAAGGCCGTAGAGCCAACACTCCACCCACCGGCCGGCCGCTCTTGCCCAGCTCAGGCGCCCATGGAGAGCTATCCGAGCGGCCATCCCCTAAATACGTCCTCGCGGGCCGTGTTTGTGATGGCAACCACTGCAGGATGTTTCAATCTCCGTTCGACTGAGATCGCGTAGTACCGTTCGCGAACCGCACTTGTCCGGCCGACAACGCGCACGCCGTAGAAGCGGCAGATGTCCTTCTCGATAACGGCAGGTGCCGGGAAGACGGCGGGGACGGCCTGGCTGAACACTTTCATGAGCGCCGTGTCCTCGAACTCCGCGATCACACGCGGCTGAAGGTCCTCCTTCGCAAACCATTCGTCGATGCCTCGCCGCAATGCCGTATTTCTCGAGGGCAGCAACGCCGGTGCATCGCGCAATGACGCCGGGAACCGTCGCCGAAGCCGGGTTGCCAAGGCGGCCGGAGCGAAGAACGCCGTATCGGATTCCCCCAGGAGGTGATTGAACGCTTTGACACGCACGTGTTCGGGCGCTGGCGCATCGCTGATCACGACGTCGAGGGCGTGGGTCGCGAGTTCCGCCAGAAGTTGATCAGGACTGCCTTCGCGGCACATCAACTGAACGGCTTCGGGTCCCTGCAGGGCCGGCCGAAGCAATCGGTAGACGATGAGCTTCGGCACCGCGTTCGCGACACCCACCGTGAGCTGCAGCGGCCGTCCGGCAGGACGGCCACGCAGCGTCTCCATAAGTTCATGGCCGATGCTGAAAATGTCGTCGGCGTACCGGAAGACGAGGCGGCCGATATCGGTCGGCACGAGCGTCCGCCCTTGACGTTGAAACAGGCGTTGACCCAGCACGCTCTCGAGCTGACGGATCTGTGCACTGATGGTCGGCTGCGACAGGCGCAATTGCTGGGCGGCCTTCGAAATGCCACCCTCTCGGACGACGGTCCAGAAGTACAGCAGATGGTGATAATTCAGCCATTCCATGGTTGGCGCATCCAGGCAATCATAACTAAAGTCTCAGAATGTAGATGAAACTATCTATTTGTCTATATTCCCACCATCCCGGTAGCCTCACCATATTAAGCAAAAGGGAGGTGTAGCCTTGCGCATCACGGTTCGCACTACGAGTGCCTGGCTCACGAGGATCGCCAAGCGCCGATTCGAGTTCGCCCTCGGCCGTTTCAGCGGGCGTGTCCACTCGGTCACGGTTCGAATTGCTGACATCAACGGTCCACGCGGAGGCGTTGATAAGCGCTGCCGCGTCACAGTGCAGTTGCAGTCTCCCAAGCGAGCGATCGTTCTCGAGGATCTAGACCCTGACGCGGCGGTGGCAATCGATCGAGTGGCATCCCGTGCCGCGCGCACCGTCGCACGTCTGGTCGACACGGCCACGAACTGGCGAACGAAGAACAACGGGCGCCATGAGGTCCGCCGATGATGTGACGGGCGACTTCATCGGCGTCCTGGCCCGTCAGCCCCGCTCACGGCGCGTGGCGAGCAGCGAAGCGACGACGCCAGCAGCCAGGATGAGCAGGACCACGCCGAGAAGGTAGAGATTGAAGTACGGGCCCGCCAGTTCCTTGAGCCAGACGTGGGTCATCATCTTTACGCCCACGACCATCAGCACGAGCGCAAGCGACACCTTCAAATACCGGAACTCGTCGATCATCCCCGCCAGAGCGAAATAGAGGCTGCGCAGCCCGAGGATCGCGAAGACATTGCTCGTAAAGACCAGGAACGGGTCGCCCGTGATGGCGAAAATGGCCGGGATCGAGTCAACCGCGAAGATGACGTCGGTGAACTCGACCATGACGAGGGCCAGGAAAAGGGGGGTGGCCAGAAGGGTCCCCGCCGCCGCCGCGTCCACGACCCGGTCCACCTCCACGGCGGCGCCGGGCGTGGCCGCCTCGTGGGACGAGGCCGAACCCGCGCGGACGAAGAAGTGCTGCCCGTGGAAGCGCTCGGTCACCGGGAAGAGGCGTCGCGTCAGCCTGACCACTATGTTGCGATTCGGGTCCACCTCGTCCGTCTTCAGCAGCAGCATCTTGATCCCGGTCAGGATCAGGGAGGCCCCGAACACGTAGATGATCCAGCTGAAGCGCTGGATGAGCTGCGCGCCCACCGCGATCATGGCGCCACGCATGAGGAGGGCGCCCACGATCCCCCAAAACAGCACGCGGTGCTGGTACATCGCGGGGACGGCGAAGAAGCCGAAGAGCATCGCGATCACGAAGATGTTATCCACGGCGAGCGACTTTTCGACCAGGTACCCGGTGAGGTACTTAACCGCCCCGCTGGCGCCATCGTTGTACACGAGCCCGACGTTCTCCACCATCCGCGGGGCCACGGTCATGAGGTCGGGGGTCAGGCCCAGGCCAAGCCAGTGGCTCTCGTAGCCGACATAAATGAACACCGTAAAGACGAGACCGAGGCCAATCCAGAACGCGGACCACCCCAGAGCCTCCCGGACGGACACCACGTGGGCGGTCCGGTGAAAGACCCCAAGGTCGAGGGCCAACAGGAGCAAGACGAGGGCGAGGAACCCGACATACATCCAAAACATCAGTCAACTCCCGAGTGAGTGCGTATCCCTCTACGTGACGTCACGGTAAGGAAGCCTTCCGCAACGCCTCGAGCTCCTGTCGTAACGCGCGAACCTCGTCGAGAATCAACCGGGTGTGCGCCTCTCCATCGCCCTTCAGGTCCTCGGTGACCTGCGACTGCATCGCGTTGACGACCACTGCGATGAACAGGTTCAATACCATGAAGGTCGCGATCAAGAGGTAGGCGACGAAGAACATCCAAGCATATGGCGACTGCGCCATGACCTTGCGCGCGATGTCCGGCCAGCCCTCGACCGTCATCACCTGGAATAGCGTGAAGAGCGAGGCGCCGAGATCGCCGAAGAACTCCGGCGCGATCGCACCGAACAGGTTCGTGGCCAGCACGGCCGACACGTAAAGCACGAGTGCCATCAGCCCGACGATCGACGCCATCCCCGGCACTGCCGTGAGCAGGGCGCTGACCACCCCCCGCATCGAGGGGACCAGGGAGACGAGCCGCAGCACACGCAGGACCCGCAAGGCGCGCAAGACGCTGAACGCTCCGCTTGCGGGCATCAGCGCGATCCCGACGACGGCGAAATCGAACACGCGCCACGGGTCGTGGAAGAAGCGACTGCGGTAGACGAAGCCGCGCGACAGCAACTCGACCACGAAGACTGCCAGCACCGTCCTATCGATGACGTGAAGCACGCCGCCGATGCGTGCGACGACCGCAGGCGAGGTTTCGACCCCGAGCGTGATGGCGTTCGCGACAATCAGCGCGGTCATTGCCCTTTCGAAGCGCACATTTTCAATGAGAACGCGGACGCGCTCCCGCAAGCCAGGTGCGCCCGCGAAATGCCTGGCTGTCATGGCCTCGAATGGGGACTGTCTGGTGCACAGACCGTCACGACAGGGCACGCGGCGCGCCGTACCACGTGGTTCGTGGTGGATCCAAACAGCGCCATATCGATCGGACCACGTCCACGCACGCCCATCACAATCAAGTCAATCGCGCGTTCTTCCACCATTCGGAGGATCTCGACGTAGGGCCTGCCGAGCGTGACGACGTTGGTGATCCTTTTCCCGCCAGCGCGTGCGGCATTGATCTCCTCAAGAAACCGAAGCTCCGTGTCGCACCGCCGCTTCTGCAGATCAGTCATAGCCCTCGACAGCTCCGGCCGAGTCTCGATCGTCTCGACTACGTGCAATGCCGTTACGGCCGCATCGGCGCGATCAGCCAGGGAGAGCGCGAAGTCCAGCGCGTGTTCCGAACAGGTTGAGAAGTCCGTTGGACACAGAATTCGTCGCACCGATACATCGGTTGCGGTACGGGCCGCACCAGGAGGGATTGTCAGGACCGGGCAGGGCGCTTTTCGGAGCACCTTCTCCGCCACCGACCCCAGCGTAAGTCGATCGAACCCGCTTCGGCCATGCGTGCCCATCACGACAAGATCGACGTCGTGGTCGGCGGCGTGGCGGACGATTTCCGCCGCCGTGTTACCCTCCGCGATCTGTGTCCGCAGCGTCACGCCAGCCGAAGACAGCGGCGCCGACAACAGATGCAGTTCGTCCGCAATGGACTTCCGTGCTTCGGGCACTTGCAGCAGCCAGGCTGGATAGGTCGCCGAACCCCCCGGCGGCGCCGCGGTCGCGAACACGTGCAGCACGGTGACTTCGCTCGCGAACAGCTTTGCGAATGCCGCTGTGTAGGCCAGCACCGACTCGGAGAACTCTGAGAAATCAATCGGGCAGAGAATCTTCCGAATCTCTGTCACTCTGGCCTTGGCCACATGTGTGTTCGCCATCGTCGCCTCGTTTCACCGGACGACGAGAACCGGAACAGGGCTGCGATTGAGCGCGCCTTGGGCGACGCTGCCGAGCAGGAGGTGGCGGAGCCCAGTCACGCCTCTGGCACCCACGACGAGGAGGTCAGCGCCCACGGTCGAGACAGTCGCTAGAAGGTCACGAAGCGGGGCACCGTCCGTGACGGCCTGGTCAACCTTCCAGCCCGCGTCCGAAAGCGCCTTCGCCGCCCGGGACAGAACGTTTCGCGCGGCGGTACGCCGGCCTTCATTGATCCTCGCCACTTCCGCGGCCACTGTGGCGCGCGTCGCCGCTGGCGCCAGTCCATGCGCCGGCGTGTGCATGATGTCGACGGCGCTGAAGACCGTCACACGCGCCCCGCGCGAGGGCTCGAGACCCGCGACGAAACTCAGCGCACGGTCGGCGTTGTCAGAGCCGTCCACGCCGATGACGACGTGGCGGAGCTCACGAAGGGGGCGTCTGACAACCAGCACTGCGCATGACGCGCCCCGGACCACCCCGCGGGACACGCTGCCGGCGAGCAACCGCCGTACGGGACCATGGCCGCGCCAGCCCATGGCAATGATGTCCGCTCGCACTCGGCGCGCCTCGGCCAGGATGGCGTCGACTGGAGACGCATCGACAACTCGCGCGCCACCATCAGGCCACCGCTTCCTCAATGCGCGAGCGGCGCTCTGTGCGGTGAACTCCGATGTACGGTCCAGAGCGGTCAGCAGAATCGAACGGCCGTAGTCCGCCCGCGCCTGCTTGGCTACTACCGCCGACCCCTGACTGCCAGCAGGCCACGGCATCCGAATGACGGTGGTCATCGCCGCCCGCGCGGAGGTAGAACCATCTGTTGCGATGAGCACGTGGAATCGTTTTGTGGCCGGCATCTTGACCTCGCTTGTTTGCTCAAAGTAGCGCAAGCCTTGACAATAGAAAAATAGATATTGTCACTGTTGTGATTCGGTTTTTTCGATACATGCCGCTATGGAGAGCAAAGCGAAGAGCGGCGCGAAACCCGTCGACCCACAGGACGAGGCTCGCGAGGCCACCAATGAGGATCGCCGTCGTCCCTGGAATCGGCGCGAGCTCGCGCGCCTTTGTGCGCGGCGGTGTGCCCAACGGCGTGCACGTGACGAGAGCAGTTGTCACTTGCCTGTATTACGTCGGGCGTGACGTTAGCACAACTTTGTCAAATGTCCCCTGTGGAATTGAGGGTTGAGGACTGAGGACTGAGGACTGAGGATTGAGGATCGGGATGGCGGAATGCTGGCGTGAATGACGGATCGGACTGGGGGATGACCGGCAATGCCCCACGCCCTCAAGCCGGTCTGCCGGATCCACACTTCGCGATTGGTTCAATTCCGATCCTCATTCCCTCAATCCTCAGTCCTCAATTCCACAGGGGACATTGACAAAGTGGTCTTAGCCGCGCCAATTCACGGCGCCCCTGAAGGGACGCCCTACGTATGGCACCTTCTGGGGCCGCCAGCCTTCGCCGAGCAGTCGCTCCGCTCCTGGCTGTGGCGGGGCTGCCTTCGCAGAGCGCTCGCTGGCTTGCCAGCCGAAGCTGCGATGCGCCTTCGCCGACCGCTCACTTCGTGAGCGGCTTCGGCGCACAGGGCTCTGCGAGCGTGTGGCGAAGGCTGGAGCGGGCTACGGGAATCGAACCCGTCTGACTGGCTTGGGAAGCCAGGACATTACCACTATGCTAAGCCCGCGCTCGATGGCGGATTTACGATATCACGCGCGAATAATCGCGAGCACCTCGTCCCTTCTGGCCTCCATGATCGCCGGCGTGAGGCCTTCGAGATTGAGCCGCAGCAGCGGTTCCGTGTTCGAGGCACGGACGTTGAAATGCCAATCGGGAAACTCAGCCGAGAAACCGTCGATCGTGTATGTATGGCCGTCGGCGTAGCGCGCCGCCAGCGCCTTCAACCGGCCATCGATCACATCCATGCTGGCCACCTTGGTGTTGATTTCGCCAGAGATGAAATACTTTGCCCGCAGGGGGGCCAGCAGTTCCGCCAGCGTCTGCCTTTTGCGCGACATCAGCTCCAGAATCAATAGCGCGGGAATGAATCCGTTGTCTGCGTAGTAGAAGTCGCGGAAGTAATAGTGCCCCGTGACCTCACCGCCGAACACGGCGTTTTCGTCGCGCATCCGGCCCTTGATGAACGCATGCCCGACGCGGTTCATCAACGCCTTGCCGTCATACTTCGCCACGATGTCCTTGACCGCGTAGCTGGCCCGCACGTCGTAGATGATGGTGTCGCCGGGAGTCTTCATCAGAAAGCTCTCGGCCAGAAGCGCCGTCACGAAGTCACCGGCGATGAACTCTCCG
>JBKJJZ010000235.1:0-3986 GCA_046597705.1 Vicinamibacterales bacterium | reverse complement strand
CCCACGCCGGTCACATGATCGAGATGCGCGTGTGTCAGGAGGATCATCGTGACGGTGACACCCTCGCGCCGGACCACCGCCAGTTGCTGATCCACGTCATCACCAGGGTCAATGACGATGGCCTGGCGTGTGCGTTCGCAGGAGACGACGAAGCCGTTTTTGTAGAAGGGCGGCGCTGAGGTTGTCCAGACATGCATAATCGATTACCGATGACTCATTATCGCGAAGTCCGCGTGCCCACGCGCGCCGACATTGAAGCCGCAGCCCGGCGGCTGGCAGGTGCCAGAGCCGGCAATGCCGGCCGCGTGTGCCGGACGCCAATGCTGAGATCGGCCTGGCTGTCGGAACGGGCGAAGGTCGACGTGTGGATCAAAGCCGAATCGATGCAGCCCGGCGGTTCATTCAAGATTCGAGGCGCGCTCAACGCACTGCAGGTCCTTCGCTCCGAGCATCCGAACGTCTCCGAGGTCGTCACTGCGTCGGCAGGCAATCACGGCACTGCCATGGCGATTGCCGCGCGCCAGATCGGACTGCGCCTGCGCGTGCACTTGCCGGCCACCGCACCAGAGGCAAAGCGCCTGGGCCTGCTCATGCAAGGCGCGGAACTGGTGGAGTCTCGCGACTATGACCAGGCAGAAGAGGCCGCGCGCACGGACGCGGCAGCCAGCGGCGCACCCTATATCTCTCCCTACAATCATCCGGACGTCATCGCCGGAGCTGGCACCGTGGCGCTCGAGATGCTCGAAGATGAGCCTGGTCTGGGCGCTATCGTGGTGCCGCTCGGAGGCGGCGGGCTGCTTGCGGGAGCGGCGCTTGTCGCGCGCAGCCACCTTCGGCATGTGCGGGTCATCGGCGCCGAGGCGGAGAGTTCGCCTGTCTTTACCACCGCGCTCGGAGCTGGAGCAATAACGCCAGTCACGGTTCTCGACACTCTGGCCGATGGCCTTGCCGGCAACCTCGAACCCGCAAGTCAGACGTTCGACCTGGTCCGCGATCTCGTCGATGCGGTGGCTCTCGTGGCCGAGTCCTCAATCGAGACCGCGATGCGCAACCTTGTGTATCGGGAGCGCCTGATCGCCGAAGGCGCGGGCGCAACTGCGGTGGCTGCCATTCTCCAGGGCGGCCTCGATCTGGGCGACGGCCCGGTCGGCGTCATGGTCACGGGCCGCAACGTGGACATGTCCGTGTTGAAACGAATTCTGTAGTGTCCGGCCTCGCCGCGCTCGCCGCCCTTATCCGGGATAACCGGAACTTCCGCCTTCTCTGGAGCGGACAGATCGTGAGCCAGCTTGGCGACTGGTTCAATGTCGTCGCGCTCTACGCCCTTCTCTTCGAACTTACGGGATCTGCCACGGCTGTGGCCGGCATGATGGTCATGCAGTTACTGCCAGTGGCGCTGGTGGGCCCCGTGTCCGGCGTCGTAGTGGACAGGTTCGATCGACGCCGAATCATGATTGCCGCGGACCTGTTGAGGGGCGCGGCCGTCCTGGGCCTGTTGCTGGTGCGCTCGCCCGAGACAGTCTGGCTGGCGTACGTCGTGACAGGCGTGATGGTGGCGTGCTCGGGATTCTTCGAACCGGCGCGCTCCGCGACGGTGCCCTCAATTGTCCCGCGCGCCCAACTGGTGGCCGCGAATGCGATTTCCACGGGCACCTGGTCGGCGATGCTGGCGATAGGCGCGTCGCTGGGTGGCGCCGTGACGGTGCTGTTGGGACGCGACGCCGCGTTTGTCATCAACTCGCTGTCATTCTTCGCGTCGGCGCTCTTTCTCCTCCGCATGCGCGTCCCCGCCAGAGACCACGCAGCCAGAGCTGCGCTGGGCCTTCGAGGCGTCATGGACGGGCTGTCTTACATGCGGCGCCACAGGGACGTGGCCAGGATCGCGCTCATCAAAGGCGGCTGGGCCGTCGTCGGTGGCGCTCTGCTGTTGCTGACGGTGTTCGGTGATCGCATCTTCCGAATCGGCGATTCGAGTGACGCGGGGATCGGCATCCTGTTCGCCGCGCGTGGCATTGGCGCGTTTACGGGTTCGCTTGTGGTCAGCCTGATCGCAGCCAGACAGGGCAACCTGATCCGTCTCATCGCACCGTCGTACTTCGTCGCGGGCGCCTGCTACGCGGCCCTCGCCATTGTGCCGAACATCTGGTTTGCGGCGGTGGTCGTTATCGCCGGCCACATCTTCGGCTCGATACTCTGGGTGTCGAGCAATGTGCTACTGCAGATGCAGGTGCCGGACGAGTTCCGCGGCCGCGTCTTTTCTGCCGAACTCATCGCAATGGCGTTGGTCCAATCAGCGGTGGCCTATGCCACCGCTGTCGCGCTGGATCGCGGGCACGCCGACCCGCGGCTCCTGGCCGCGATCGTCGGCGTCGCCCTCTGGATTCCCGCCGCGCTGTGGACGCTCTCGCACTCGCGCCCGGCTACGAGACGATAACCACCACACTGTTCGATGATTGGCCGGACGGATTGGTGATGAGGAACGTGTACTCACCAGTAATGTCGAGCACCATGCTCAGCTTCACCACTTCGCGCGTCACGGAATCGAGCGCCGTGCCCTTGACAACCGTCACGCTGCCGGTTGGATCCGTGACAGACACACTCAGTCCCTGAGCAAAGTTGCTCCCGCTGAACGTGAGCAACTGAGCCACGCTGCCCTTGGTCACTTTGTCGGGAGCGATCCGGTCGATAGCCGGCAACGATTGCGGTGCCGGGCCCTCGGGTCTTCCGGACTGGCCGGCCTCTACCTTGAGTGTGAATGGATCGGACACGCTGCCATCGGTGTTCCTGACGACGAGCGAGGCAGCGCCCGGTTGTGCCAGCACTACCGCAATTTCAAACGAGGTGCTTGACGGGCTTCGAATGGCTGCGCCGGAGAATGTCTCAGTGTTGCCAAGCGACGTCAATTCGACCGTGAGGCCTGAAGCGAATCCAGTCCCGCTCACCCTCAGCGCCTGAGGTTTCGGGCTGGTGATGATGGGCGAGGGCGTCACTGATGTGACGTGCGGAGGTTCAACGGCTCCGAGCACGCCGGCAAGGATCGCAATCGCGAGAACGGTTGATTGTGTTCGCATACCTTTGACCCTACACCTCGTGGCCCGGCCCACCTGTTCACAAAGGCACATGCACCCGCCGTCGCACCTGGTGCTATGGCGCGGCCAGGGCTTGACAGGCTGCGCGGCAAGATCCAGACTCTCCCATCGTTAGACGATAGGAGCTGCCTCATGCCTCGCGTTGTTCCGCCCGATCTGCTTCCCGGCACACTCGACCTGCTCATACTGCGGATCCTCGTCTCAGACTCGATGCATGGCTACGGTCTGGCGCAGCGCCTGAAAGTGCTGTCGAAAGACGTGCTGCAGGTGGGCGAAAGCTCGCTCTACCCGGCCCTGCAGCGGCTGCTGCTGAACGGCTATGTGGATGCCGAATGGGGTCCTTCGGACAACAACCGCAAGGCGCGCTACTACACGCTGACCAGGGCTGGCCGAAAACATCTGGCCGCTGAAAAGGCTGAGTTTGAAGGTCTCGTCGCAGCCATCCGGCTGGTGCTCGAGACGGCATAGGAGTTGCCGATGTTCACACTGCTTCGCCGCCTCCGAGCCCGTCTCAAGTACCGCCACTTCGATCGGGATCTCGCGCAGGAAATCGAAGTTCATCGCGCGATGAAGCAGGACGAACTTGAGGCGACCGGCGTCGCGCCCGGAGATGCGCGCTCAGACTCGGTGCGCACGCTCGGCAACGTCTCCTACATGCGCGAAGAAGCGCGGTCGATCTGGATCGCTCGATGGCTCGAGCACACATGGCAGGACCTGCGGTATGCCGCGCGTGGATTGCGCCGGCAGCCTGGGTTCAGCGTGTCGATCGTGCTTATTCTTGCAATCGGCGTCGGCTCACTCACCACGGCGTATTCGACATTGAACGCGACGATGCTGAGGCCATGGCAGGTCCCGGACCCCGAGGCGATGGTCATCGTGCGCCCACGACCGGCACCG
>JBKJJZ010000189.1:0-12644 GCA_046597705.1 Vicinamibacterales bacterium | reverse complement strand
CGAGCGGCGTGGCGGCGAATGCACACACGCACGCGAACACGAGGGCCGCGACGGCCGAAGCGCGCGGGAGCAACGGTCTGTGTGGAGGCGTCCTCGTCATTCGCGACCGGACCTAAGGCAACGCCCGTGCCAGCGGCACTTCGCCCAGGAATTCATTCCTTCGCTGACATGACCGCCGCTCCCACGCACGGCTTTGTGATCCTGCGGAAGGGAATTGCCGTTCGGGTCCGTCACTCCTGATTGAAACCGGGTCCGGGAGGGGCGCATAATGCCCCTCTCGGTTACAACCCTACCTGCCGTCCACGGGCGGCAAAGGAGTCTCGTATGAGCTGCTGCCGAAACCCTCTGCACTGCATCCTCCCGCCGTACGTCCTGGACAGCATGGCCGAATCCTCGGACCCGGCCGTTCGCAGGCTCGCGATCGAGGCGATCGCGCGGTCCGCGACGTTGCGCGCGACACGAACGGCGCTGTCCCAGTTCGCCATGATGACGGCCGTGCGGTCGCCGGGGGCCAAAAAAGATCGCCTGGTCTACGACATGCAGAACCAGGGCTCGTCTTTCCTGCCCGGCAAGCTCGTGCGCAGCGAAGGCGACAAGAAGTCCGCCGACCCGGCCGTGAACGAGGCGTACGACTATTCAGGCACGACCTACGACTTCTACAAGAAGCTGTTCAAACGCAACTCGCTGGATGACAACGGCATGTCGCTCATCTCGAGCGTGCATCTGGGCAACAAGTACAACAACGCGTTCTGGAACGGCCAGCAGATGGCCTATGGCGATGGCGATGGAGTCATCTTCATCCGCTTCACGCGTTCGCTCGACGTGGTGGGGCACGAACTGACGCACGGCGTGGTGAGTCACACCTCGAATCTGCAATACAGCAACGAGTCGGGTGCGCTCAACGAGCACTTTGCCGACGTCTTCGGGAGCCTCGTCAAACAGTGGAAGAAGAAGCACACGGCGGCGAAGGCTGACTGGCTGATTGGCCCGGACATCATGGGGCCCGGAACGACCGCGAAGTCCCTGCGGACGTTCAAGGCGGGGAAGGCCTACCAGAACGACCCGATTCTGGGGACCGATCCGCAGCCCAAACACCTGAAGAACAAGTACACCGGCACGTCTGACTCGGGCGGCGTCCATATCAACTCCGGCATTCCAAACCACGCCTTTTACCTGGCGGCCCTGGAGCTGGGCGGCAGTGCGTGGGTCAAGGCGGGAGATATCTGGTATCGCACGCTGCTGGCGCTGAACCAGCACAGCAACTTCCTCGACATGGTCACGATGAGCCTGCAGATGGCCGCGGCCCTTGGCGCCACCGAAGAGAAGGCCGTGAAGAAGGCCTGGAAGGCGGTCGGTTTCTGACGTGAAGATTCACCAGGTCCGCTTCCGGCAGTCCGGAGGTTTCGCGAATCTCATGCGCGGCTGCGACGTCGAGATCACCGATCTCGGCGTCGCCGAGCGCCGCGCCCTGGAACGTGTTGCGGGCGATGCCGACGCGAAGCCGTTCAGTGAGAAGCCCTCCGCCGCGCGCGATCAGGTGATGTACGAGTTGGAACTCGACACCAGCGCCGGGTTGCGCAGGTTGGTGTTCGACGAGATGAACGTGCCGAAAGGACTGGGGCCGGTCGTGGCGGCGTTGCAGAAACGCAGCAAACCGACGGCGCCCTGACTCGGGCGGTGCGCTAGCGAGGCACGTCAGGTACGTTGCCGGGCCACTGCACCCACCGGCCGTCGGGGGGCCGCGTGCCGACACCGGCCGCATACAACACGACCTCGTCCACGCCATCCACACCGAGGTCTCGCTCGATGACTGAGTCGGCGAGCGCCTGCGTGCAAAACGGCGCCAGCTTCAGCCACGTGGCGACCAGGCAGAATGTCTGGCAGATATGACCGGCTTCGAGGAGAACCGAGCGGTAGGCCCGCGGGCCAGGATATCGCCAGCGGACGCGAGGCAGCACGGCGGTCATAAAGACCACGGCGGCCGCATCTCGATACCACCACTGGTCCGAGAGGTAACCCATGAGCTGATCTGGGGTCGCGCCGGGCCGCACGATATGGAGCCGGCTCGTGCGCGGCGAAAAATGATAGAGACCAGGCGGGACGCCCTGCACGCGCAGCGCCATCACGTACGCCTCTATCGAATGCCGGGCGCCGCCGGATGGGGAGGTGGTGAACAACAACCGCTCGCCAGCCGGGCCAACCCCTTGCATGCGGACGCCGAATGTGAGGTCCAGGAGCCGACCCAGCTGTGTGCGCGTGAGAGGCTTGCGGCCGAAGCCCCGCCACGTGCGGCGGTCGAGCAGCACGGAGGTGAACGTGTCTGGCTTGTGTGAGCCGGGCAGTACGAGACCGCGACCCTTCGTCGCCTTGAACGGACTCGGCGGCGGATCGGTGCGCGCACGGGTCAACTGGGCAGCGGCAATCAGCGGTCGTTCTTCGTCAGACGCCCAGCGGATGTCCTTGGTGGCAAGGTGAAACGTACTGGCCACCGGGTGCCACGAACCCCAGGCTTTCGGTTTCGGGCGCCTCGGTTTGGCTGGTCTACCCGGCATGCGGTGAGTCTCTACGGCTTGGGTCTTGCCTTCTTCTTGCCGTTCTTCGTCCCGTCCTTGCGTGCCTGACCAAATAGCGGACTGGCAAATTCAACCCGGACGATAGGGCAGCCCTCCTCATTGTTGCAGGCCACAAACACCTTCGCGTCAACTTCTTGAAACTGTGGTAATTGCTGCTTTGCCACGGGGATCCTCTCGGTTAGCTAAGAGTGAATTTCAGCTTGCCCAATGAAGCGAGGCAGGAGGATAGCACAGCCCGCTACTGGCGGCGCTCCGGGAACTTCATTCTGACCACAAGTGCCTTGAACCGCGGTTCGTCGCGGATACTGTCGAACCGGGGATCGATATTCAGGCTCACCATCGTCGAATCCTGCTCCTTGAAGCCGCGTTCGAGTTCACTGAGTGCCTGCTCGCGGCGCCCCAGGGCCGTTTCGATGAGCGCCAGGTAGTACGGCGCCACATACTCCGGCGGTTCCTTCTGGGCCATGGCCCGGAGTTCCCGCAAGGTCTCCATCGCCGCAGCGCGATCCCCGGACGCTGCCTGCACCTGTCCGATGAAGCTGAGCCTGGCGCCGGCCGATGTGCCCGGCAACGGGCGCTGCAGTTCCTGGAGGGCTTCCGGGTACCGGTGGAGCCCCGCGAGTGCCCTGGCCAGGAGCGTCCGCGCCGGTTCGTGGCCGGGATCCATCTTCAGCGTCAGCTGCAGCTGTGTGACGGCGTCCGCATACTTGCGCTGGAAGAACAGATGCCATGCGACGTCGCGGTTGATGATGGGTGAGAGCGGATCCAGGTTCCGGGCGATGCTGATCTCCCCCATCGCCTCGTCCTGTCGTCCCATCGCGTTCAGGTAGTTCGCGTACCACTGGTGCGCCAGGGCGTACTGCGGATTGAGATCGATCGCCTTGTTGAATCGCTCCTCGGCCGCGGGCCAATTCCATTCCTGGAAGAACGTCGCAAACGCGAGCGAAGTGTGTGCCTGGGCTGAATGAGGGTCCCGGTCAAGAGCTTTGAGCGCGGCTTCTTTGGCCAGGCTCCGCGCCTCGTGCGGCGATAACGAGCCGAACGCCGACACACCGAGGGCAATGTAGGCATCGGCCATCCCCGCCCACGGCTCGGCGTACTCAGGGTCAAGATCGGCGGCCCTCTTGAAGGACTCAATGCTCTGACGGAGCGAGCTTCCTGTCCGCTGTTCGAACAGCGCCCTGCCACGCGAATAGGCGCTCCACGCCTGAGTGTTGGCCTGATGAGAGGGGCTGCCCGCATTGGCGCGCCGACTCAGACCGAGTGCCGCCGCCACGTCAGCGGCGGCGCGCCGCGGTAGAGTCGGAAGCGATGTCTCAGCCTCGACATAGGGGCGCGTCCAGACGGGTTCGCCGGCGGGGGGCTGAAGGGTCAGCGTCAACGTGGTGGTGGAGCCTGCACGGTCAATCGAACCCATCACGAGCAGGTCGACGCCCAGGGCCATCTTGACGGCGGCGTTCATGCTCGTTGGGACTCTCTTGACCTCGAGATCGAACTGCTGAAGCTCGTGGAGCAAATCGCCGCTCAACCCGGACGCAAGGTCTCCACCATCGGTGGTACCCGGCGCGTCAAACGGCAGCACTGCCACGCTTTTTGCGACGAGGCGAGCCTGCGGCCACAAGACCCAGCCGGCGACGGCCGAGATCACAAGCGCAGCCGCCAGTGCCATGGTCACGGGACGAAAGGGCGTCGAACGCCGCGTCACCGGCAGGGGACCGGGCAATGCCCGGAAGGCGCGGCTCTTCTCGAACGCCTCCAATGCCGCGCCCAGCTCCGAGGCTTTTTGGAATCGATTGGCTGGATCGGGATCGAGTGCTCTGGCAATCAGGTCAGCCAGCGCGCGCGGCACCTGCGGGTCTACCGCGTCGGCCCGCTGGATGGGGCGATTCACGACCTCGACAAGTTCGATTACGCCCCTGCCCTTGTAGGCGCGCGTGCCGGTGGCCATCTCGAACAGCACGATGCCCGCGCTGAAGATGTCCGAACGCTCGTCGACCGGCTGGAGCATCATTTGTTCCGGCGACATATAGCCCAGCGTCCCCGTGCGCGCCCGGCGCGACTCCACGCCCCCTGAGCCCGAAGCCGTCGTGAACGCCGCCGTCGCCGCCGCCACGCCGAAGTCCAGGACTTTCACGGATCCGTCGAGGGTCAATTGAATGTTCGCGGGCTTGATGTCCCGATGGATGACACCCTTCGCGTGAGCAGCCCCGAGCGCCGCCGCAAGCTCGCGGCCAATAGCGACGACGCGCCGGAGAGGCAGTCGCCCGCGGTGCAGGACGCGCGCGAGGCTTTCGCCCTCGACGTACTCCATCACGATGAGCGTGCCCGTCTTGTGATCGACGATGTCGTGGATCGTGGCTACGTTTGGATGGTTGACCTGCGCCGCCGCTCGGGCTTCCCGCAGGATGGGGGAGCGCTGGTCCGAAGCGCTCTGCTCTCCGGAGGTGAACAGACTCTTGAGCGCAACCTTACGATGCAGCCGCACATCGTTGCCGAGGAACACCTGGCCCATGCCTCCGTGGCCGAGGGAGTCGACAATCAGATAAGGACCGACGCGGTCACCCACGGCGATTTCCCCGGTGCCCCTCGGTGTTCCAGGCGGCTGAGACTGCGCGAGGGTTTCGTCGTCTGCCCTCAACCACGCCTGGATTTCGGCCCGAAGGTCCGGGTCGGGACAGCGGCGCTCCAAAAAAGCCTCGCGCTCGGATGGCGGCAGCTTCGATGCTTCCACCACCCAGTCCTTGGCTTTGTCCCAGGACGCGCTGTCCACATCAGCCTCCGTGCCTGCGATCTTACGAGTGCACGTCTCCGGGATGCCGGCATCCCGGAAAACCCTCGAACGCCGTGTCGCCTGTGAACCCGAATTCCTTCATCCCCGCTGGCGTGGTGAAGTACGCGCGCTGGACCCAGTCCTTGAGGTGATCCAGGTGATCGCGGAGATTGGCGGGTGGGGCCTTGGGCTCCTCGGGGCGCTCGATCGGCTGACCAGGTGTCCACGCGGGCGGCACCGGCTTGGCTGACGCCTGCGCTGAGGCCGCGCGCAGAATCTCCAGCTGCTGCGCGCTGGTGATTTCCATCCACCCCTTGCTGTGACGGTCGCGCGCGTCGCGTTCGAACGCGCCAAGGGCATTGAGAAATCGTCGCTGAGCCGTCGAGGGCTCAACCGCCAGTACACGATCGAGCAGGGCGGCAACGCCCGCGGCACGAGCGCCGGGTATGAGTTGATCGGCGAGCCCGTCGAGCATGGCGCGACGATGGTCATCGAGCAGGCGCGGCAGTGGCTGAGCAGCCGCAGCGCGTGAACCGGTCGCGGCCTGGCCGGCGTCATTGATGCGTGCGCCGTCAGCGCCGGCGCGAGCGTGGGCCGCGACGCCAGGCATCACGACCGCGCCGGCGACGCCGGCGGCCAGGCCCGTCAGCACATCGCGCCGCCTCATCGTCTTCGGGGAGTCGGGCACGGGCGCACTCTAACATGGCTTTATACTAGCGCCACTCAGATGCCGAAACAGGCTGCGCCTTATGACGTCATCGTGGTCGGGTCCGGCGCGTCGGGCGGGTGGGCCGCGAAACGCCTGGCTGAAGCCGGCGTCAACGTGGCCCTGGTCGAGGCCGGCCGCGCGCACAAACCAGGGGAGAGCTTCGAGCATGTGCGGCCGCACGAGTTGCCGTATGCGAGCCTGTCGCGCGAGCTGCTGCGCAAGACGCGCCCGAAACAGACCGACTGCTATGCGTGCACGGAGCACAACGCGGACTGGTTCGTGAACGATCACGACGAGCCGTACACGACACCGACGGGCCGGCCGTTCAGCTGGCAGGGCCGGACACGCATGGTGGGCGGCCGGACCAATGTCTGGGGCCGGCAGAGTTATCGCTTCAGCCAGCAGGATCTGAAGGGGCACTCG
Organism: Vicinamibacterales bacterium; assembly: GCA_046597705.1. Classification (GTDB taxonomy): domain Bacteria; phylum Acidobacteriota; class Vicinamibacteria; order Vicinamibacterales; family SCN-69-37; genus SYFT01. The sequence continues at coordinate 6,169 of JBKJJZ010000189.1, read as the reverse complement.
TTTGATGGCGCGGGCGCCGACTGGCCGCTCGGCTACGACGACCTGGTGCCGTACTACGACCTGGTCGAGCGTTATGTCGGCATCAGCGGACAGGCGGAAGGCGTGCCGGAGTTACCCGACAGTCAGTTCCTGCCGCCGATGGCGATGAACTGCTCGGAGAAGATGCTGGCTGCTGCGGCACAGAAGTCCTTCGGCCGGACAATCACGATTGGACGCGCCGCCATACTCACGGCCAACCACAACGACAGGGCCGCGTGCCACTACTGCGGCCCGTGCGAACGCGGCTGCATGACGCGGTCGTATTTCAACGCGGCGTTCACCACCGTGGCCGACGCCGTGGCCACCGGCAAGTGCACGCTCATCACGAACGCGATGGTCCATCAGGTGATGATGGACGCCGACCATCGCCGCGCGACGGGTGTGCGATACGTCGATCGCGTGACCCGGCAGACGCGCGAGATTCGCGGCCGGTCAGTCGTCTTGTGCGCGCAGGCGCTCGAATCGGTGCGGATCCTCCTCAACTCCAAATCGCGCCAACAGCCCGAGGGCCTCGCCAATTCGAGCGGCACGCTCGGGCGCTACCTGATGGATCACCTGTGGGTGGCGGGCGGCGCGCGCGGCGACTTTCCCGACCTCGAAGCGACGCCGACGCTTGGTGGTCCGAGGCGGCCGAACGGGATCTACGTGATTCGGTTCCGCAACACCGCCAACGGCCCGCGCCATTCAGCGTTTCTGCGCGGGTTCGGATTCCAGGGCGGCGGCAGCACGAACTTCACGTTTGGTGCCGCGGGGTTCGGTCATGCCTGGAAGCAGGCGGCTCGTGACGGTGTGGCTTCGCTCAATCTGAGTGGGTTCGGCGAGTGTCTGCCGCAGGAATCAAACGTCATCGAGATCGATCCGGAAGCCGTCGATGTCTTTGGCATCCCGGCCATTCGTATCAGCATGGCCTGGGGTGAAAACGAGAAGGCCATGATCCCGGACATGGCCCAGACGGCCGCCGAGATGCTGGATGCGGCTGGTGCGAAAAACATCCAGCCGTTCATGGTGAAAGATCGCGTGCCGGGATATGGCATCCACGAAATGGGCGGTGCGCGGATGGGCGCCGACCGGAAGACATCGGTGCTCAATCAATTCCAGCAAGCCCACGACGTGGCGAATCTGTTTGTGATGGACGCGGCGAGCTTCCCCTCGGGCGCGTGTCAGAACCCCACGCTCACCATCATGGCGATGGCCGCGCGGTCCACAGACTATCTGATGAACGAACTCAAACGCGGAAGTGTCGGGTGATACGGGGCTGGGGAGCCGGACTGCTCGCCGTGGGCCTCGCGTTTGGCGGGGCAGGCACGCGGGCGCAGGTGCCGATTCCCATCATGATTCTGGACGGCGAGAGCGGCGGACCGTACCACGACTGGGCGCGGATCACACCAGTGTTGAAGTCGATGCTCGACCAGACGTCGCGGTTTGCCGTGACCGTGGTCACTGCGCCGTCCCCTGGCGGCGATGTCAGTACGTTCAAACCCGACTTCGCGCGCTACCGGGCCGTCGTGCTCAATTACGATGCGCCGGACGAACGATGGTCCGCCGCCCTGAAGGCCTCCTTCGAGGCGTACGTATCTGCTGGCGGCGGAGTGGTAGCCGTCCACGCGGCCAATAACGCGTTCCCCGGCTGGGCGGCCTACAACCAGATGCTGGGTGTGGGTGGCTGGCGTGGCCGCACTGAGAAAGCCGGCCCCCTCTGGTTCATCCGTGACGGTGCGCTTGTGTCGGACTCGTCATCCGGCAACGCAGGCAGCCATGGCAAACGCATCCCGTTCCTGGTGACCGTGCGCGCACCCGAGCATCCGATAGTGAAAGGCCTGGGAGCGACCTGGATGCACGGCGCCGATGAACTCTACGCCCACTTGCGCGGGCCGGGCGCGAACATGACGGTGCTGGCCACCGCGTACTCCGATCCAGCCAACGCCGGCAGCGGCCGTGACGAACCGCAACTGATGGTGCTCACGTTCGGGAAAGGCCGCATCTTTCACACGACGTGGGGACACGACCTCGCCGCGCTGGCCTCGCCTGACTTTGGCGTCACGTTCCCGCGCGGCACCGAATGGGTTGCGACGGGGCGCGTCGGCCTGTAGTGCCGAGCATCCATCAACCCCGGTACAGGCGCGTATCTCCTGGTAACGCGCCAGGCAAAAGACACACACGCCCCGGGGGGCACGCCTCCCCCGGGGCAATTTCTTGAGCGTGCGACGCCTGCTGGTTCCTGGCCTGCTTCTCGGACGAAGTGGCTCTGATTGTGCTAAGCTCCGCGGCCGCGGGCCTCGAAACCGTCGGTCACCACGTGAGCCGCCGCTGAGACAAAAAATCTATGGAAACGAGCACAAGTCCGACGGTGGGTCTTAGGCGGTTTCTGTCCGTAACAGTGGGGCTGGTATTGGTAGTGTTGGTTGCGACTGTCGTAACTAAACAGAACGACGCCAACGTAGCCCAGGCTGATAGTTTTCCAGCGACTCCGCTGACGGACTTTGATTTCGGCGAGCTTTACTTGAATACATTCGCCGGCTTGCTTTACGAGGACAGTAATAACCCTCCAGCCGACCACGATAGCGCCGGCATGGCTGCCGCGGCGAACGTTGTGCCCCGAGATGTCAACGGCCTTCCAGATTCCGCGGGTAAAGTGGTTGCTATTACCATGGGTATGTCGAACTGGACTGCCCAGATGTGCAAGCAGGGAAGCTCTGATTCGACAACGGTGTGCGACGCAGAAACGTTTATCGCACAAGCCGTGGGCAATGCCGGGGTGAATAGCAGTAATGTGGTCCTCGTCAATTGTGCGAGGAGTGGCGAGGCCGCTTCAAGGTGGCAAGATGACAGCTTCGGAAACTACGCAACATGTCTTGCCAACAACCTGACTCCCCGGGGCTTGAGTGAAAAGCAGGTCCAGGTAGTCATCATGAAGGGCGGCAATCCTGGACCAGATATTTCCATGGCTTCTTCGCCCGGTACTTCACCCGCCGATTATTGTGTATTGAACCCGGCTGTGGAAGCGTGTGTTTATGAAGTGCACGTCGGAAATATGCTGCGCTTCGCGAAGACACGCTATGTGAATTTAAGCCAGGTCTTCCTGCAGTCACGCGTCTATGCCGGTTATGCCATCACGCCTCTCAACCCGGAACCGTATGCGTACGAATACGGCTTTGCCACCAAGTGGCTGATCCAGGCTCAAATCGAACAAAGCAGAAGTGGGACAATCGATCCAGTCGCTGGAAATCTTGGTCCCTCTGTGGCGCCCTGGGTTGGCTGGGGGGCGTATCTCTGGGCACCCGGGGACACTGCTCGCAGCGATGGCTTGACCTACGATGTCGAAGATTTCAAGACGACCGATTACACGCATCCTGAGCAAGGAGGGATAAAAAAAGTCTCCAAGCAAATGATGAATTTTTACCTTACCTCTCCGTATACACCCTGGTTTCGCTCGGGGGCTACAGTCAACCAGTCCCCAACAGTCCACGCTGGACCAGACACCACGGTAATTCTGCCGGCTGTCGCCAGCCTGACAGGATATGTGTCAGATGATAATTTGCCCGCAGGCAATGTCACGACGATGTGGAGTGTGACTTCTGGTCCGGGGACAGCGGAATTCTCCAGCCCAACGAGTCTCCAGACCGACGTGACGTTCTCTGCGGTGGGGACATACGTTCTACGAATTACCGCGGACGATCAGAGCCTGACGTCCATGGATCAAGTGATTGTGGCAGTCAGTTACAGCGGGAACCAGGCTCCCGTTGCAAACGCCGGGCCTGATATCACGGTCACCTTGCCAGCCACTGCCTCGCTTTCCGGTACGGCCGGTGATGATGGGGTGCCTACTCCGACGTTGATTGCAACGTGGGGAGTGGTTTCAGGCCCAGGAATCGTCACCTTCAGTAATGATGTAAGTCTCGCCACCCAGGCCTATTTTTCCGCGGCCGGCGTGTACACCCTGCGCCTGACTGTTTCAGACACCGAGCTGTCTTCTACAGACGATATGGTAGTGACAGCGGGTGGAATAGCAGACACCACGCTGCCCACTGTATCGGTCACGGCTCCCCTCAACAATGCAGCCGTTGTTCCCGGCAATGTGACGGTCACCGCGACTGCGACTGACGCCAGTGGAATCAATCGGGTGAGGTTCCTGGTTGACAATGTACAGATTGGTCAGGATCTCTCGTCGCCTTACTCTATTGTCTGGAACGCCTCCAGTTATCCTCCAGGGAGCGTGCACACTATTCAGGTTATAGCGGTAGACAATCCCGGCAATATCCAGTCGCAGACGGTGTCTGTCCTTATCGCTGAATCAGTGCCCCCAACAGTGTCCATCACCTCTCCGGTCAACGGCGGCCTGGTGACTCGCGGTGCTACATTCACTATTGCAGCAAATGCTTCGGACAATGTTGGGGTGACGAAGGTGGAATTCTACGTAAAGAATGTTCTTAAGTGCACCGATACCATTGCTCCGTTCTCTTGCGCCTGGCCAGTGCCAAATGCAAAGAACGCCGCGTACAACTTGCATGCAAAAGCCTTTGATGCTTCGAACAACAGCACCACGTCGGGCACAGTGAACGTGACTGCGAAGTGATTGTGTAGGTGCTCCGTCTCAGGAAGGACCGGTCACACGACCGTCCTTTACGGACATGACTTCAGCGGTACCGCCCGAACCGCTCCAGGTGGCGAGATTGAACCGCGACGCGTTTGTCACCGTGTAGACCGACACCGGAAAGTAGGTGAGGCGTCGGCCCGGCTCGCACACCTGCGGGGCACTCGGACCTTCCATGAAGTACGCGGTCTTGGGGCCGACAATCGTGGCCGATCCGTCGGGCTCGACAAGGACAGCGGTCTCCCGATCAATCGCGATGGCACGGGCGGGCCGGTCACCCAGCCATCCGTCGCGCTTCAGGCGCGCCATGAATGCCACGGTGCGGCCCAGCCGTCCGCGCTCGATGACATGGCTGTCGGTGATGACCCCCGCCATGTGGGGCAGGGTCAGGAAGTTGCGGTCGAGCGTGATGTCGGCATGGAAGGGGTCCGCCACGGCCGTGTCGGTCGTGACCGACTCATTCAGCGCCGCATAGGAGAACTCGCTGAGAATCGCGAGCCCAGCCGAGGTGCCCCCGACGGGGACGCCGCGCTTTGCCGCATCGTTCACGATCGTTTCGACCTCGGTGTCCTTGAAGAACCGCACATAACGGCTCTGGTCGCCGCCGGCGAAGAAGATTGCCTCCGCTTTTTTCAGATGGTCGAGCAGCAGAGGATCACTGGCGGCCTCGCGCGAGTGGACGACAAACGATTCAATCGAGTCCACACCGCCCAGCCGCATCACAAATGGGTGATACCCGTCTGAACCAGATGCACGGAGCACGACGATGTCGCCGCCACCGGCCTTGCGGATCAGCCAGCGGAATGCATCCGGCTGGTCGGTTCCCCCGCCTGCCAGCAACAACCCGCCCTGGGTCGTCCTCTTCACATCGTCCGCGTTACCACTGATGTAGTGATCAAACGCCGCGCCTTTGGTGACCGTGCTGGGAAAAGCCGGCGGTTCTTGCGCCCCTACGAACCGGGCAACAGCAAAACAGGTGAGACCAATCAGGGCAGTTCGGCGCATGGCAGCAGTCTACAGCGCCCCGGTGCTACGGCCGTCGGTGAAACTCGACGAAGAAGCGCACCGCCCCGTCGGGCTGGACACGGTGCTTCACCTCGGGCACGATTACCGCCGTGTGACCTCCCTCCACGAGCACCTCACGTGCGAGCGGCGGTTCGACGACGTAGGTGAGCCGGCCGGCCAGCACATGAAGGACGCCCCACACGCCGGATTTGGTCGAGTGATCCGCGAGGAGTCCCGCAGGAACGGTTCCCTCATCGAAGTCGGCCGTCCGTTGGTAGGGGACAAAGCCGGCCGGCAGCTCGAACCGATCACAGCGCACGCAGTCGAGCTCCGCGCCGAGAAAGCTGGCCCTGCCTTCCGGAGTCAGCACCCATTCACGCATCCGGAATGGCGGTTGATGGCGCACGTGCTGGTCATGGCCGCAGGCGAGATCCGCAACCCAGTCACCCAGCTCGTCCAGATGGAATGCCTCAATCGTGCGCTTCATCGTCGGAGGCCGCGTCTTCCGCCTTCGCTGAAGCTTCGGCGGACCGC
>JBKJJZ010000153.1:0-3881 GCA_046597705.1 Vicinamibacterales bacterium | reverse complement strand
GTAGACCGGCCGCACTTCCCTGACAAGAGTGGGGGGATCGATCCCTGCGCCTGGCTGATACACACCGCCACCAGTGCCTCCGCCCGTACCTGCACCAAGGCCGCCGCCGCTGCCTTCACCAATGCCTTGCCCGGAACCAGACCCCACACCGCCACGATCTCCGGTGCCGCGGCTGGGCTCGCGAGGTGGAGCTTCTGGAAGACCCGGGGATTCCACGCGATCAGCGGGAATCGATTTCACCGGCGCTTGCATAGCCGGTGGCGGTGGAGGAGGCGGCGGCGCGGGTGTCTCGACCGGTGTCTCGGCGATCACTCTTTGGGGGCGCACTTCGGGCTTTGGCGGTTCGGGCGTTGGCTGAGGCGGCGCGGCCTTCGGGCGCGCAGGCGGCACGGGACTCGCAACACGCTTCGGCAGACTCACCGGTGCTTTGCGTCGTGCCGGCGGAGCCGGCGTCTTCTCGCGCAGTCCACCACCACCGCCGCCGCCACCTTTGCCAAGCTGCATGAGGAACACGAGCTTCGTTTCCGGGTCCGGCGACTTGATCTCGACCCTCTCCGGCTGCAGGCCGAATAGCGCCGGAGAGAAAATCAGGATCGCCGCCATCACGTGGGCCGCACCAGCGAGCACGACGCCCCGCGTCATCTTTTTTGGCGAGGGCTTCGGAACGATGTTGAATGGAAACCGATCGCGCGACGGTGCCTCGAGTCCGCGCAGCACGCGCACGAGCTGCACGGCGTCCACGGCCGGCACGTGTTGATCCTGGACGCGCGCCTGTCCCTGCTCGATGCTGCGCCACGCCTGTTCGGCTGAGACGCCTGCAGCGCGCGCAATTTCGTCGACGGAAAAGCAGTCAGCGATTTGAGCCTGGGGTTCGGACATTGTTCGGTACTCCGCTCATACTGCAAGTGGCGTACCGAGCTTGCGCGCGCCTAGTTTCCCGTGCGCGCACCAGTTATTCGTCAGGACATGTCGTCAGCGCGAAGGCGATTCGAGTTGATGCGAGGACATGTCGCTTGGAGGTGACATGTTTACTTGATGTGCACCTCAGCAAGTCTCATTCCGTTTGCGCAGCGTTCGTGCGGGAGCGCGCGCTTCCGTCGAGATCGCTAATGTTGGTGGACAGGGATTCGGTCAACGTTCAGGAGAGGTCGTCCGCCTTCGCTGAACGCTCACTGCGTTCGAGTTAGAATCCCGCCAACGACTATTCAATGCCCCTCAGGCGAACCTGGCTGGTGCCCGCGTTCTTTCTTGCCGCTGTTTCGGCCGCTGCACGGACGCAATTGCCCGGCATGTTCTCGCCCACGGGCGATGGGCTCGTCCTCGGTCGTGTCATCGATGGCGTCACTGGCGCGCCCGTCACTGAGGCGCGAGTGATGACGTCGCTCTCTGACAACTGGGTGCTGACGAACGACAAAGGGGAGTTTGTCTTCTTTGATCTCCCCTCCGGTGCCATCAATCTCTCCGTTATTAAGCCCGGATACGCGCGCGGCACGCTGGGCCAGCGCTGGGCCGGGGCGAACAATCCTCGGGATCCTGCGATGGAGTTTCCTGACAGGCGCGGTCAGCGCCTGGAACTCGGGGAGGGTGAGCGGCGCGATGACGTCGTGATTCGCGTGTGGCAGTACGGCGCGATCAGTGGGCGGGTCGTCGATGAAGCGGGGGAGCCCGTTGTTGGCGCGCAGGTCCAAGCGTGGGCGCGAGTGTTCGCGGGCGGGCGCGGGTGGATCAATTCGGAGCTTCCTGCCTACGGGCGCACGGATGATCGCGGCATCTATCGCATCTCAGAGGTCCTGCCGGGCGACCACGTCGTTGTCGTGCCGGCGTCGTTGATCACGACGCCGACGACGCCGGCACCGGTGTCTGCGGCCGTGCCAGGCGTGGCGACTCTCCAGGCGATCCGAGTTCTTGGGGCAGGTATGCCTAGAGGGATTGTCGCGGGTACGTCAACGGCTATCGCGGCCGGAGATTGGTTGCAGCAGACTGTCGCGCAGGCGGTTCCTCCTCCCCTCGAACCGGGCAACGCTCTTGCCTACCCGACAGTGTTCCACCCAAACGGTTTCTCGATCTCGGACGCCGCGAGTGTGCGAGTGAGCGCGGCGGAGACGCGCGAAGGTGTCGATTTTCAGTTGCGTCCGGTATCGATGCGGCGAGTGTCGGGGACTGTCTTGGGACCCTCAGGGCCCGTGGGAAGCGTGGCGTTGATGCTGAAGGGCGCGGGCTCGGCGGCCGCGCAGTCAGATTTCGCGGCGGCAATCGCGGTGAGCGACTCGTCCGGCCGATTCATGTTTCTCATGGTGCCGCCCGGTGACTACACGCTCGAGGCGCTCGAGACGCCGGTGGAGGGCCGCGTCGGGCTCGCGGGTGGACTTCAGCTTTACGACGTCGACGACGGCATCTACGTGGGTGGGTTTAACGCGGCATCCCCGTGGACCGAGATGGTGACGTTATGGGCATCGGAACCGCTTTCCGTCGGCGACGAAGACGTCCGCGACGTCCGCGTAACCCTCCGGCCGTCAGGTTTCGCGTCAGGATCCGTCGTGTTTTCCGGCAACACCACGACTCCGGCCCCTACCGTTGCCCGAAGCTTCGTGATCGAGCTCGATCGCGCCGATGGCCGGCTTGTCGCGTTGCGAGACAACAAAGAGGTCGAGATCAACGCTCAGGGCGAGTTCAAGAGTATCGGCCTTCCGCCGGGTCGGTATTTCGTGCGAGCCGCCCCGCAGCAAGGATGGTCACTGCAGTCCGCGATGATTGGCGGCCGGGATGTGTCGGTGCTGCCGCTCGATCTCGGCCTCGAGCCGATACTCGGAATCCGCGTGACGTTCACCGACCACCCTCATGAGTTGTCGGGTGTCGTCAGGGATACGGCCGGGAAAATAGATGCCGACGCTGCCGTCGCCATATTCCCTACGGACCGGCGGATGTGGACAGACTATGGCGCTCACCCGCGCGGCGTCGTGAACGTACGCGTCGATCGGTCCGGCCGTTACGTCGTGAACAACCTGCCGGCGGGCGACTACTTCGTGGTCGCTGTCGAAGCGTCCGTCATGTCGGACTGGCAAAGTCCCGCGTTGTTCGATGCTCTGAGCGTCATCGCGCAGCGCGTGCACGTCGGGGATGCGGAGCGGCGCATGGTCGACCTCACGACGCGGAGGGTGCGGTAGTCCAATGCGCCTGATCGCAGTCGCGATTGTGATGGCGTCGTCGTTGATCACGCCTGCCCTGTCGCGTGCCATTCCGCAATCGCGGGACGAGGCGGCACCCGTGGCGAGAGGGACAGCGGTGCTCTCGGGCGTGGTGCTGGCCGATGACGCCATGCGCGCGCCGCTTCGTCGTGTGCGCGTCAGCATCAATCGGGCCCAGCCCGGAGTGGCGCGAACGGTGGTCACCGACGATCGCGGGCAGTTCGTGTTCAGCGAACTGCCAGCGGGCCGGTATGCGTTGACGGCAACCAAAGCGGGCTTCATCACACATACGTATGGCGCTTCACGGCCCGGGCGGGCCGGCGTGCCGGTGGTGCTGGCCGATGGGGCTCGTCGCGCCGATCTGGTGGTGCCGATGCTACGTGGGGGTGTCATCACTGGCCGCGTTCTCAACATCAGTGGAGAACCGGCGCCACACCGGTACGTCGCGCTTCTGCAAAGGAAACCGTCGCCGAACGGCAGAGTGCTCGTAACGTTCACGTCGGCAGCCGCCCGCCTCGGCTTCTCCGGCCCGGCCACGGATGACCGTGGCGTCTATCGCCTCTATGAGGTGCCGCCTGGTGAGTACCTGGTCGTGGTCGGACTCGTGACGCAGTCGAGCCATTACACTTTGCATCAGACGACGGACGCGGACGTCGCACGCGCTCGGCGGTTGATCGCCGAACCGCGGTCAGCGGC
>JBKJJZ010000011.1:0-10805 GCA_046597705.1 Vicinamibacterales bacterium | reverse complement strand
TTTGTGGCTGCCGACCACGTTCCGCGAAACATTCCCGCGCTCACGTTGCTGTAGGCGCCGTATGTGTAGCCCTTCTCTTCGCGCAGGATGATGAACAACCGGCCGGTGGGTCCGCCTCCGATGATCTGGTTCATCACGCCCAGGACGTCGTAGTCACGGTTCGTGCGTGAAATCGCCGGGGCCGTCACGATGATGTTCGTCTGCACGGAGTTGGGTCGCGCCACGAAGTGGACCTGCGCGGGGCCGGGCATCGGCGGGTCGCCGGCTTCGGGCACGGGCGTGTTCGCACGCTTCCATGCGCCAAGCTTTGTGTCCACCAGCCTGCGCGCCTCGCTCATCGAGATGTCGCCGGAAATTGCGATGGCGGCATGATCCGGCACGTACTTCGCCTGATGGAAGGCCGCGAGATCGGCGCGCGTGGCCTTGTCGAGCGCTTCAAGCGTGACCGAAATGCGCCCTCCCGGGTGGTCACCGAACATCACTTTGTTCGCCGTTTCAGCGGCCAGGAAATCGGGGCTGGAGCGTTGCTGCACCAGGCCGGCGCGCGTTCGTTGTTTGTAGCGCCCGAACTCCTCGTCAGGAAACGTCGGGTTCAGAAGCACATCGGCGGCAATACTCATGACGCGGTCAAGATGCTCGGGCAGCGACGAGACCGTCAGTACAGCCTCGGTGGCAGAGATCGATGCGCCCACTGAGACCGAGGCCGCGAGCCGTTCGAGTTCCTCATTGAGTTGCGTGGTCGTCCACTGCTTCGTGCCCTCGCGCATTTGAGACGCAGTGAAGCTGGCCAAGCCGGTCAGACCGGCGGGATCGAAATACCCACCGGCGCCCGGAATGAATATCTGCACGGTCACCTGTGGCGCGCGCCGATCTTCGAGCACCATCAGGTGGGCGCCGTTCGGCAGGTCGGCTTCGGCCGGCGCCGGCAGTTTGACGCGGAGCACTTCTTTTGACACCGGTGCGCGGCCCTTCATGACCACGGCCTTTGAGGCCGGCTGTGGCGGCGCCTGCGCCGCCAGCACTCCGCCGGCTGCAAGCAACGCGGCGCCTGCTGTTGCGACGAGCATGGCTGGGATCTTCACTGCACACCTTCCTTGGCTGCGGATGGTTTCGGGTTCGTGATGACCACGGTCCGCCGCTCGGGCACCAGATACGTTGCGGCCACGCGCTGAACATCGGCCGCGGTCACCGCCGTTATGCGGTCGGGGCCTTTGTTGATCCGTCCGGGTTCGTTGAAGAACAGCGCATCCTGGGCCATCAGCACCGCACGGCTCAAAGACGATTGCAGGGTTCCCACCAATTGACGCCTTGCCTGATTGCGGGCCTTCTCGATTTCCCAGTCGGCGATCGGCCCCTTCTTGACCCTCTCGATTTCATCCCAGATCGCCGCTTCGAGATCCGCCATGGTTTTTCCCGGCGCGAGGTTGGCATTGAAGCGGAAGTGTCCACTGCTGCGAAACTGCGACGCGCCTGCGCCAACGCCGGTGCTCAATTGCTTTTGCCGCACGACCGCCTCATAGAGGCGCGAGCTGCGGCCGGACGACAACACCGTCCCCAGCACCGACAGCGCCTCATCGTCTTTCGAACCAAGCGCCGTGATCTTGTAGCCGATATCGAGTCGCGACAGGCGCGCCAGCGGATCCTCCATCACCAGTCGCCGCTCGGCGGTTTGGGGTTTCTCGTCCACCATTACGGGCGCGGGCGCCGGCTGCGCGGGAATCGCTTCAAAGTACTTGCGGACCTTGGCCAGTGTCTGCGCCGAATCTACATCGCCTGAAATTCCGATGACGGCGTTGTTGGGCGCGTAGTACGTCTTGAAGAACGACGCGACGTCTTCCACCGACGCGGCGTTGAGGTCGGCCATCGATCCGATCACGGAGTGTTTGTACGCGAAGCTGTCGTTTGCCAGTTCGTCAAACGCCTCGAAAGACTTGCCGTAGGGCTGGTTGTCGAGCCCCTGCCGGCGCTCCTCCTGCACCGCATTGCGTTGGTTGTCGAGGTTGTCTTTCGTGATCTCCAGCGACCGCATGCGATCCGCCTCGAGAAAGAGCCCCAGATCGAGTTGGTTGGCCGGCAAGGTCTCGTAGTAGAGCGTCCGGTCCTGATTGGTGGTGCCGTTCATCGAGCCGCCGTTGTTGAAGACGAGCACGAAGTGTTCGCCCGGCCCGACGTTTTCGGACCCCTTGAACATCATGTGCTCGAACAGATGCGCGAAGCCTGTCCGGCCCTGCCGCTCGTCACGCGACCCGGCGTTGTAGACCACGGCGATTGAGTAGACGGGCGCGGTGTGATCCTCGTGGATGATCACCCGCAGGCCGTTCTTGAGTTTTGTGTCGGTGAACTTCAGCTCGGGCGCCGCGACTGCGCCAAGCCCGGACGCCGCAAGCGCGGCGACGCAGAAAGCCGAACCGAGTCGAAGCGGGATTCTGGGGACCATGGGACCTCCGTCGGACTTTCCTGGAATGCGATGCTAACATTCCTTCATGAGCCAAAAGCGAACGGTCGGAACTCTCGCCATCGGTCTGTGTGCGGCGGTCGTCGCTGTGGGATATGCGCAGCAGGCCGGCGTGGACCCCCGGGCCGCTAATGCCCCCGATCAGAAGCCGGCAGTCACCGGCCAGACGGACGCACCGGAGCGCAAGACCAATGTCGCGTTCGAGGTGGTCACCGTGGCGCAGGGACTGGAGGCGCCTTGGGGAATGGCGTTCCTGCCCGGTGGCAGGATCCTGGTCACCGAGAAAACCGGCCGGCTGAGAATTGTCGCCCTCGACGGCACGTTGTCGGCGGCCGTGACCGGCTTGCCGCCAGTGGATAACCGCGGCCAGGGCGGCCTGCTCGACGTTGCGCTCGATCCTGACTACGCGTCGAACCAGATGGTCTACTTCAGCTTTTCGGAGCCGCATGAAGATCGCACGAACAACACCGCGGTCGGACGCGGCAAGCTCGTCGATGGCGACGCGCCAAGGCTCGACAACGTTGAAGTCATCTACAAGCAGTCGCCCTCGATGCGCTCCAACGGGCATTTCGGCAGCCGCCTGGCGTTCGGACGCGACGGCACGTTGTTTGTGACCCAGGGCGATCGCCAGATCGAGGCAGGCCGCCAGCTCGTACAGAAGCTGGACTCGCTGCAGGGAAAGATCGTTCGAATCAATCGCGACGGCTCGATTCCGAAAGACAATCCATTTGTCGGCACCGCGGGCGCGCGCGGCGAGATCTGGTCGCTCGGTCATCGCAACTCGCAGGCGGCGGCCATCAATCCCACGACCGGTGAACTGTGGGAGGTGGAACACGGCACCCGGGGCGGGGATGAACTCAATATCGTCCGCAAGGGGAAGAACTACGGCTGGCCGATCATCGCCTACGGGATCGAGTACCAGGGCGCGCCCATCACGGGCGGCATCACGGCGCAGGCAGGCCTGGAGCAGCCCATCTACTATTGGGATCCGGTCATCGCCCCGAGCGGAATGGCCTTCTACACCGGCGATCTTTTTCCGGCCTGGAAGGGCAGCCTGTTTATCGGCGGCATGGTGACGACGAACCTGGTGCGCCTGGACGTGAAGGGCGAGCGGATTGTTGGCGAAGAGCGCCTGCTCAAGGATCTGCAGCCAAAGGCCGAGCGCATCCGTGATGTGACTCAGGGACCCGAGGGCGCTTTGTACCTGCTGACGGACAGTCCGCAGGGGCGAATCCTGAAGCTCATCCCGAAGAAGTAGGCGCCGCCATGCAGTCATTGAACTCGATAGAGCTTCGCGCAGCCCTGGCCGGCCTCTCCGGCTGGGTCGCCGACGCGCAGGCGATCAGCCGCACCTACACCTGTTCCTCATTCAAGGAGTCGATGGCATTCGCGGAACGCGTGGCGGAATACGCGGAATCCGTTGACCATCACCCTGACCTGTTGATCAGCTACACGAAAGTCACCGTGACCTGGTCTACGCACAGCGCTGGTGGCGTGACTGAAAAAGACGTGGCGGCGGCCAAGGCTACTGACGGTGCGTTTCACTCCGCGTGAGGCGAGCGGGCTCCATCACGGTCCGCAGCAGGCAGTCATCGTCCACACCACCCAGGCGCCAAACGCCAGTCCCAGAACCCCTGCTACGCGGACGATTCTGACGCGCCGATATCCCTTGTACGCCTCAGCGTCGAGCCAATAGAGCCCAGTGGGCGTTTGTCGCACTACGCCAACTGCGATCAGTCGCCTGAGCCACCAGGTTGAAAGACCAGAGTCATCGAGCGCGACTGCGCGGTCGGAGGCATCGGCGTCCGCCGCGCGCAGTGTGCGCACGAGCCGGCGTCGCCGGGCGACCAGCACGAGGGCGGCGATGTTGAATAGGGGCAGAAGCGCGCGAAGCAGTGGGAACATTCCGCGGGTCGGGTTGACGGTATCATTCATCATCGTTCATAGGTGGGCGCCAGCATGAAACTGAAGTCGTCTTACTCCGCCCGCGAGGTCGCTGCCCAGACGGGGCTGACCGGCAAGCAGCTCCAGTGGTGGGACGAGGCGCGCGTGTTTCAGCCGTCCATTGCGCCTCGCCGAACCGCCCAGGGCGGCTTCACCGAACGCCGGTATTCGCCAGTGGATGTGCTCGAACTCTTTGCGCTGGCCGACCTTCGCCGGCGCGGCTTCGACAACGCGACCCTCAAGCAGATGATGGAGGCGCTTCGTGACTACTTCCGGCGCCGGCTCTCTGAAACGTTGGACGATGCGGGAGATTTGAGGCTGCTGACGAACGGCAGCGGCCTGTTTCTGAAGACGCGGCAGGGGCACGTTTTTGATTTGCTTGTCGATCCGACCCAGGCACTGCTGGGCGCCGAGGTGTTGAAACTCAAGCCCGTCAAGGGCAAGGCCGTTCGGAAAAAGAAGACGACTTCGTAAATGAGGAACTGGCGGAACTGACGGAAATTTCTGAATTCCAGAATTCTAAAAAGGCAGTTCCGCCAGTTCCGTCATTCCGCAGGTCCGTCAGTTAAGATTCACTGCTATGTCCCGCTTGAGCCGCTCCCTCGCTGTCATCCTCGTAGTTGCGTCAACATCGCTGTTCGCCCAGTCGAGTGTCCCGACGCCTGAGTCGGTGATCGGTTTCAAGCCGGGGGCCGACTTCAAGCTCGCCACCTACGACGACACAATCAAGTACTTCAAGGCGCTCGATGCCGCGAGCCCGAAGATGACGATGGTGCCGATGGGCACGTCGACGCAGGGCCGGACGTACTACGTGGCGTTGATTTCGACGGAACGAAACCTCGCGAAGGTCGATCGTTACCGCGAGATCGCCCGGCGGCTGGCGTCTCCGGAGGGACTCACCGAGGATCAAGCACGGGCGCTGGCGCGCGAGGGCAAGGCGATCGTCCACATCGACGGCGGCCTGCATTCGACGGAAGTGGCAGGACCACAACACACGTTGCAACTGGCGTACGACCTGCTGGCGCCTCACCCCTCGGAACCTGGCAGGGACGAACAGGTGCAGCGCATTCTCGACAACGTGATCCTGATGTTGTGGCCGACGATCAACCCCGACGGTCATCAGATGGTGGCCGACTATTACATGAAGAACGTCGGCACGCCTGGCGCGAGCACTTCGCTGCCGCAGCTCTATCAGGAGTACGTCGGTCACGACAACAATCGCGACGCGTACATGCTGAACATGATCGAGTCGCGCGTGATGGAGCAGGCGTGGCGGCAGTGGGAACCGCAGGTCATCTACGTGCATCACCAGACGGCGCCCTTCCCGACGCGCATCTGGTTGCCACCGTTCGCCGAGCCCATCGCGTTGCACGCGCCGTTCCTGATGTCGCGCACCGTGAACACGATCGGCATGGCCATCGCCCAGGGATTGGAAGAGCGCGGGCAGGTGGGCGCTACTCACATGGGCACCGGCTACGACGCCTGGTACGCGGGCTACATCGACTACGCGCCCATGTTCAAGAACATCGCCTCGTTCTGGACCGAAACCGCACTCGCGAACATGGCCGCGCCGCGCGACTACACCCTCAATGACATCCCGCAGGACTATCGCGACCTCCGGCCGCTCAGTCTCTACCCGAGCCCATGGGCCGGCGGACACTTCGGACTGGGCGATTCAGTTGCGTACATGCACACGGCTTCGATGTCGGTGCTGGACTACGCGGCGAAGTACAAAGAGAACGTACTGATGAACCGGTGGAAATCCGGCATGGCGCAAATCGCTCAGCATCGCGCCGCTGGTCCGTCTGCTTACATCGTGCCGAAGAACCAGCGCGACCCGGTGACCGCAGTGGAGATGTTGAAGCGGCTGGCATTCGCAGGCGTGCGTGTCTCGGAGCTGACCGCTGACTTCAAGGTTGGCGACGTGACGTACGCGGCCGGCAGCTGGGTGATCCCCACGGACCAGGAGTTCATCGCGCTCGCACGTGAAGTGCTCGACGTGCAGAAGTATCCCGACATTCGCGAGTCGCCCGGCGGGGCGCCTGAGCAGCCGTACGACGCCGCGGGCTGGACGCTGCCGCTTTCGATGGGCGTCGAGATGCAGACGATCGGGAAGCTCGACGAAGCGAAGCGCGCGGAGTTGAAGAGAACGCTGAGGCCGCTCGGCCAGGTGGCGGCGCCCACCGCGCGAATCTCACAGTACGACTCGGTCGGCGGGACGGATCCGGCGCCGTATGACAGCGCGCCCGGGCTCGGGTTTGAAACGAGCTCCCTTGCGGCCGCGATTGTCCCGCCGGCAGCGCGGATTGCGGTTGGCGTTCGTGGCTCGATCGCCGGTGGTATGACCGCATCATCTACTCCCTCCGTGGCGCTCGACCCCGGGCAGAACAATACATTTCGTGTACTCAACCAGGTCTGGAAGGCCGGCGGACGCGTGGCATACCGCAGTACCGGCGAGGACCGCTATGTAGTTGATTTTCCTGGGATTGACGGCATTTTGACCAACCTGGCCGTGAGTGGCCGGCACGTGTTCGCGAGTGAGGTTCCCGCAGCCGCGTTGGCAGCGCCCCGCATCGCGATGTATTCACCCACGGGCAGCATGGATGAGGGTTGGACACGCTGGGTGCTGGAGCGCTTCGAATTCCCCTTCACAAGACTTTCAGCCGACGACATCGCCGCCGGCAATCTCCGCTCGAAGTTCGACTCCATCATCGTCACCGACGAACCACGCGGCGTGTTGGTGGGCGCCGGACGAGGAGGCCGGGGCGGTGGGAATGCCGGAACTGGCGGAGCTGCCGGAACTGTCGGAAGTGTGGGTCCCGGTCGCGGTGCGGGCGCCGGCACTGCCGGAGCTGCGACATTGCCAGAAGGCGATGCGAATCGCGTGAAAGCGATCGATGAGTTCGTGCGTGCAGGTGGCACGCTTGTGTGTCTCAATCGCAGTACGGCGTTTGCGATCGATCAGCTGAAGCTGCCAGTGCGCAACGTGCTGCAGGGCGTGGGCCGGCAGGAGTTTTTCGCCGGCGGCTCGCTGCTCAACGTGGACGTCGATGCGTCACGGCCGGTGATGGCCGGTCTTCAGAAGACCACGGCCGTGTTCTTCAACTCGAGCCCTGCGTTCGAAACGCTCGTCGGGTTCAAGGGGACGGTGTTGGCACGTTACGCGGACACGGGATCGCCGCTGGCGTCAGGTTATCTGCTTGGAGAGAAGTTCCTGCAGGGCAAAGCGGCTGCGCTGGAAGTGGAACTTGGTGAAGGGCGAGTGATCCTGTTCGGCTTCAGGCCGCAATGGCGCGGCCAGACCTTCGGCACATTCAAGGTGATCTTCAACGCGCTGACAGGAGCACGATAGGTTTGAGGTTCGAGGTCCGAGGTTCGAGGTTCGAGGTTCGGAGGCCGGGTATCTAGACCCGGCAGCACTTTCAGTCGATCGGGAAGATAGTGCCCACGTCGTCGGCGGGGCGCGGGATGACGTGCACGCCGACGAGGTCTCCGACCTTGCGGGCAGCGGCGGCGCCGGCATCGGTTGCGGCCTTGACGGAAGCCACATCGCCTCGGACGAGCGCCGTCACAAGCCCGGCGTCCACCTTCTGCCAGCCCACGAACGTGACGTTCGCGGTCTTGACCATCGCATCGATGGCTTCGACCATGCCGACAAAGCCGCGTGTTTCGACCATACCGAGCGCTTCACCGGATGGGGCAGTCTTGGCAGTCATCAGGTCGGAACTCTACCAGATTCGGCCGCGGGCGGCGACGGGCAGGTCTTCGAGGGCGCCACTGTCATCCGCCAGCCAGAGGCGATCTGTCAGGTTGGCAACGGTGCACGCGTGATTCGGGAGTACGCGCACGCGATCGCCGGGCCGCAGGGGGGATGACTCCGGCACACGACAGGTGGCGTGTTCTTCGGAGAGGCGCTCGATCAGGATCGACGCATCGGGTTGGTTCTCGTCCGACGAGATGAAGACCGAGCCGTATCCGGGCAACGCGCCGAACCCGCGTGCCCCATCCGAGGTCAAGGTCTTGCTGCCACAGTCGAGGATTGCGCGATCCGGTGCCGGCCGGCTGACCACGGTCGCGACAATGAAGAGCGCGCAGTCTGAGTACGAACCCGACTCGAGTCCCACCTGCGTACGATCGAGAAACACATAGTTGCCTGGACGCATCTCGGTAATGCCACGCTGACTGGAGGCAAACCGCGCGGTCGGAGTCGATCCGACACTGACCTCGTCAACGGTTATGCCTCGGTCGCGAAGGCACTTTGCCAGGCCGACCATGATCCCGGTTTCCTCCCGCGTCACTTCAGCAAGCGCGTACGGGGATTCTGCGGTATACCCGTGACCGGCGTGGCTCAGAAGTCCGCGGAAGGCCAGGCCAGGCAGCGACGCGATCCCGGCAATGGTGTCGACCACACCGGGCGCGTCAGGATTCACGCCGCATCGATGCGTTCCCACATCCACCTTCACCAGGATGTCCACAGTTCCTCCGGCGCGGCTCATTGCGTCGGACCATTCAGCGGCCACACCTGCGTCATCGACGATAAAGGAGAACCGCACTCGCCCCATCAAGGCCAGCACCCGATCGGCGTTCACTGGATTGATCGGATATGGCAGCCGGATGTCCGTGATTCCCGCATCGGCAAAGACCTCTGCCTCGCCAAGTTTTGCGCAGCAGATGCCGACGGCGCCGGCCTCGATCTGCATCCGGGCG
Organism: Vicinamibacterales bacterium; assembly: GCA_046597705.1. Classification (GTDB taxonomy): domain Bacteria; phylum Acidobacteriota; class Vicinamibacteria; order Vicinamibacterales; family SCN-69-37; genus SYFT01. The sequence goes on along the minus strand of JBKJJZ010000011.1, from coordinate 1,699 downwards.
ATCACCGGACTCTTGTGAGTCTTTGAATGCGGCCGCAGCCGAACACCCGCATGGTTGGCCACCGCCTGCATCCGCAGGATGTTGGCCTTCAAGCGGCTGGCTGAGACGACGGGGAAGGGCGTACGGGGAAATAGCGACATCTCCGCGATTGTAGAACGCCGGTCCGAAAAAGACGTCGGGAGTCTTTTTCCAGGGCAGCGGGCGAAAAAGACTCCCGACGTCTTTTTCGTTTTAGAATCCCGTTTGGGGGTATGACGATGAGGCAATTTGCACGGCGGGTGATTTCTGGTGGTGTGGCGGCGGTGCTGGTAGCTGGTGTGGCGCTGTCGGCGCAGACCGCGACCGCTCAGGGGGCGGCGACACAGAAGCCGTTCGAGCCGAAGGTCGGTCAACCCGGCAAGGATGTCGTGTGGGTTCCTACGCCACAAGTGACTGTTGACGCAATGCTCAACCTCGCGAAGCTGACCAAGGATGACTTCCTCGTCGATCTGGGTTCCGGCGACGGCGTCACAGTCATCACGGCCGCCAAGCGCGGGGCCAGGGCGATGGGCGTCGAATTCAATCCCGATATGGTGGCGCTTGCCGAGCAGCGCGCCAGGGAAGCAGGCATGACCGAGCGCGCCACGTTCAAGAACGGCGACTTCTTCAAGACGGACTTCTCACAGGCCAACGTACTGACGATGTTCCTGCTGCCGAGCCTCAACGAAGCGTTGCGTCCAACGATCCTGAACATGAAGCCGGGCACGCGCGTGGTGACCAATACGTTCCGTATGGGTTCCGGCGACGATGAATGGAAGCCGGAGACGGAAGTCCGCGTGGAAGGCTGTGAGAGCAGCTGGTGCACCGCGATCCTGTATGTGGTGCCGGCCAAGGTCGAAGGCGCGTGGAAGATGGGCGCGAACACCCTCACCCTCACTCAGAAGTTCACGGAGGTCAGCGGCACCTTAGGTGCGTCCGTAATTTCTGCCGGCAAGATCCTCGGCTACGACATTTCGTTTACCGCCGGAGGCACGAAGTACGCCGGCACCGTCAGCGCCGATGGGAAGACCATTAAAGGCACCAATTGGAGCGCTTCGCGTTAGAGTGCGACACGTAGGGCGTCCCTTCAGGGACGCCAATTCGGCGCCCCTGAAGGGACGCCCTACGTACACTTGTCCATTACAGAATCACGCCCGAACGAGTCCGACACGGTTCCTGGCCGCATAACCTGGGAATACCGAGCTGACGTCCTTGGCACCCAGGTGGCCTGTCAGTACTTCTGCGAAGACGTCTCGAAAGTCGGTGGTGATGGCCAGGTCTCTGCCTTCGTAGCGCTGTTCGCGCTCGAGTCCGGGCCACTTGCCGTAGACCTTGCCGCCCTTGACGTTGCCGCCCAGCGCCAGCATTGCGTTGCCGTGCCCGTGGTCGGTGCCCCGATTGCCGTTCTCCGACACCGTGCGTCCAAACTCCGACATCGTCAGCAACATCACATCGGCCATGCGATCGCCCAGGTCGCCGGCGAATGCGGCGATGCCGCCGGCAAAGTCGTCCAGCCGGTTCGCGATCTGCGGGCCTTCGTTCGCATGGTGATCCCAGTTGCCTGATTCGGCAAACGCCACCTCGAGGCCCATGTCGGCTTTGATGAGCTGAGCGATTTGTTTCAAAGCCTGACCATAGGGGCTGTTGGGATAGACCGCGCCGCCCTCGGGCGAGTACTTCG
>JBKJJZ010000598.1:0-8473 GCA_046597705.1 Vicinamibacterales bacterium | reverse complement strand
CGCATACTGGGCAACGGTCGTCACCATCAATATCTCGAAGGTGACGCCGATGGCGGGCGAGTTTGTGGCCGGGTTGCTGCGAGGCGGGCCGGATATTGGCGCGCTGACGTTGACGCGTTGGTATGGCGTGCACGTACTGGTGCTGCCGCCCGTCTTGTTCGCGCTGACGGCGATCCACCTGTATCTGATGCGGCGCCACGGCATCTCAGGTCCGATCACGCCGCGTGAAGGCGCGTCCGAGTCCTTTTTTCCCTATCAGGCGGCGCGCGATCTCACGGTAGCGATCCTCGCCGGAATCCTGCTGGCGGTGCTCGCCTGGAAGGGCGCGCCTGCTCTTGAAGCGCCCGCCGATCCCACGGCGAGCGACTACATCCCGCGGCCTGAGTGGTATTTCCTCGGCCTGTTCCAGCTCTTGAAATACTTTCCGGGCCGGCTCGAAGTGGTGGGCGCCATCGTGATCCCCGGAGCCGTCATGACGCTGCTGGCGCTGCTCCCGTGGCTCGACCGTGCGCGGACCAGAGGGCTTCGCGATCGTCGCCTGCTGTTGTCGGCGCTGGCCGTGCTGGTGGCGGCCGTCGCGGCACTGACCGTATTGGGTGCGATGGACAAGCCCGCGCCCACAAGCGCCGAATGGAACGTGCGCGAACAGGCGGGGCTGGTCCTCATGTCCAGCAGCAATTGCGCGACCTGCCACAGCGAGAAGGGCATGGCCGGCGCCATCGACCCTGTTCGCGTGTCGAAACCTCGCGATTGGATCGCCGGACATCTCCTGGACCCGCAAATGATTGCGCCGGGCCTGCGTGACGCGCCAGCCACCAACGAGCACGACAACACCGCGATACTTGCGGCACTGGCGCGCGGACGCTCCGGCGCCATGCCCGTGCTGTCGAGCGACGATGCCGGAGTAGCGGTGTTGTTCAACCGCAACTGCCTCCGATGTCACGTCATGGGTTCGGTTGGCGGCACGGAGGGGCCGACATTGAGCACCATCGGCGCCAAAATGGACGAGTCCCGCATCGTCAAACAGATCACATCGCCACGTGCAGTGAATCCCATCGCCGAAATGCCGGCGTTCGAGGGCAAGCTGACGCAAGAGGAGATCGCGACCATTGCTCGCTGGCTCAGCAAACACAAATGACGGAACTGGCGGAACTGACGGAACTGAGGAACTGAAACGCATGTCAGCAACCACGCTCAATCTCGCCTATCTGCTTGACCATCAGGCTAAACTCACGCCCGCTCGAGAGGCGGTGGTCTCTGGCGGGATGCGTCTGACGTATGCGCAGTTGAACGCCATGGCCAATCAAGTGGCCAACGGCTTGCGCCACCTCGGACTGCAGCCCGGCGATCACATCGCGATCTCGTGTCCCAACCTCCCGTACTTCCCAATTGCCTACTACGGCATCCTGAAGATGGGCGGGGTGGTTGTCCCGTTGAATGTGCTGTTAAAGCCCAGGGAGATTGCGTACCACCTGCGGGATTCGGACGCGAAAGCCATGCTGGCCTTCGAAGGTACGCCCGAACTGCCGCTGGCGGAGATGGCCCGGGCGGGATGCGACGAAGTGCCAGAGTGTGAACACCTCGTCGTCATGACGGCGAACCCCGCGGCGCCGACGTCGATCGAACGTGCGCTGACATTTGGCCAGCTCATTTACGCGCAGCCGCCTGTGGCGCCGACGCACCCGGCCGCGCCGGACGACACTGCCGTCATCCTGTATACATCCGGAACGACGGGCCAGCCGAAGGGCGCGGAACTTACGCACCTCAACATGACGATGAACGCGATGGCCTCCCGCGATATGTATACGCCGATGCTCAACGCGGGGCCGCAGGCCACGAATCGCTACCTGATCACGCTTCCGCTTTTTCACTCCACCGGGCAGACGGCGCAGATGAACGCGGGCATCTCCAGTGGAGGCACGCTTGTGCTGTTGCCGAGGTTCGATGCCGCGGCCGCCCTCAAGATCATGCAGGACGAGCAGATCAATTTCTGGGTGGCGGTGCCGACGATGTATTGGGCGTTGCTGCAGCATGCCCGGCAGTCCGGCGCGGATGTGGCCTCGATTGCCTCCGGACTCAAGGTCTGTATCTCCGGCGGAGCCCCGATGCCGGTGGCGGTGATGGAAGACTTTGAGAAGACGTTTGGCGTGCGCGTGCTCGAGGGTTACGGACTTTCGGAGACGTCACCGGTGGCCTGCTTCAATCAGGTCCAGTGGCCGTCGAAGCCTGGCACGGTGGGGATGCCCATCTTCGGCGTTGAAGTGCGAGTGGTGGACGACCAGGAGCAGCCGCTCGGGTCAGGGGAGCGCGGCGAGATCGTGATCCGCGGGCACAATGTCATGAAGGGCTACTTCCGCCGCCCGGCGGAAACCGCCGAAGCGTTGCGGGGCGGATGGTTTCACACCGGTGACGTCGGCGTGTTCGACGCCGACGGATATCTTTCGATTGTGGACCGGATCAAGGACATGGTCGCTCGCGGTGGGATGAAGGTCTTCCCGCGTGAAATCGAGGAAGTGCTGATGACGCACCCGGCCGTGTCACTGGCGGCGGTCATCGGTGTGCCGGATGATCGGCTCGGCGAAGAGCTGAAAGCTTTCATCGTGCTCAAGCCAGGCGCGGCCCTGACGCCGGAGGAACTCATCGCCTGGAGCAAGGAACAGCTTGCGGCGTACAAGTATCCGCGCACCGTCGAGATTCGCGACTCCTTGCCGGTAGGCCCCACGGGCAAAGTGTTCAAGCGCGCGCTGCGCGGTTGATTTAGTGTCCTTTGGTGGTTACGGTCCGCCGAGGGCCGTAAATCCCCAGCAGCCGGCCAGGGTGAGCTCGACGCCCCAGAATTCCAGTGTTGGCGGCCGTTCAGAGTTAAAGAAACCGCACGCTCTGGAACGGGTTGATCGCAGAAACTGCGTCATTCCCGGCGACGGGAGGCCCTACCACTTGGCTGCGCCGCACATGTGACAGGCACAGCTCTTGCTCGAGTCTGATTGACCGGATGCGACAGAGCCGGCGTGGTATCGTCGTCGTCCCGGCGGAGGGGGCCTTATGTCGGAAGAGAGATTTGACAGACTTGAGCACAGACTCGATGGGGTCATCGCAGATGTCGAGGTGCTGAAGGCGGACGTGGCGGTCTTGAAGACGGACGTGAAGGATTTCAGGCGGCACATGGGGGTCTTGCACGAGGAGGTGCTTGACCGAATTCGGGGAATAGGCGAGGACGACCGGCTACGCAGGGAAATGCGCGCGGGGTTTGCTGAGTTGCGCGAGCTGCTGACGAGCCACGCGGTGCCGGGCGAAGCGGTTGACCGCGCGCATGCCACGACGCTTGCCGATCACGAACAACGAATTCAGAGGTTGGAGAGTCGATAGGCTGCATGCTCCAGAACATCGACCAGCCCCCCAATGGAAGCCTGCGGCCGGCGAATAGGTTTCAGCGAGATAGACGTAGACGCCGCCGGTACCGATGATGGTGCCAACTACCATGGCGGCTCAGCGCCCTGTTGTCTTGCCGAATTCGACCAACCAAATGTCGCATTGGTTGTTGGCGACATTGAAGTACGCCGATCGTTCATCGTGGCTCAGGCGGAACTCTGCGGGAAGCTGGTCGCCGAACCGCGGTAGTGTGACGGCCTTCGTCGCGCCCGTGACGGGATCGAGAAGCCGCGGGGCGTTTGGCGGGCCGACGAACAGCCGGCCGTCCTTCAGCCACGCATAGACGTCGCCTCGCACATCGCCTGGGGACCTGTACGTCCCGCCGGCGATGTCATAGATCGTCACGACGCCATTCACCGTGCCCGCCAGCTGCTTGCTGTCCGGCGACCATTGAATCGAGCTGCTGGACAGTTGCGAGCCCGAGCCCGCAGGCGCCGGCAGAATTTCGATGGTCTGGTCCTTCCATGGCTTGTGCGGATCAAAAATGCCGGTGATGCGCCGATTGGATACGTCCGAGAACACCATGCGGGTTCCGTCAGGCGACCACCGCGGATAGAGCATGGAGTAATCTTTGGCGTCGCTGAGCTGGCTCAGCTGGCCGCCGGATGTGGTGGTCCACAGTTCGTACTTGCCGCTGCGGTTCGAGTAGAAGGCGACTACCGAGCTGTCGGGTGACCACTGCGGCCAGCGATCATAGAACGCATCGGTCGTCAGTTGACGCATTCCCGACCCATCGGCCGCGCTGATGAACAAATCCTCCTGCTGAAGGAAGCCAGTGCCGAGCACAAGGTATTTGCCGTCCGGAGATGGATCCACGAACCGGAACGCACGCGATCCGGAGGTGATGGGTTCGCTTGTGCCAAGCACCGCGCGCGCCGCATCAAAGGTTGCGCGATGGATGTTGCTGGTGCCGGACCTGGCCTCGTACACCAGGAACTGGCCCGAGCCCGACATCCGCGCCCGGCCGACGTAATTGGCCGGCGTGGTAGCCGGTTCGGGAGAGCCGCGCGGCCGTCCAGTCTCGGGGTCCATACCGATACGCCAGAGGTTCATGCTTCCGCCGCGATTGCTGACGTAGTACAGGAACGACCCGTCGGCGTTCCACATCGGGCTCCAATCGACGGCCTCATCATCGGTGGCCTTCCAGGTTGTCCCTCCGGCTTCAGAGATCACCCAGATATCCCGAACGCTGTTTGTCTGGGTGCCGCCGACGGTGCGGCCAAGACCCCAGTACGCAATGAAGCGTCCGTTGGGAGACCAGCTGGGGTTGACTGCGTCCTCCTCGGTGATCTTCGTCACCTGACCGGTGTCAACCTGCACTCGCCGCAACTGGCTGAGCCCGGGACGGCTGGTCGCAATCGGCGCGGTCGCTGTCGCATAGACCAGATGTTTGCCGTCCGGTGACCACGCCGGATCGAATCCTTCAGTCGTCATCCGTCTCGGCGCCTCCCCGGTGCGGCCCATGACGAAGATGCCGCCGCCATCCCGATCGGATCGAAAGGCGATGTGCTCGCCATCAGGAGCGAACGCCGGCTGGATGTCAACGCCCGGCGAGTCCTTGGTGAGATTGATCGGTGTCTGCCCGCCGACGCTCTGGAGGTAGATGTCCTCGTTGCCATTGGCGCGCGAAACATACAGCATCCACTTCCCGTCGTGCGACAACGTGGGTTGGAGTTCTTCGCCACTGGCGGACGTCAACTGCAGGTGCTGCATCGCCAGCGCCGTCTGGGTCGCCGCTGGTCGTGGCCAAAGCGCCGCGGCGAGTGCGATCATGCCGAGTCCGACCAAACCTGCTGCGATGACTGGCCACCGGCGATTCGGTTTCGCGGTCGCGACGAACGCCGGACGATTCAACTCCCCCGAGTCGAGCTCTTCGCGCAGCGTCTCGAGTTCGTTCCTGACATCCTTCGCGCTTTGGAATCGCCTGTCCGGGTCCTTGCGCAGGCACGTCTTGAGGATCCGCGAAAACGCCGAGGGCAGTGACGGATTGAGTTCAGTGGCCGGGCGCGGTTGGTCCTTGAGGACGGAGGACAGGACCGAAAGACCCGTGTCGCCCTGGAACGGCCGCTGGCCCGTGGCCATCTCGTAGAGCAGAATGCCCAGCGAAAAAATGTCCGTCCGGTGATCGACAGGTTTGCCTTCGGCCTGCTCCGGCGACATATACGCCACGGTGCCGACGATGCGTCCTTCGCCGGTGAGTTGCTGCGTGGCCTGGTCGCCCGCGGCCAGGCCCCCAGGCTCACGAAGCTTCGCAAGCCCGAAGTCCAGAATCTTGACATGCCCTCCGGACGTCACCAGCACGTTCGCAGGCTTCAGGTCACGGTGCACGATCCCCCGATCGTGGGCGGCACTGATCGCATCGGAAATCTCCACGCCCAGGCGCAGCAGTTTCTCGAAAGGTAATCCGCCCGGAGGGATCCGCTCCGTCAGCGGTTCGCCCTCCACCAACTCCATAGTGATGAAGCGCACGTCGCCCGCTTTTTCGAACGAGTACAGCGTGACGATTCCCGAGTGATTCAGGGCGGCGACGGCCTTGGCTTCGCGTTCGAAGCGGTCAAGATCAGCGGCGGCGCCTGCGACCGCGGCAGGCAGGACCTTGACGGCCACGGTCCGGCCGAGCGTCAGGTCTTCTGCCGCATAGACCTCGCCCATGCCTCCCGCACCCAGGAGGCGGAGGATCTTATAGTGTCCGAGCTGTGTGCCAACCATGGTCAAGCCGGGCTATCTTAGCGCGGCGACGAGTTATTTCAGAGCCGGGTCGAACTCGTAGCAACCTGGCGTGACCAGGAGTCGCGTGGCGCCAGATGCGCGACTGAAGAAGAGACTCGTGGGGGACAAGGGGCCTGTCGCGTCGAACTGCACCGTACGTGTCTTGTCACCGGTGGCGTCATAGACGAAGGTCAATGGCGGTATCAGGCTGATCCACAGATCACCTTCGGGCGAGAGCGCCGCCGTGCGCACGACGGGCTGCACCAGTGGATACGTGCCGTCGCCGATCTTTCGCGTGGGCCAGGTCGTAGGCAGCGACTGGAGGTAGGCGTCGAGCGCGGGTCCTTCGATGTGCCGCTCGAACTCGAGTCGGCCATCGGCGGAATACTTGCGGAACAGCGGCACACCGGTCTGGAACACGAAGAGCACGCCGCCATCGCGTGTTTCGAACGGCAGGCCCACGTTCAGCGCCAGATGCACTTCGCGATCGGTCTCGTGGCCGCTCTTGCGCAACAACCCGACTTGCCGAACGACTTGCCCCTCGATGTTGAGTACCGACACGAGGCTGCCGGACTCCGGTCGGTTGATCAGCAAGCTGGTGCCGGTGAAGTGCATCGAGCCAGTGCCATTGAGGATCAACCCATCAAGGGTGAGCCTGGGTGCGGCCACACCCGGCAGCAGGAACGCACCAATTTGTCCGGCGCCCACATAGAACATCTGCACGCGTTCCTGGCCGAACGGCGCATCAGACACCGCATACGCATCAGCGGCCGTGAGGCTCATTGCCGCGGGTTGCAGCACATTGCCTTTTTCCATGCCCGCGCGCATCACGGTGGTAATGCGAGTGCGGGCCTTGTTCACACTCGAGATCGTGTGCTGACGCCGGTCCAGGATCAGATATTCGCCCGTAGAGGCTTGTACGAACGCGGTCGGTTCACGCAAGGCGCCACACATTTCGGCGGGCAATGCGGCCACCGGGCGCAGGCGGTCAACTGACTGACTGGCGGAAGTGGCGAAACTGACCGAGAGGACTGAAATGGCGGTAGCGGCTGAACAAGTCCGCCAGTTCAGCCAGTTCCTCATTTACACGTGCGCGTCAGTATCGAGCCGTTGCGAGTACAGCGGCGAGTACGTCAGCGGACCCCGGAAGAATGACCTCCTCCAAATCAGGACAATAAGCCACAGGGCAGTCCATAGCGGCGACGCGCTTGACCGGCGCGTCCAGGTACTCGAACAGGTCGCTGGCGGCTCGGGCTGCGAGTTCGGCGCCGAAGCCGCAGGTGAGCTGGTCTTCATGCGCGATGACCAGGCGGTTCGTGCGCTTGACCGCAGTGGCAATCGCATCCCAGTCAAACGGCATGATCGTGCGCAAGTCGATCACCTGCACGCTGACGCCGTCCTTCTCCGCCTGTTGTGCGGCCAGCAGTGACCGCTGGACCAACGCGCCCCAGGTGACCACGGTCACGTCGGTGCCTTCGCGTTTGATCGCGGCCTTGCCGAACGGGATCATGTGGTTGGGGCCCGTGTATTCGCCCTTGTTGTAGGTCTGGCGATACAGGTGCTTGTGCTCCAGGAACAGTACCGGATCGTCGCAACGAATCGCCGTGCGCAGCAGTCCCGCCGCGTCGTGGGCGTTCGACGGGTATGCGATGCGGATGCCTGGACAATGCGCGAAGATGCTCTCCCCCGACTGGCTATGGTACGGCGCGCCGCCCCGCAGGTATCCGCCGATGGCCGTGCGCACCACCATCGGGCTTGAGAAGAAGTTGCCCGACCGATAGCGCATCATCGACAGCTCGTCACGCAGCTGCATCATCGCAGGCCAGATATAGTCGAAGAACTGGATCTCCACCACGGGCTTGATGCCGCGAGTGGCCATGCCGATGCCGCGCCCGATGATGTTCGCTTCGGCCAGCGGCGCGTTGAACACCCGCGTACTGCCGTACGCCTTCTGCAGGCCATGCGTCACCTTGAAGACACCGCCCTTGCCCTGCACTTCGCTCAGGTTCGCTTCATGCGTGGCATCCGCCACGTCCTCGCCGAACATGACGATGGCCGGGTTGCGGGCCATTTCGTCTTTCATCGTGCGGTTGATCGCCGCCACCATCGTGTCGGGCTTGCCTTCCGGCATGGCCGGGCTGTCGAAGTCCGGGCCGCCTGGGTCGACGTCTGGTGAGTACACAAAAAGGCCCGCGGTTTCACGGGCCGGTTTCGGAGATTTGATGGCGAGGTCGGCGGCTTCGGTGACCTCGACATCAACAGCCTTCGCGATCTCCGCCAGTTCCTTGTCCGTGACCAGCCCTTCCGCCTTCAGCCACGTCGCGAACTTCGTAAT
>JBKJJZ010000512.1:0-4262 GCA_046597705.1 Vicinamibacterales bacterium | reverse complement strand
AGCTGATACACCTTGCCGGCAGGCAGCGCCGGCAACCCGTCGGCCGTAAACACCATGCCGTTCTTGTGAGTGACGTAGGCGCGGGCGTGCGCATCAGCCGCGCCGCCGCTGCCCGCGAGTGTGTAGGAGACGACGTCGGATGCCCGCAGCACCCTGGCCAAGTTGGTGAACTCCTCGACCTGCACCTCGAGCGAGGCCCGCGCGACCTGGCCTTGACCCACCATCACCTGCATCTGAACCAGTTCCCGCTTGAGTTGCTGAACCTCAGCCCGTGCCCCGACGGCCTGCCACGTCGCCACCGCAGCGACAAGAGAAGCGGCCACCGCCGCGAACCAAGGAGCGGGGCCCGCCTTCGCTCGTTCGGAGCTATGGCGGGCAAGCTGCGAATTGACGTCCGGCGCGGGCGCTGTCGTCGCTAATTGCGGCACACGAGCCGGTATGGCCAGGATTCGATCGCGCAGCGATGCCGGCACATCCACCTCGGGCACCGACCGGCCAAGGGCATCCATCGCCTGGGCGACCTGACGGACCTCGTCGACACACGCCGGGCACGACGCGAGGTGCGAGGCCACACGCGCGCGTGTCACTTCATCCAGCAGACCAAGGACGTGCTCGGAGGCTAACGCGTGCACTTCGTCGTGATTCATGCCGTCAGCCCTCCTTTCCCGGGAATCATGGCCTGCCGCAGGCGCGCCAACCCCGTTCGAATTCTGGTCTTGATCGTGCCGAGCGGAGTGCCGGTCCGTTCGCCGATTTCGCTGTGGCTCAGGCCTTCGAAATACGCCAGTTCCAGCGCCAGCCGCTGCTCCGCGGGCAGAATGCCCAGGGCGTGGCGGACCCGCCCGGCCATTTGACGATCCGCCGCTATCATCTCTACGGATGGCGACGCATCCGGGATGGACTCCAGGCGCCGCACATCGTCTTCACTGGCTTTTCCAGGCCGGACCCGGCGGCCGCGAAGCCGGTCGATCGCCCTGGTCCGGGTCGTGACGAGCAACCAGGCCGCGACTACGCCCCGTGACGCGTCGTATCGGGCGGCGTTGCGCCAGGCCAGCGCAAAGACGTCCTGGGCCAAATCCTCGGCCTCGCCGTGATCGGAGAGCATCCTGAGCGCCAGAGAATACACGGCGCGGCCATGCCGGTCGTAGAGTTCCGCCAGCGCGGCGGCGTCGCCCTGCGCCATGCGCTCCACGATAAGACGATCAGCATCCCCCGACATTCAGCCACAAGCTTATCAGTGACCGCTTGGAGAACGCCCATGCGCCCTCAGATATGTTCGCCCGCTGACTTTATGGACCGGCTGGCGAGAGCGGCCTTGTTATCATGGAGTCTTGCCGCCTCGCCGATTGATGCTCACCTTTGGGGGAGTTCTGGTTTGTGTGACCGGACTCGTCTGGACCACCGTGATTGCGCAGGAACCGGCGCCGTATCAGGTCATCGCCGCCGATGGCACGCGCGCGTTGCCGGTCGCGCGCAGGTCAGGCGCCACTGACTTCGTGGGGCTCGAAGTCCTGCCGCGATTCTTCAACATCACGATGCGTGAAGACCCGCGCGACGACGGTATTGTCATCGTGGCCGGCACCCAGCGTGTGGTGCTGACGGCGGGCCAGGCCACCGTCTCGGCAGGTGGACGCCTCGTATCTCTCTCGGCGCCGGTCACCAAAGACGGCTCGCGATGGCTCGTGCCCATCGACTTCCTGCGCGTGCTGGATCCCGTCCTGAACCGCCGCATCGAAATTCGCCGCGACTCGCGGCTCATCGTGCTGGACGGAGCGTCGGTCCCGCGCCTCATCCCCCGCTTCGATCGCACCGCAATCGGCGGCCGGCTCACGATTGCGGTTGATCCCGCCGTGCCCGCCCGCGTCTCCCGCACCGGCAATGTGGTGACGATGAGGTTTCAGGCGGATGCGCTGGATACGACGGCGCTGGCAAATGCGCCGGCGGACTTTGTGACGAGCCTGAAAGTCGATGGACCGTCGCTGCTTGTCGAACTGGGGCCGTCGGTCGTCAACGTGCGGCAGGAAGAACTGGCCGATCTCACCCGCGTCACGCTGGACCTGGTTGCCTCAGCCGCAGCTGCGCCCGGACGGCCCGAGACGCCGCCGGCGGCGGCGCCGGTCGCGCCCACCATCGAGCGAGCGGGCGCGATTCGCACGGTGGTGATTGACGCCGGGCACGGCGGCTCCGACATCGGCACACGCAACGCCGCGGGGCTGCAGGAAAAAGAGATTACGCTCGATGCCGCGCAGCGGCTCAAGGCGACCATCGAGGCGCAACTGGGCATGCGCGTCATCCTGACGCGTGATCGCGACGTTGACGTGGCGATTGACCCGCGGGCGGCCATTGCCAACAACAACAAGGCCGACCTCTTCATCAGCCTTCACGTGAACTCGTCGCAGGTGCCTTCGATGCGCGGCTGGCAGGTGCAATCGCTCGACGCGGACGAATACACCGCGCTGGTGCAGAAGGACCCCGGCGGCGCTCCGGCCGTGCAATCGGTTCCGCTCGTGGGTGGCGGGTCGCGCGTGATCGACATCGTGCCGTGGCAAACTTCGCAGATCGCCCATGCTCGACAGTCCGTGTCCCTTGCAGAGCTGCTGTCGGCGCGGCTGGCGGAAGCCGGGCTTCCGCCGCAACTCGTCCCCATGCTGCAGACGCCCGCGCGCGTACTGGTTGGCGCGAACATGCCGGCGGTGCTGATTGAACTGGGTTTCATCTCGAACGCGGAAGACGCCGCGGAGCTGGGCAGCCGTGCCTACCAGGGAAAGCTCGCCGAAGTGATCACAAGCGTGGTCAATGGCCTGCGGGCAGGCTGGCCTGAATCAGGAGGCCGGGTCTTTGGACCCGGCAGCACGCCATGACGCCGGCCCGGCGAATGTGGGTCTACCTGGCGACTGGAATTGCCGGGACTGCCCTCGGCGTGTGGCTGGTGACACTGTGGCTGCCCGGCTGGCTGATGGGCACCCGACCGCCAGGCACGGGGACAAATAAAGCCGATACCGCGGCAGTGGCCGGTGAGGAGTCCGGGAACGATGCCCGGCGGATCTCGGCCACGCTGTTTTACATCACGCCTGCCGGCGATGCGCTCGTGCCGGTCGAACAGGATGTCCCCTATGCGGCCGCCCCTGCCGATCAGGCTCGCCGGATCGTCGAGCGCCAACTGGCCGCGGCGCCCGCGGGCCAAACCTCGTCAATTCCCACCGGCACCACATTGCGCGCGCTCTTTCTCACCAGCAAGGGCGAGGCCTATGTTGATGTGAGCAAGGACATTGTCACGGGGCATCCCGGCGGCTCCCTGCACGAAGCTCTGACGATCTACGCCATCGTGAACGCGCTCACGGTCAACCTTCCTGACATCACCTCGGTGCAGGTGCTGGTGGACGGGCACGAAGTTGATACGCTGGTAGGCCACCTCGACCTGCGGCACCCGCTGCGCCGCGGGACCAGGTGGGTGCAGCGCGCACGGTAACTGAGGAGTTTCATGACCCGATTGAATGGACGTGCCGCTGATGCGCTGCGTCCCACGACCATCACCCCGAATGTCATGGTGCACGCCGAAGGATCCGTCCTCATCGAGGTGGGTCAAACGCGCGTGCTCTGTTCCGCATCAGTGGAGGATCGCGTGCCCCCATTCCTGCGCGGAACCCACAGGGGCTGGCTCACGGCGGAGTACGGCATGCTGCCGCGCGCCACTTCAACCCGGACCCAACGCGAAGCAACAGCGGGAAAGGTGGGCGGACGCACGCAGGAGATTCAGCGGTTGATCGGCCGGTCACTCCGATCGGTCGCCAACCTGAAGGCACTGGGCGAACGCACCGTGTGGATCGACTGCGATGTCATTCAGGCTGACGGCGGCACGCGAACGGCGTCCATCACGGGCGGCTTCGTCGCCCTCGTTCTCGCGCTGGATCGACTGCGCACGCAGGGCGCCATCAAGACCCTCCCCGTCACCCACTACGTGGCTGCCACCAGCGTGGGCATCGTTCAGCAGACACCGTTGCTCGATCTCGCCTACGAAGAAGACTCCGCCGCCGAGGTCGACATGAATGTGGTCAAGACATCCGGCGGCAAGTTCATCGAACTTCAGGGGACGGCGGAGACGGAGCCGTTCGATCGGGAGCAGCTCAACGCGCTGCTGACGCTCGCGGACAAAGGCATCGACGAGCTGATTGCGAAACAAAGGGACATTGTCGGCGCGACGCTGGCGTAGGGAGCAGTTTTCACTTGCCTGTAGTACGTAGGGCGTGGCTTTAGCTTTAGCC
>JBKJJZ010000533.1:0-3199 GCA_046597705.1 Vicinamibacterales bacterium | reverse complement strand
AGGGCAAGTGCGGCACACAAGCGAGCGTTAGTTCGCAGCATGGCGGCGATTATAATCGTGCGCACGCGGTCAGCGCCGCGATCAGTCAAAAGGTTCCTTCCCTATGTCCCGATCCCTGCTCGCCCTCACCATCGTCGCCATCCTTGCTTCCGGGACCGTCCCGGGACTGGCGCAACAGGCGGCACCGCCAGCGGCGACGCTCCCACCACAGCCGGCGTCAGTGCTCGACACACTCAAGACCGTGGCCGAATCGTCGGATTACCGATCGACTTCGACCTACGCGGAGGTGGTCGGGTTCATGAAGATCGTGGATGACGCGTCGCCCAACATCCGGGTCGTCAGCTACGGCACCACATATGAGGGACGAGTGATGCCGCTGGCCGTGGTGGGCACGGGCTTGAAGGACGCGAATCCGGCGTCTGTCAAAGCCACCGGCAAACTGCGGGTTCACATCCAGGGGAACGTTCACGCCGGTGAAGTTGAAGGCAAGGAAGCCGCCCTGGTGCTGCTTCGGGAGTTCGCGCAGGGCAAGCACGCGGACTGGCTGGAGTCGATGGTGTTTCTCATCACTCCGATTTTCAATGCCGATGGCAACGAGCGCTTCTCGCTGACGAATCGCGGCGTGCAGAACGGCCCGATCAATGGCCAGGGCACACGGGCCAACGGACAGAACCTGAACATCAATCGCGACTTCATGAAGCTCGAGACGCCTGAAGGGCGGGCGTTCGCCAAGCTGTGGAATGATTACGACCCCTATGTCGGCATGGACCTGCATACGTCGGATGGATCAGCGCACGGCTACCACCTGACCTACTCGCCCCCGCTCAACCCGAACACGAACGCCACGATCATGTCGATCATGAAGGACGAGTGGTTTCCGTTCGTGACGAAGGCGATTCGCGACAAATACAAGTGGGAGACGTTCTACTACGGCAACGCCGGTGGCGGAGGGGGACGTGCGGGTGGCGGCCGGGCCGGCGGCGCGGCCACTCCAACTCCGGCGCCCACGCCGTCGGGTCCGCCTCCGCCGCGAGCCTGGGGAACGTTCGAGCATGTGCCCCGCTTCCACAACAACTACGTGGGCATGCGCAACCGTTTTGCGCTGTTGAGCGAAGCCTACGCGTACTCCACGTTCAAGGACCGCATCCTGGCCACGAACTACTTCATCGAAGAAGCGATGAACTTCGCGCACCAGAACGTGGCGACGATCAAGAAGACCGTGCAGGACGCCGACATGGAAGTGCTGCCCGGAAAGACGCAGGCCACGCGCGCACAGATCAAGTCAGGCGGCATGGTCGAAATCCTGATGGGCGAAGTCGAAGACGAGAAGAATCCGATCAATGGCCGGAACATGAACCGCCGCAAGGACGTGATTGTTCGCGAGCAGATGGTCGATCGGATGTGGTTTGAGCCGACGACCACCGAGACCGTGCCCACCGAGTACTACATCCCGGCCACGGCCACGCGGACGCTGGACCTGCTGCGCGCCCACGGCATTGTGACGCGAAAGACGACGGTCGCCACCAAGGGACTGGAGCAATTCACCATCACGGCCAACACGCAGCGGCCGCCATCGCCCAATTCCATCGACACCGGAAGCCACGGGCTCCGCAGTCTGGATGGCGCATGGGCAGCATCCGACGCCACGGCGCCCGCCGGGTCCTATGCCGTCGCCATGAACCAGAAGCTCGCGCGCCTGGCGTTCTACCTGCTCGAGCCGCGGTCAGACGACGGGGTCACGAACTGGAATTATCTGGATGATGTGCTTGGCGTCGAAGGTGCGAAGACGTATCCGATACTCAGGAAGAAGTAGTGAGGAACTGGCGGAACTGCCTGAACTGTCGGAACTGCGGAATTGTGCGAATTGAGGAAGGTTCAGTTCCGTCAGTTCCGCCAGTTCCGCCAGTTTGCCCGGTCGTCAGACGGCGCGCGTAGCGCTAGGTCAGTTTCGCCAAACTCTTCTCGACGTCCGCAATGGCCGCCTTGAGCTGCTTCTTGCGCACGGGATGCTCGGTGGCATCGAATTGCCGCCGCAGCTCGGCCAGGCCGAGTTTGAGCGACGCCACCTGCGCGCTCTTCACTGGATCGATGGGCGTGTGTGGCGCCCTGCGTTCACGTCGAGCGGCCTCACGCTCGTCGGCCAGTTCCTGAATTCTCGCGTCCGCGTCAATAAGGCCTTCGCCCGAATCACCCATATCTTCCACCTTAGCAGAGGTTGTTACCGACTGCGATACGATGCGTTCATGCGATGGCGTTTACTTGCACTGATGACAATACTGATGGCGGGCTTCGCAATGTTGGGGGCCGCCGGCGATCAGGGCGCGGAAGCCACCTCCCTGCTGGGCCGCAAACTCGCGTCACCGGCACTGTCCCCTGAGTCTCAGACACGCATGGAAGCGCAGCTCGCCACCGCGCAGACCGCGTGGGACAAGAACCGCGAGGACATGAGCGCGCTGATCTGGGTCGGCCGGCGCATGGGATATCTCGGCAGGTTCCGCGACGCGATCGCACTCTATTCCGAGGGGATCAAGGGACATCCCGATGATGCACGGCTGTACCGGCACCGGGGCCACCGCTACCTCACGGTTCGCGAAATCGATTTGGCCCTCGCGGACTTCGAGAAAGCGGTCACGCTCATCACAGCGAATGGGGGCCAGCCCGATGAGGTGGAGGCGGACGGCCAGCCCAATGCCCGCAACACGCCCGTCAGCACGCTCCAGTCAAACATCTACTACCACCTGGGATTGAGCTATTACCTGAAGCGCGATTACGTGCGTGCCGCCGACGCGTGGCGCAAGGCGCGTGATGTGGTCCGCAACGCCGACAATCTGGTGGCCGCCAGCCACTGGCTCTACTTGTCGTTGCGCAGGACCGGGCAGGCAGAGGCTGCCGCTGCGGTGCTGCTGCCAATCGATGCACGGCTTGATGTCATTGAGAACGGCAGCTACCACTCGCTGCTGCTCATGTACAAGGGCGAGCGCACGCCGGAGGAAGTCCTGAAGGCCGCCGGAGAAGGTTCCGCCGCCACGGCAGTACGTTACGGTGTCAGCGCCTGGTATCTCATCAACGGCAAGAGGCGCGAGGCGCAGCAGCTGTGGGCGCAGATTCTGGAAGGGACGGACTGGCCGTCGTTCGGCCACCTGGCTGCCGAAGCCGAAATCCGCTAATTGGCGCCCCTGAAGGGACGCCCTACGTACTA
>JBKJJZ010000503.1:0-2594 GCA_046597705.1 Vicinamibacterales bacterium | reverse complement strand
CGCGGCTGATGGCCAGCCCGAGGCCCGTCCCGCCGTACTTTCGGCTCGTCGAGCCGTCGGCCTGCTGGAACGCCTCGAATATGATCTGCTGTTTCTCCGGCGGGATGCCGATGCCCGTGTCGCTGACCGACATCGCGATGACCGTCTTGGCCTTGTTGAGGCTTTCGTTGTCCGGCGACCACCCGTCGGAGACGGGGCGGATGTCCATGGCGACCCGGCCCTTGTCGGTGAACTTGAACGCGTTGGACAACAGGTTCTTGAGAATCTGCTGCAGCCGTTTCGCGTCGGTGTGGATCGACCGACCAATGTTCGGCGCGACCTCCACCTCGAACGTGAGCTTCTTGTTGTCGGCCATGTGGCCGAACGTACGGTCGACGTAGTCGTGCAGATCGCGGAAGGGCACTTCGCCGATGTCCACGATGACCGTCCCGCTCTCGATCTTCGACAGGTCGAGAATGTCGTTGATCAACGTCAGCAGGTCGTTGCCCGAAGCGTGAATCGTCTTGGCGAATTCGACCTGGCGTGACGTCAGGTTGGACTCGGTGTTCTTGCTCAACTGGTCCGACAGAATCAGCAGCGAGTTGAGCGGCGTGCGCAGCTCGTGCGACATGTTTGCGAGGAACTCGCTCTTGTACTTCGACGTGAGGGCGAGCTGCTTCGCCTTTTCTTCCAGCGCCTGGCGGGCCTGCTCGACTTCCTTGTTTTTCCGTTCCACTTCGACGTTCTGCTCGGCCAGCAGCTTGGCCTTGTCTTCCAACTCGGCGTTGGTCAGCTGGAGCTCTTCCTGCTGGCTCTGCAGCTCGCGGGCGAGCGACTGGGACTGCTTGAGCAGGTCCTCGGTACGCATGTTCGCCTCGATCGTGTTCAGCACGATGCCGATCGATTCGGTGAGCTGGTCGAGGAACGTTTCGTGCGTCGGGTTGAACCGGTCAAAGCTCGCCAGCTCGAGGACGGCCTTCACCTGGCCCTCGAACACGACCGGCATGACGATGATGTTCAGCGGCTTGGCTTCGCCGAGGCCGGACGTGATGTGGATGTAATCGGCCGGGACGTGCGTGAGGAGGATTTTTTCCTTTTCCAGCGCACACTGCCCGACGAGGCCTTCGCCGAGTTTGAACTTGTTGTCGATGTTCTTGCGTTCTTTGTAGGCGTAGCTTGCGAGGAGCTTGAGGGCGGGTTCCTCGGGCTTGCTGGTCGTGTCCATGATGTAGAATACGCCGTGCTGGGCGCTGACGACCGGCGCCAGTTCCGACAGGATCAGCCGGCCCACCGTAAGCAGGTCCTTTTGGCCCTGGAGCATCCGGCTGAACTTGGCCAGGTTGGTTTTGAGCCAGTCCTGTTCCGCGTTCTTCAGGGTGGTGTCCTTCAGATTGCGGATCATCTCGTTGATGTTGTCCTTCAGTGCAGCCACCTCGCCCTCGGCCTGCACGGCGATCGAGCGGGTGAGGTCGCCCTTGGTCACGGCGGTCGCGACTTCGGCGATCGCACGCACCTGTGTCGTCAGGTTGGCGGCGAGCTGGTTAACGTTGTCAGTGAGATCCTTCCAGGTGCCGGCGGCGCCGGGCACGGACGCCTGTCCGCCGAGCTTTCCTTCGACACCCACTTCACGGGCCACCGTCGTCACCTGATCGGCAAACGTCGCCAGCGTGTCGATCATGCTGTTGATCGTGTCCGCCAACTCTGCGATTTCGCCCTTGGCGTCCACGGTCAGCTTCCGCTTCAGGTCGCCCATGGCGACGGCCGTCACGACCTTCGCGATGCCGCGCACTTGGTTCGTCAGGCGGTCGGCCATGAAGTTGACGTTGTCGGTGAGGTCCTTCCACGTGCCGGCGACGCCCTTCACTTCGGCCTGTCCGCCGAGCTTGCCTTCGGTGCCCACTTCGCGGGCGACGCGGGTCACTTCCGACGCGAAGTTGTTGAGCTGCTCGACCATCGTGTTGATGGTCAGCTTCAGTTCAAGGATTTCGCCCTTCACGTCGACGGTGATTTTCTTGGACAAGTCGCCGTTCGCGACAGCGGTCGTCACCTGCGCGATGTTGCGGACCTGGGCCGTGAGATTGCCGGCCATGAAATTGACGTTGTCGGTCAGGTCTTTCCACGCGCCGGTCACGCCGGGCACGTTGGCCTGGCCGCCCAGTTTCCCTTCGGTGCCGACCTCGCGGGCCACGCGCGTCACTTCGGACGCGAACGCGCGGAGCTGATCCACCATGGTGTTCACGGTGTTCTTCAGCTCGAGAATTTCGCCCTTCACGTCGACCGTGATCTTCTTCGAGAGGTCGCCGTTCGCGACGGCTTTCGTCACGTCGGCAATGTTTCGCACCTGCGACGTGAGGTTGCCGGCCATCGAGTTCACGGAGTCGGTCAAGTCCTTCCACGTGCCGGCGACGCCGCGCACTTCGGCCTGGCCGCCGAGTTTTCCTTCGGTACCGACTTCGCGGGCCACGCGCGTCACTTCCGCCGCGAACGAGGACAACTGGTCCACCATCGTGTTGATAGTGTTCTTCAACTCCAGGATTTCGCCCTTCGTTTCGACAGTGATCTTCTTCGACAAGTCGCCGTTAGCGACGGCGGTCGTCACGGCGGCGATGTTGCGG
>JBKJJZ010000409.1:0-3980 GCA_046597705.1 Vicinamibacterales bacterium | reverse complement strand
TGACTATGGAGTTCTCGCACGGGATGAAGAAGAAGCTGGCGCTCGCCTCGGCATTGCTGCCCAATCCCGATCTGCTGTTCCTTGATGAACCCTTCGAGGGCGTGGATGCCGTCGCTTCACGCGTGCTGCGCGACACGCTGAAGGCCGCAGTCGGCCGCGGTGCCACGGTCTTTCTGACGTCGCACGTGCTGGAACTGGTGGAGAAATTGTGCACAGACGTCGGGATCATCGCGAAAGGCAAACTCGTGCACCAGGGTCCCATGGACACGCTTCGAGCCAGCCGCTCTCTGGAAGACACATTCCTTGCGGTCGTCGGCACTCCTGACGACCAACCGAGACTGAGCTGGCTCGAAGCGTGAGCCGGCGCTCATGAACTGGCCTCAGCTCAAGACGATTCTCTGGCTTCGCTGGCGCCTGACGCGCAATCAGTGGGCTAAAGGCGGCGGTATTGGCGCTGCCATTGCCGCCATCGTGGCGGTCGTGACAGTAATGATGTCAATCGCCGGCCTGGCCGGAGGCTTTGCCGTGGGGGCCCTTGCCCTGGCAAAGGCCAAACCCGAGGTCATCATGATCGTGTGGCTCGGGCTCACGGCGGCCTTCCTGATCATCTGGATCATTGGCCTGATCACTGAATTGCAACGTTCGGAGACGATCGATCTCCAGCGCCTCATGCACCTGCCGGTTCAGCTGGGGCAGATCTTCGTGATCAATTACGTCGCCTCTCTCCTGGCTTTCAGCGTGCTGCTCTATGTGCCGGCATCGATTGGCCTGGGGGTCGGACTCGCGGTCTCGCACGGCCCCTTGATGCTGCTGATGATCCCGCTGGCACTGTCGATGGTGTTCATGGTCTCGTCGTGGACGTACCTGCTGAGGGGCTGGCTCGCCACGCTCATGAACAATCCGCGCCGTCGCCGCGCGATTGTGATGGGACTGACCATGGCGCTCATTCTCATCGCGCAGGCACCCAATATCTACTTCAACCTGATCAAACGCGAGAACCGGAAGGAACGCGGCGCCGAGTCAGAAGAAGTGCGAGACGCCCGAAAGGAGAAGGAATTCACCGAACTCAAATCGATGCTCCGATGGCAGGTGGCGATCCCGCCGCTCTGGGTTTCCGCAGGCGCGCAACCGCTGGCGGAGGGGCGTCCTCTTCCGGCAGTGCTCGGCTTGTTCGGTCTTGCCGGCATCGGCGCCCTGGGACTGAGGCGCGCCTACCGGACCACGTTGCGGTTTTATCAAGGCGATACCGGGGGACGGGCTGGCGGGAGTGCCGCGGCGGCGCTGCCATCCACCCCACAGGCGCGCGCTGACGCACCGGGCGCCGCGGCCTTCCTGGAGCGGCGGCTGCCCGGCGTGCCTGACCAGGCGGCGGCTGTGGCGGTTGCCAGTTTCCGGGCGATGCTCCGAGCCCCGGAGCTCAAGATGCAGTGGGGCACGTCATTTATCGTGACGTTGCTCGTGGGCGGTTCCCTGCTCTTCCGCTCTGGCTCGAAGCTTCCAGCTGGGGCTGGTCCGTTCGTTGCGACCGGCGTGGTCGTTTTCCAGATGTTCCTGATTGTTGGCCTCGTGGCCAACCAGTTCGGTTTGGATCGCGATGGTTTCCGCGCGTTCGTCCTGTCGCCGGTGGAGCGATGGAAGATCCTCTTCGGCAAAAACCTGGCGGCGTTCCCGGTCGCCGCCGGCGCGGCGATCGTCCTGGTCACGGCACTTTCAGTGTGGTTGCGCCTGTCGCCGCTGGCCTACGTCGCAACCCTGTTGCAGCTGGTGGTGGCCCTGCTCTGCGCGGCGATGGCGGGGAACGTGATGTCGATCCTGGTGCCGTATCGCATACAGCCCGGTTCAATGAAGCCGACGAAGATGCCCGCCCTGGCAACTATCGTCTTCCTTCTCTGTCAGATGTCTCTGCCGATCGCGTTGACGCCGACGTTTGTGCCGCCGCTTGTTGGGTATTTCGTCGAACGGGCCGGCTACGCACCGGCGGCTCTGGTGAACCTGCTGCTGTCCGCCCTCCTGGCTGGCGTGATGATGCTCATCTACTGGCGCACGCTCGCGCCAACGGGCCGGCTGTTGCATCGCCGCGAAACGAAGATCCTGCAGACGGTGTCGGAGAGCGTGGAGTGAATTCCTCAAGAGCTCCAGCGCAAGAGCACTGACCCGACGGTGAACCCCGCGCCCACGGAGGTCAGCAGCACGAGGTCGCCCTTCTTCAGGCGACCCTCCTTGCGGGCGTCCACCAGCGCCAGGGGAATCGTCGCGGCAGTCGTGTTGCCGTAGTGCTCGAGGTTGATGATGACTTTCTCTGGCGCAAGGCCGATGCGCTCGGCCGTGGCCTCGATGATGCGGCGATTGGCCTGGTGCGACACGAACAGGTCCAGGTCCGCGCCAGTCAGGCCGTTCTTTGTCAGGACGCGCGTGGCAATCTCGCCGCTCTTGCGCACTGCGAACTTGAACACCGTGGCGCCGTCCTGTTTCATGTAGTGCAGACCCTGGTCCACGGTTTCATGTGACGCCGGCAGCCTGCTGCCGCCCGCGGGCATGCACAGCGCGTCGCCGCCGTTGCCGTCAATCTCGTTCGCAAAGTCGATCAGGCACGGCTCATCGGGGCCTGCCACTGACAGCACCACCGCGCCGGCACCGTCGCCAAACAGCACGCACGTTGATCGATCTTTGTAGTTGATGATCGACGACATGACATCGGCGCCCACCACCAGCGCGTGTTCCGACGCCCCTGACGCCACCATTTTCCAGGCCGTCGTCAACGAATAGACGAACCCGGAACACGCGGCGCCCAGATCGAATCCCCAGGCATTCGTCGCGCCGATCTTGGCCTGCAGCACGCAGGCAGTGCTCGGGAACATGGTGTCGGGCGTTGTCGTGCCAAACACGATGAAGTCGATGTCCTCTGGCGTGAGTCCAGCCTCCGCAATCGCCGCCAGCGCGGCCGGTTTGGCGATATCAGAGGTCGCTTCGCCCGGCGCCACTTTGTGACGCTCGCGGATCCCTGTTCGCTGCAGAATCCACTCGTCGGAGGTGTCCACCATCTTCGACAAGTCGTCATTCGTGATCAGGCCGGGCGGAACATACGCCCCCAGCCCTGAAATCTTCACCGGTCTCATCGTCACCACAATCGATCCTTTCCAGGAGCCATCAAGCCGAAATACTCATACGCGCGCGCGGTGGCCACGCGGCCACGCGGTGTGCGGTCGAGGAAGCCGATCTGAATCAGATACGGCTCGTAGATGTCCTCGATCGCGTCTTTCTCTTCCCCGATGGCGGCCGCCAGGCTGTTGAGCCCGACCGGACCTCCGCCGAACTTGTCGATGATCGTCCGCAGCAGGCGGCGATCGGCTTCATCAAAGCCGTGCGCGTCCACCTCGAGCAGTTCGAGCGCCTTGTGACAGACGTCCGAAGTGATGACGCCGTCCGCCCGCACTTCCGCGAAGTCGCGAATTCGCCGCAGGAGCCGGTTGGCGATGCGAGGTGTGCCGCGCGAGCGACGGGCGATTTCTTCGCACGCGCCGGCGGCCGTTTCCACGCCGAGAATCCTCGCCGACCGCGTCACGATCTCCGTCAGATCCACGTCCTGATAGAAGTCCAGCCGATGCACGATGCCGAATCGCGCGCGCAGGGGCGACGTCAGCAAGCCGGCCCGCGTGGTGGCGCCGATGAGCGTAAACGGTTGCAGCGGAACCTTCACCGAACGGGCGCTGGGTCCCTGGCCAATCAGGATGTCCAGCTCGTGATCCTCCATGGCGGGATACAGGATCTCTTCGATCACCGGGCTCATCCGGTGAATTTCGTCGATGAACAACACCTCGCGCGCCTGCAGTGACGTCAGCATCGCGGCAAGATCACCCGGCTTTTCCATCACGGGGCCGGAGGTGGCGCGAACGGGCACACCCAGTTCGTTGCCGATCACATACGCAAGCGTGGTCTTGCCCAGGCCGGGCGGGCCGAACAGCAGCACGTGGTCGAGCGCT
>JBKJJZ010000347.1:0-5179 GCA_046597705.1 Vicinamibacterales bacterium | reverse complement strand
TCGAGGTTCGAGGTTCGAGGTTCGAGGTTCGAGGTTCGAGGTTCGAGGTTCGAGGTTCGACCGGCTCGTCGAACTCTGGACCCCGGCCCCGGACCTCGAACACTGGGTGGGCGTTGCTACTTCTTCTCCTGCAACTTGAACGTGAAAGTCCCATTCATCGGTTCGGGCGAGCAGTCGCCGCCGATGAGGACCTTGCCTGAAATGACTTTGCGATCCGCCGGAACAGGTGCCGATCCTTCGAGCGAGCCGGTGCAGCCCTGGTCGGGCATTTCGTAACTGTACTTGAACGTCCAGGTGCCCTTTTCGATCTGACCTGCGATCGTGGCCCGAACAGTCGTTGGGCTGACAATGGCCATCTTGCCTGAGACCACGCCTTTTGCATCAACGCTGAACGTTGACGTGCCCGTGTAAGACGCCTCTTCTCCGGCTGGCCCGGCGATGAACGTCACGTCGTACACCGGTTCCACCTTCGGCGCCTGCGCTCCAATACCGACCCCCGCCATCACCAAAACCATCGCAACAATTACTGCTCGCATGTGTCCCACCTCCAAGGCCTTTGACGGTGACCAGGCCCGAAAGGGTTCATTGGCCACTATCGGACAAACGTGTCCAGGGTCGTCAACGGAACCCCAGACCGCAGCGTATGCTCTGACACATCTTCTTCCAGCACGGAGGTCCGATGACTCAGCCGGCGACTCTCGGCTCTTTGCGACCAAGCCTGGATATCTCGACATGGTTTACGGCGCGAGGCAGCCCGGGCGAACCAGTCCGGGCACGGCAATAACCCTGGTCGAGGACCAGAGACGAGTTCGGCGATCCCGCGTTTGGCGTCCCCGTCCGCGCACTGCGTTACAGCTACCAGAACGGCGAGCGGATCGCGTCCATCGCCGGCAGCACTACCACTGCCACCACCGACGATCGCGGGGCCTATCGCATCGCCGGGTTGCTGCCGGGCGACTATCTCGTCAGCGCTGCGCCGCGCGACTCCGTGCCGGCGCAAGCGGCACAGGCGAACTCGGCGAGGCAGGCACAAGCGCAACGACTCGGGCAGGCGCAAGCCTCCGGAGACGCAAAAACTATCGCCGCCGTCCGCGACGAAATGGCGCGCACCGGTCCGGCACCGCCGCCACCGCCAGCTACTGGTTATGTCCCGGTCTATTACCCTGGCGAGGCATTGCCGTCATCGGGAACGGTCGTCAAGCTGGGGGTGAGCGCCGAAGTGGTGGGGATCGACTTTCCGCTGCAGGTGATTGAGACGTCAACGGTCTCCGGGGTGGTCACGAGTGCTGAAGGTCCTGCTGTACGCGGCGGAACGGACGATGTGGCTGCCGCAATCGCGGCCCATTCGGATGGTGCAACCTGGGAAGGACGGCCGCTACTCGATGAAGGGCTTGCCGGCCGGTGACTACCGTGTGGTCGCCGTCATGGGGCCGGAACCCGGCCGGGAGTCTGATCCGGCGTGGCTCTCGGAACTGTTCGCGCTGTCAGCCGGCGTTACGCTCACGGCCGGCGACGCCCGCACGCACAACATCACGATTCGCTGAAGCTGCCAGCCGTTCTTCGTTCGCCAGGGAGCACAAGCGCCCAAGCGCCCGGGACAGGGCCTGCTCGAGGCAGCGAGGCGTCAATTCTCCGGCCCACTCCCGGAGTTCACGGCTTGAGGGCTGCACGGTTTCGTACGGCGATCGGAAGGTGGGCGCCCCACCGAGCGGGTTGAACTCGATCCACCCATGCCAGTCGCCCTTGGGCCGGGACAGGCCGCACGCACGCGCCCGGAACGCCACTCCATCGGGCCCGATCACGAGCTCCTTGAAGTCCGCGACAATCACAGCCATCTCAATGCTTCCCCTGCCATGCCCCTGACGCTGTGCAAGGACGGGGCCACTTTCGGCCCCCCGGCAGACCGCGGCTAT
Source organism: Vicinamibacterales bacterium (assembly GCA_046597705.1). Classification (GTDB taxonomy): domain Bacteria; phylum Acidobacteriota; class Vicinamibacteria; order Vicinamibacterales; family SCN-69-37; genus SYFT01. The sequence continues at coordinate 3,266 of JBKJJZ010000347.1, read as the reverse complement.
CGCACCCGGGCGGCCTCCGGGTCTGCCCGCACAACTACCGTCGTGTTCACCACTTTGTCGCCAATTGTGATCTTGACGCGATACGTTCCGGGCCCCGCGGCCGCGGCGCCTCCGCCCCCTTGGAATGCTGGTGGCGCATCGGGATCGGCCGGGGCGCCACCCGCTCGACCGGCGGCCGCCGGATCGCCGCCTCGACCACCCCCGCGGCCGGCACCTCTACCGCCGCCACCTCCCGGCCCGCCGCCGGGTCCGCCACCTGTACCGAAGCGAAGCGGCCAGAAGTACCGATTGATTCCGGCAACCACCGGAACATCCGCCGTGAACGTGCGCGTCGCATCCGCGCCAACGATCTCAATCTTTGCAGGCCCCACGGGAACTTTGCCGACATAGAAGGACACCGTCGCGGAGTTCTGCAGTTCCGACGGCGAATTCGCCGGCGGACGCTGTGCGATGGTCAAGGGGTTGCGCCCCTGGAACAGCAAATGCCCTCGCGTCGCGCCGCGGCTCACAGCTTTCCAGATGGTGGCGACGCGATTGCTGAAGGCATGCGCGTCTGCCGCCAGTACCGCAGGCGTCAATTGCTGCAGCGGCGTGATGTCGTCGAGGATCCACAAGCTGCGGCCGTGCGTGGCCGCAATCAAATCGTTGTCGCGCGGATGGATGACCAGGTCATGCACGGCCACCGTCGGCATGTCGGTCATCATGCGGTGCCAGCGGGCGCCGCCATCGACGGAGGCGTACGCGCCGTACTCGGTCCCGACAAAGAGCAGCGACGGATTCCTGAGGTCTTCCTTAATCACGTACACCGAATCCCGCTGCGGCAGGTTCGAAGTAATGTTTGTCCACGTCGCACCAAAGTCCGCCGTCTTGAACACGTACGGCTTGAAGTTGCTGTTGCGATGGCCGTCGAACGAGACGTACGCGGTGGCCGGATCGAAGTGCGACGGCTCCACGCGGCTGACCCACGTGCGGGCCGGCACCTGCGCCACCGGAATGTTGGTGCGGACATTGGTCCAGGTGGAGCCGCCATCGCGGGTGACCTGCACGTTGCCGTCATCGGTGCCCGCCCAGATGATGCCCGGGCGCGCGGCGGACTCAACCACGGTAATGAGCGACGCATGCGTCTCCGCCCCGCCGCGCTCGCCCATGAATCCAGCCGGCGCCGGTGTCGTGTAGTCCGGATCGTTGGTGGACAGATCCGGGCTGATGATGCTCCAGCTCTCTCCACGGTCCGTACTACGCAGGATGCGATTGCTGCCGATGTAAAGCGTCTTGGAATCATGCGGCGACAGGATGAGCGGCGAGCTCCAGTTGTAACGGAAGGTGGGCGCCTTGCCTTCCGCCGCCGTGACGTCAGCCATGTTGAGGATGGTCTGGGGCCGCGGTGAGACGGCAGTGCCGGTCTGCCGGAAGTCCGCATCCAGCCGGCGCACGCTGCCGTTCTGTGTCTCGGTATACACGATTGTCCAGTCCTCGGGATCGACGGTCGTATGGAAACCGTCCCCCGAGTGGAACTTGAACCAGTGCTCGCCGAGAATGCCGTTGTAGTCGCGGCTGTTGGTCACGCCGCCCCAGTTGCCGCTGTCCTGCAAGCCGCCATACACGTGATACGGATCGCGGTTGTCCACCGTCACCGCATAGAACTGGCCGATGTCCATGTTGTCGAACATGATGAACGTGCGGCCGCCGTCGTAGGTCACCGACGCGCCCTTGTCATTGCCGATATAGAAGCGGTCACTATTGTTCGGATCGATCCACATCGTGTGGAAGTCGCCCTCGATGCCCGGCAGGTTCCGCGTGAACGTGCGGCCGCCATCCTCGGAGACCTGCGCAGGCACCACGAGGTAATACAAACGATTGGGCTGATTGGGATCGAGCTGGACGTGACTGTAGTAGAACGGCCGGTCGTTGCTGGTGTTGACGTAGACCCATGTGAGACCCGCATCCTCGGAGCGGTAGATGCCCGAGCCTGGCACCTTCAAATCGCGCGATGCCGCCGCCTCCACAATGGCCGAAAGAATCTTCGGGTTCTTGCGATGGATGGTGATCGTGACTTTTCCGATGTTGCCCGTGGGCAGGCCGGCCGTCAGCTTCGTCCAGGTATCTCCGCCGTTGGTGGATTTGTAGATGCCGCCGTTCGGACCGCCGCTCTCGAAGATGAAGGGCCGCCGGATGCGCTCCCACATGCCCGCGTAGAGGATGTTCGGGTTCACCGGATCCATCTGGATGTCCGATGCGCCGGTCTTGCCGTCGCTGGGCAGTCCGCTCGTGAGCCGTCTCCAGGTCTTTCCGCCATCGATGGTCTTGTAAACGCCGCGGTCTGGATTCGAATCCCACAGGTGACCCTGCGCCGCCACGTAGACGATGTCCGGGTTTGTGGGATGCGTGATCACGCGCCCGATGTGGTGCGATTCGGGCAGGCCGACGTTCATGAACGTCTTTCCGGCATCGATGGACTTGTAGACGCCGTCGCCCCACGAGACGCTGTTCCGCACGCAGTCTTCGCCGGTGCCCACCCAGACGATGTTGGGGTCTTTCTGGTAGATGGCGATGTCGCCAATCGAGGCGACCGGATAATTCGTGAAAATCGGCTCCCACGTGGTGCCCGCATTCACGGACTTCCAGACGCCGCCCGACGCCGCGCCCACATAGACGATCGCGGGATTCGCCTCAACAGCTTCGATGTCGGACACGCGCCCAGCCATGTTGGCAGGCCCGATGTTGCGCCAGCGCAGTTGAGTGAAGAGCGATTCGGCGGTGAGTGCCGCGGGCGCCTGGGCATCCGGAGTTGCGGCCGCCATCACGCAGACGAACACCGCCGCGCCAGCGGCCGCGAACAAGCGGACTCGAGAGAAGAGACTGGGCATCGTTGATCACTCCATGAGGCAAGGTCCGCCTCCGCTCCGTCGGAGCTTCGGCGGGACAGGCGCCACGATAACATCTTACGTGTGCCGTCAGCCCGCCGAGGTGGTTCCCAACGTCGCGGTCGCAAGACCATCGAGACACCCACGGGAACGCAACGCTATCTTGCCGCCGCGATCATCATTCTGGCGGGGCTCATCACGTACGCGAACAGCCTCTCGTCGCCCCTCCTCTTCGACGACTTCGGATCCATCGTCCGCAACCCGCAGATTACGGACATGGGGAACTTGCGGGCCGTGCTGTCTCCAGAAGCCGACGGTCCGCTGGCGGGGCGGCCTCTGGTCAATGGGTCGTTTGCGTTGTACCTCGCGGCCGCGCGGCCGCGCGGGGCGGCCTTGCACGTC
>JBKJJZ010000182.1:0-4315 GCA_046597705.1 Vicinamibacterales bacterium | reverse complement strand
TCTCATACCCCGGCGGACAGGACGCCTTGATTCTGCTGCGCGGGCACGAGGCCACGCGCGAAGACGCACCCGACGTGCATTGGAAAGCCCTCGCATCGCTTGATGGCACCATCGCGGCCTATGCCAGTGCGCGGCAAGCGGTGGCGATCCTCAGGAAGCTGGTGGCGGCCGGACGGCCTGCCACACATACCGCGGCACTCATCTATGACGTGACGCTGGGCTCGCAACGCGCGGTCACTGACACACTCGGTGGCCTCATCACCAGGCTCGAGGCCGACGATGCGGACACGGCCTCGGCGTTGTTGATCATTGGCGGCGTCACGGAGTTGCGTGACCACCTGCGATGGTTCGATCAACGGCCGCTCTTCGCGCGCCGCATCGTGGTGACCCGTTCTCGCGATCGCGCGCGTGAGTTGTCCGATCGCCTCCAGAGCCTGGGCGCCCAGGCGATCGAGGCGCCAACGTTTCGGCTGATCCCGGCTGACGATCCGGAAGCCATCGAACGGGCGGCCGCCTCTGTGCAGCAGTTCCAGTGGGTCGTCTGCGAGTCCGCCAATTCCGCGCACCGGTTCCTGAAGGCCCTGCTGTCGGGCTCTCGTGACTTGCGGGCGCTGGGCGGCGTCAAGGTCGCCGGCGTCGGCCCCTCCACCGCAGACCAGTTCCGCGCGGTTGGCCTGGTGCCCGACGTGGTGATGCCGGAGGTGGCCGAAGAAGCCACGTGCGACGCGATGGCCGCGCACGGCTCGCTTGCGGGTTCGCGCGTGTTGGTACTTCGCCCGGACCATGGCCGCAACCGCGATGGCCTGGCCGAGGAGTTACGCCGCAGGGGCGCGGAGGTCCAGGACCTGGTCGCGTATCGCACCGCGCCCGAAGCGCCGGAGTCCTCGGCCGCGCAGGAACTGTATCGGCTGCTGCTTGAAGGCCGAATCGACGCCGTGACGTTTACGTCGGCCACGGCGGTGCAGCGATTTGCGGATCTCATCGGCCGCGACCAGGCCGCCGACCTGCTCAACACCACGCTCGTGGTCACGATCGGCCCTGTGACCGCGGCCGCCGCAAGCGCGCTGGGCGTCACCGCACCCGTCGTCGCAGAGGCCTACACCGTTGATGGACTCGTTGAGGCGTTGGTGCGGCGGCTCAACACGTAGGGCGTGGTCAGAACGCGAATCGAACGCCCGCGTTCACCGTCCGTCCTTCCAGAGGCGCCCATGCCGACACGACGCGCCGCCCGAATGGCGTGGGCACGGGAAGCAGCATCGGATTGTAGTCAGACTGGCGGACGCCGGTCAGGTTCTCGAGATTGACGAACACACGCGCCCGCCCGAAACGGCGCTCAGCCAGCAGGCCAATGATCGTGTACGGCGCGCTTTCCTCTCGATAGGGATTGCCCTCGAGCCGCTGCACTCCGGTTCGATAGACCTCCACGCCTGCGCGCGCCACGCCGTGGTGTTCCCAGGCGCCGATAAAGCTGAACGAGCGATTCGGAGTCAATGGCACCACGCCCCTGCCGCTGCCAGTGGCTTCGGTGGCATCCACCCAGGTGTGCGTGGCCGTGGCCACCCACGGCCCGCTGCGCAAGCGCGCGAACAGCTCCGCGCCCTTTGTGCGTGTCGCCGTATTGCGGCCACGCGAAAGGTTGGAGACGACAAGTTCCACAACGGGCGTCGTGCGTTCCACCACATAGACGGGATCATGGATGCGTGACCCGAACACGGTGGCTGAGGCCTCCACCACACCCCACCGCCGGCTGACGTCCGCCGACCACGTCTGGGCCGTCTCGGGGCGCTCGAGGGAGACGCGGTCAACGCGCAACACGCCGACCTCCTCAACTTCATCCACAAACACCGTCGGGGCGAAAGCGCCGCGGCCCGCGGAGAGACGCACATCCCACGCACCTGGTTGCAATCGCAACGATGCGCGAGGACTCCACAACGCGCCGTAGTCCGGATGCACATCCACGCGCGCGCTCACCGACAGGGACGCAAGCGAAGACAACGCCACGTCGTCTTGCACGAACACACCGGGCGTGAGCCACGAATAGTCAAAACGGGAAGCCGACACGTTGCGATACTTCTGGAGTTCCACCGCGGCGCCGGCGACGAGAATGTGGCGGCCGAAGGCGCGGCTCATCGACGCCTCGGCCAGGCCGAATGCGTGACGATCTGCGTACTCGCCGCTGCCGAAGTCGTGCGTATGATCGAGCACCGATCCCGCTCCCTTGGCGATGAATACCGCCTCGCCCACGGTGCGACGCCACACCAGGCCGGCGTCGCCCCTGGTTGTGTCTACCGACTGCACATCCGCCTTCGCTGAGGCTCCGGCGGCCCTGTCGGCGAGACCGCCGCCGCGCCGGGATTCCACGGTCAGCCCCCCGGACAGGTCGAGCGACCCGTTCGTCCTGGAGGTGAATGACAGTTTCGGCCGCGCGATGACTCGCCGGTATCGCGGCAGGTTTGCCCATCGATCACCGTCGATATCAGACGCGTTCTGGCCGTGGACCCCCGCCAGCATCGTGTAGCCCCACGTGGGCGTGACAGGACCGGAGAGCCAGAGCAGCCCGTCGGCGCCCGAGCGAGACGTCACGTTCACCAGCGCCTCGCCCGCATGCGCAGGCGTCGGCCGGCGCGTCACCAGGTTGATGACCCCGCCAAGTGCGGACGGACCATATAGCGCCGATGCGGATCCCTTGATGACCTCCACCTGCTGCAAATCCATGGGTGGAATCTGCAGCATGCCGAGCGACGCCACCTGCGTCCCGTTGATCGGCAGCCCATCGGTGAGTACGGATGTAAACCGTCCGGGCATGCCCTGCACGCGGACCGATGCGGCTCCAAGCGCGGGCGACGTGGGCTGCAGCCGGATGCCGCTGGTCTCGTTGAGCAACATCACGATGTCACCGGGAGTCATAAGGAGCTTTTCCTCGATCTCCTCGCGAACCACAACTTCAACTCGTGTCGCCTGGCTCGACGCCAATCGCCCCGTACGTGTGGCTGAAACGATGACTTCTTCCTCAACCTCGAGCGCCTCTTCGAGCTCCACGATCAGCGGCGGAGAGGTCACCGTCACCGGCTGCGAAAACGGCGTCAGGCCCCCGCGCGTCACTGTCAGTACGCATCCGCCCTGCGGCACCGGCACACTGGCGCGGCCCTCGTTGTCTGTTTCGGATTTCGTGGTTGCGCACGTAATGGTCGCCCCGGCCACAGGTGCGCCATCGTGGCGAACCGTGACGGTCAGTGGCGCGGTTTGCAGGACCACAACCAGCGCAAGGCCGCTCCAATTGAGAGTTGAGGATTGAGGGGCGAGGATCGGAATTGAACGCATGGCTGATCGCTGAATGCTGATTGTATTGGTGGATGGTCAGGATCGCGGAATGCGATACGATTCGGCGCATGCGCCGGCGCACATACTGCACCCTGTTCGCGGCCATGCTGTTGCTGGGCGCCCGGCCGGCGGGCTTTGAGCAAACGCCGGCACCTGCAAAGTCTCCTCGCAACGCTTCGTACCAGTTGCGCGCAACCCTGGATCCCGAATCCCACACGATCACAGGCTCTGGCCGCATCACCTGGCGCAACATCACCAAGGCGCCCGCACGCGACCTGCGGTTCCATCTGTACTGGAATGCCTGGCGCGATGCGAACTCCTCGTGGATGCGCGAGCAGGCATTGGCTCGCCGTTCCACCCTGACGCGGACCGCAGAAGACGCCGGGTCGATTGACATCCTGTCTCTCGTTGCGCTCGGCCAGGACCTGCGCGCTGGGGCCACGTTCGTCGCGCCCGACGATGGAAATGCAGAAGACCGGACGGTGTTGGCCGTGCCGCTCGCAACACCGGTGCAGCCGGGCGAGACGCTCGCCATCGACATCGCATGGACTTCGAAAGTGCCGCGCACGTTGGCCCGCACGGGTCGCCTTGGCCAGTACTACTTCATCGCACAGTGGTTCCCAAAGCTGGGAGTGTTCCAGGATTCCGGCGAGTGGAACGCGCACCAGTTCCATGCGGCCACCGAGTTTTTTTCAGACTTCGGCACCTACGACGTCACGCTGACTGTGCCTCAGGGCTGGACCGTTGGCGCCACCGGCGTCGCCCAGGGCGTTCACCACTTCGTCGCCGAGGACGTGCACGACTTTGCCTGGACGACCAGTCCAGACTTCATCGAACGTAACGAACAGTTCGAGCACGCCGGCCTGCCGTCCGTGACGATGCGCCTGCTGCTGCAGCCGAGGCACGAGAAGCAGGCGGACCGTCACTTCGCCGCCACCCGCGCGGCGCTCGGTTACTACGGGGAGTGGTTCGGGCCATACCCGTACTCGCACAT
>JBKJJZ010000181.1:0-7913 GCA_046597705.1 Vicinamibacterales bacterium | reverse complement strand
TGCTGCCTCCCGTAGGAGTCTGGACCGTGTCTCAGTTCCAGTGTGTCCGTCCGCCCTCTCAGGCCGGATACCGATCGGAGCCTTGGTGAGCCGTTACCTCACCAACTAGCTAATCGGACGCGGGCCCCTCTCCAAGCGCCAGGTCTTGCGATCCCCGGCTTTGATATCCGTGTATCCAAACACGGTATGTCATGCGGTATTAGCCCTCCTTTCGGAAGGTTATCCCCCACTCGAAGGCAGGTCGCCCACGCGTTACTCACCCGTTTGCCACTCTAATCAGGGATTGCTCCCCTTTCGCGTTCGACTTGCATGTGTTAGGCACGCCGCCAGCGTTGATTCTGAGCCAGGATCAAACTCTCAAGTTAAATTCATTGTCCTCCCCACCGCCTCTCGGCGGCAGTCGGGTGCAACTTTTAACCCAAGTCAGCCTGTTGAATTGGCTCTCTCGGATTCTTGCTATGTCAAGTGTCGGTGGTTCGCCTAGGCTCACCCAGGAACGGCTTCCGCCGGCCCCAGGCTCGCTTTACGCCACCCGCTGATACTTGACGGGTTGTGTGCTTGCACGTTCTATCTAGTTTTCAAAGAACCGAGCTTTTTTGCCCCACCCTTGCGCGTTGGTTTGCGTTTAGGGGAACCTTCCAACTGTATGACCCGCGACTCTCACTGTCAACCAAAATATCCACTTCCGTGAACATTTCTGCGGGTTCAGTCATTTCCCGCCAACAGCGACGCTCCGCCCACCTCAACTTCCCGACGGCACGTCGAGAGAACATCCCCGGGCTGGTGGGCGCGGCGCCTGCGAGGCCGCCGGTCGTGCCCGGGACTTACGAGTGTCGCGTACCGCGACCGACATGTCAACCATGAGTCCTCACATGGCGAGAACGCTACGACTGGGCTTCGCGAATCACGATGCGTACGGCCTTCCGGCCCACTTCAAGGAGGCGCTCCGGACGACTGCGATCGATGCGCGTCGTGACCGATATGACCTTCTCGCGATCGAGCTTCACACCACCCTGCTGAATCTTGCGAGTGGCTTCACTGCTCGACGCCGCCAGGCCCGCGTCAACGATGACGCGCGGTAACGCGACAGAGCCGCCAGTCGGGACCAGCACTTCCACCTGCGGCAGGGAGGCGACGTCCATTTCCCCGCGCGTGAAACGCGCTTCAAAAGCCTCCTGCGCCTCGGCCGCAGTGGCGGCGCCATGAAAACCCGTCACAATGCGATGCGCCAGCGACACCTTCGCAGCCTTTGGATGCATCGATCCATCGGCGACGCGCTGACGGATCGCGGTGACTTCAGCCTCAGACTCATCGGTGAGCAACAGGTAGTAGCGCCACATCAACTCGTCGCTGATGGACATCACCTTGCCGAACATCTCCCCGGCGGGCTCGGTCACGCCGATGTAGTTGCCGAGACTCTTCGACATTTTCTCGACGCCATCCAGCCCCTCGAGGAGCGGCGTGGTCATCACGATCTGCGCCTCGAGTCCGTACCCAGGCATGATGTCCCGGCCCACGTTCAGGTTGAACAGCTGATCGGTGCCGCCCAGTTCGACGTCAGCCTTGAGAAAGACCGAGTCGTACGCCTGCGCCAGAGGATAGAGGAACTCATGCACGGCTATGGGCCTGCCTGCGTCGAAGCGCTGCCGGAAGTCGCGGCGCTCGAGCATCTGCGCCACGTTGTAGCGCGCGGCCAGCTTGACCATGCCATCAGCACCCAGGGCGCCGAGCCATCGGGAGTTGAAATCGACGACCGTCTTCTCGCGATCAAGCACCTTGAAGACCTGGGCCTTGTACGTTTCCGCGTTCGCGGCGATCTCATCTTTTGTCAGCGGTGGGCGCGTCTTCGATCGTCCGGTCGGATCGCCAATCAGCCCGGTGAAATCACCGATGACGAAGATGACGCGATGGCCAAGATCCTGGAAGTGCTTCATCTTGCGAAGCAGCACCGTATGACCCAGATGCAGATCGGGTGCGGTGGGATCGAACCCCACTTTCACCGTGAGAGGCGTCCCTCGTTCCAGCTTGGTTTTAAGCTCGCCGGCGCGGACCACATCCACGCAGCCCTTGGTCAGGTAGGACAGTTGTTCATCAAGAGTCATCGACGGGTCACTCATTCCATTCAAGACGGCAACACCACGCGCCGGCCGTCCACTCGCCAGCCGCCATCAATAATCCGTTGGATCGCCTCCGGATACACCCGGTGTTCCTCCACCAGAATCCGCGCCGACAGTGTTTCACACGTGTCGTCTTCGCGCACCGGCACTACGGCTTGTTGGATGATTGGGCCGGCGTCGAGTTCAGGCGTGACAAAGTGCACGGTGACGCCCGACACCTTCACACCGTGAGCCAACGCCTGGGCCTGCGCATCCATTCCAGGGAACGAGGGCAGCAGTGAGGGATGAACGTTGAGTACGGCCTGGGGAAACGCCTCGAAGAGCAAGGGACTGAGCAGGCGCATGAATCCCGCAAGGCACACCAGCTTCACACCTCGCGTCTGCAGCGCGTCCACGAGGGCCCGTGTGTACGCATCGCGGGATGCAGACTCACCGTGCGGAAGCACGACCGTCTCGATTCCCGCCTCGCGCGCCCACTGAAGCCCGGCGGCATCCGCCCGGTTCGACACCACTACCCGAATGACAGCCTTCAACCGCCCGTCAGTAATCGCATCGCCGATCGCCCGCATATTGCTTCCCCGCCCCGATATGAGGATGGCGAGGGGGACGGGTCTGTTTTCCACAGTTTTGGCCATTCGGGGGACAGGTCTCCTCTCGGCCTCAAAACCCAGGCCGAGCTAAGTAATACCGGCATCTCCCTTGCTATGAGGGGAGGCCTTCTCATGCCACGACGTGCTCGATCAACTCAACGCGCCAGCTACTTTCACGTGATTAACCGCAGCGTCAGGAGGCTCGTGCTCTTCACGCAGCCGGCCGATTATCGCGCCTTTCTGGCTATTCTGGCCCAGGCGCTGGAGCAGCACCCCATCCGGCTCATCGCGTACTGTGTGATGCCTAATCATTGGCACCTGGTTGTGGGTCCAACGGACACACCGACGCTCTCGCGATGCCTGCACTGGGTCACGGCTACCCACGCGATTCGTCTCAACCAGCATCGTCGAACGGTTGGACATGGTCCGGTCTATCAGGGCCGATTTAACTCCGTTGAGATTCCTGCGGTTGGTGATCTCGTTCGGGTGTGCCGTTACGTCGAGCGCAACGCCCTACAGGCGCGCCTGGTGCGACGCGCGCAAGACTGGCCCTGGGCGAGCCTTTCCGAACGCCTTCAACCCGCGCAGGACCTTCCGATGGTCAACGCGCCCTTCCTGGGAACTCGCGCCTGGGCTGACTATGTCAACGCTCCACGGCCGGGCGACGATGCCGTGGAAGCGTTGCTGGAGCCCGTGGACCCGCTACGCGACTTCGCCGATGCGCCAAGCCGATTCGCCTGAGGCTCCCAGGGTGGACAGCACCGCAGCCTCATTCTCAGGCGCGCACACGATCACCAGGCCAACACCCATGTTGAAGGCGCGAAACATTTCGTCGTCCGTGACGGCTCCGCCGCGCTGCAACCAGGAGAAGAGGGGCGGCACCTTCCAACTGTGCCGATCGATCCGGGGCGAACGACCCTCGGGCATGGTGCGCGGCACGTTCTCCGTCAGTCCGCCGCCGGTAATGTGGGCCATGCCTTTGATCCATTCCTGACTCAGCAAGGGAGTGACGGCCTGCAAATAGGAGCGGTGAGGGGCCAGCAGCGCCTGCCCGACCGTGGTGCCCAATTCGGCGACGTTGTCGTCGGCAGTCAACCGCAGTTCATCAAACACGATGCGACGCGCCAGGGAATAACCGTTGGTGTGCAGACCCGATGATGGCAGAGCGATCAGCACGTCACCGGCCTTGATGTCGCGCCCGTCGATCACTTTCGACCGCGACACCACGCCCACGATGAATCCAGCGACGTCGTATTCGCCGTCGGCATAGAACCCCGGCATTTCCGCCGTTTCACCGCCGAGCAGCGCACAGCCGTTCGCGAGACACGCCTGTGCCACGCCCTTGACGATTTGCTCCGCAACGTCCGGTGAAAGGCGCCCGGTCGCCAGGTAGTCAAGGAAGAACAGCGGCCGCGCTCCCTGCACCAGGATGTCGTTCACGCAGTGATTCACCAGGTCCTGACCGATGGTGTGATGCACACCGGTCATGAACGCCACCTTCAGCTTGGTGCCCACGCCGTCGGCTGAGGCGACCAAAACCGGGTCGGCCACTGATCCATCCAGCGCGAAGAGTCCGCCGAACGATCCGACGCCGGAGAGAACGCCGGCCGTATACGTGGTCCTGGCCATCTGCTTAATCCGACGCACCACTTCATTGCCCGCGTCGATGTCCACGCCGGACTGCCGGTAATCCACCACGCTAGAACTCCAGTTTGTCGATGAGGGCCTGGGTCACTCGCCGCCGCGCCGACCCTTCGGCCGCCGCCCAGTACGCGCGCCGGATCTCCACGAAAAAGCGTTCCTCTTCGAAGTCCTCCGACAACATATCGAAGGCGTCCTGGAGGAGGGTTGCCGCCTGGTCCAGCGATTTGCGGCTCTCCAACACGTCGAGTACGACACCCGGGTTGCGCAGCGCCACGTGCCCCACGGCGAGTGCGATCGCCGCGCGAGCGGGATCTCTTGATGGCTCGCCTGCGTCAAGCAGCACGGTCAGGGCCTGTCGATCCCCGCGCCTCGCCAGCGCCCCCAGGGCGAATGATGCGCTGCGGAGCAGCGCCTGATACTGCGGATCGCCTGCCGCGTAGGTGACGGTCTTGGTCAGGTACGCAAGATGCGGTGCGCAATCTTTGGTAATCAGGCACGTCGCCACCGCGAGTGACGGGTGTGTCTCCAGCCGGGCGTCTTTCTGCAGAGTTGCAAGCACGGGTAGCGAATCGCGGCTGCCGATCTTCCCCAACGCGATAATCGCGTCGTCCTGCAACGGTCCGGTCAGCAGCGCGACTTTGGCGATCGCGTCGCGGGCCCATGCCGCCTGGTAATCGCCCAGGGCCTCGATGACCGAGCCGCGGAAGTAGTCCTCGCCGCGCATGATGAGCGGCTCGAGGGCTCTCTGCGCCGAGGGATCGCTCTGCGACGCCGCCAGCGCGCGGGTGAGCGCCGGCCGCACGAACTCCGACTGCTCTCGATCCAGCGCCGCAATCAAGGCCGCGACCATTTCGCGATTGGGATGATGCTCGAACCAGCCGTACGTGACCGCGCGCACGCGATCGTTCGGGTCTGACAGAAGTTTGAGCATGGTGGGGCCGGCCGATGCGTCACCGTATCCGGCCAGCAGGACCAGCGCTCGATACCGCACGTAGCCGTCCTTGTGCGTTAGCGCGGCCGACGCCAGTGCAGGCACGGCCTCGGCGGCCGGCGTGCGCCTGACGATGCGCGCGGCGTCAGTACGGGTGGGAAAGTCGAAAGAGACGAGCTGATCGATGGCCTTCGAAAGCGACGGCTGCGACGGGGCGGCCGTCTGCATGGCAAGCATCGTTGCGCCGAACAGGCCGGCGGTGGCGAGGGCTGCTGAAAGTGATCGCAGGGTCATTGCACAACCTTGAGCGCCAGCTGCAAGTAGGTCGCTTCGTTGCGGGGAAACGCCACCGGGTAGTCGCCGGTGTAGCACGAGGTGCAATAGGAGCCGCGATCGGGCCCGACGGCGGCGAGGAGTCCTTCCAGCGACAGGTAACCCAGGCTGTCGGCGTCGATATACTTGCGAACCTCTTCAAGAGAGTGAGTGGCCGCGATCAATTCCGAGCGCTGCGGCGTATCCACGCCGTAGAAACAGGGCGACACCGTGGGCGGGCAACTGATGCGCATGTGCACCTCGGTGGCACCCGCGGCGCGTACCATCTTCACGATTTTCCGGCTGGTCGTGCCTCGCACAATCGAGTCGTCCACCAGCACCACGCGCTTGCCCGCCAGGATGCTCTTCACCGGATTGAGTTTCACCCGGACGCCAAAGTGGCGAATCGACTGCTGCGGTTCGATGAATGTGCGACCCACGTAGTGGTTGCGAATCAATCCCATCTGCAGCGGCAAGCCGGAGGCGGCGGCATATCCTGTTGCCGCGCACACGCCGGAGTCCGGCACGGGCACTACCACATCGGCGTCGGTCGGTTGTTCCTTCGCCAGCTGGCGGCCGAAGGCCGTGCGCACTTCGTTGACGCTTTGCCCAAACACGTAGGAGTCCGGCCGTGCGAAGTACACGTGCTCGAACACACAATGGGCGCGCTGAGCCTTCGCGAAGGGTTTGACTGAACGCACACCCTGATTGCTGATGATCAGCACTTCACCCGGTTCGACATCGCGCACCCAGGTGGCGTCGATGAGGTCCAACGCGCATGTCTCTGAGCACACGATATAGGCGTCGCCGAGGCGTCCGATCGTCAGAGGACGAAATCCATGCGGATCGCGCGCGGCAATGAGCCGGTCCTTGGTCAGCCACACAAGGGAGAACGCTCCCTGCGCCTGAGAGATGGCCTCGATCAGGGCCTCGTCAGGCGTGGCCGCTTTGGAGCGCGCGTAGAGATGCAGCAGCACCTCTGTGTCGCTTGTCGTCTGGAAGATCGAACCCTGGGCCACCAGTGCGTTGCGCAGCTCTTCGGCATTCACCAGGTTGCCGTTGTGCCCCACGGCCACTTCGCCGTGAGCGCAATCGATCTGGATCGGTTGCGCATTGCGAAGCCCGCTCTCACCCGCCGTCGAGTACCGCACGTGGCCGATCGCGCTGGTGCCGACGAGGCTCTTCAGCGTGTCTTCATGAAATGCGTCGGCGACATAACCCATCGCCTTGTGCTGGCGCAGCCGCAGCCCATCGGATGTACTGATGCCCACGCTCTCCTGGCCGCGATGCTGAAGAGCATAGAGGCCGAGGTAGGTGAGGTTTGCCGCTTCGGGATGACCGAAGATACCGAAGATGCCGCACTCTTCACGGAACTTGTCGGTCATAGTTGCCTCTGGGTAGCCCGGACTACCCGTGAGTCTCAAGCCACTGTGAAAACCCGGTCGACCATCTCGCTTCCGCCTCGCTGAGGCGGCAATCGAGGGCTGGCTGACCGTCAATTGCGATTCGCACCTGTGAACCGCCCGTCCGTCCGATACGCGCCGCCGACACGCCGGCCGCGCGGGCCCGTGCGAGAAGCGCGTCTGTCGCGTCTGGATGTACCGACAGAATGACACGGGTCGCCGATTCTCCAAACAGGGTGGCGACCTGCCGATCGATGCCGCCATCACCCGCTGCTGAAGGAATATCGACATCGGCGCCAATCCCGCCGCTATCGCAGCAGCACTCGGTCAGCGCGACGGCGAAACCGCCATCGGAACAGTCATGCGCGGACCTCACCGCCCCCACGCCTGTCTCCGAGACCAGGAACTGCTGGAGCGCGCGTTCACGCGCCAGGTCCAGCACGGGTGGTTTGCCCGCAACGGATCCCACGATGGTCTTGAGGTATTCCGAACCACCGAGCTCGCCGAGGTTGTCACCAATGAGCACAATGTCCAGACCACTTTCCGGAAACACGCGCGTGCGCACGGCCGACGCGTCTTCCAACACGCCAACCACGCCAATCACCGGGGTGGGGAGGATCGCGTGGCCGTCCGTCTCGTTGTAAAGACTCACGTTGCCACCCGTAATAGGGGTGTCCAGCGCTCTGCACGCTTCACCAATGCCCGCGACGGCTTCCGCAAACTGCCACATGATTTCTGGCCGTTCGGGGTTGCCGAAGTTCAAACAATTCGTGGCGCCGATCGGCTCGCCGCCGGCGCATGCCACGTTGCGCGATGCCTCGGCCACGGCCAGACGCGCACCTTGGCGCGGGTCGAGCTGGCAGAAGCGCCCGTTGCCATCGACGGACATCGCCAGTGCGCGATTGGTGCCCTTGAC
>JBKJJZ010000066.1:0-10008 GCA_046597705.1 Vicinamibacterales bacterium | reverse complement strand
CTCGTCGCACACTGCGAACTCAGCGCCGCCGCTGGGCGCGTAGAGCGCGACACCGGCATACTCGCCCTTCGAATTGACGATGTAGAACTTCACGTTGAAGTTCGGCAATCCCCTGTCGTTCAGCAGACGCGGCTCGATCGTGTTGTTCTGAATGCGGCGGCACGCTTCGAGACCCGCATCCTTCGGATGTTTGCCGCGACGCATCTCTTCGACGATCAGCATCGCCGATAGTCCAAACTGATTCGCTTCTCCGCGACCCGTGGACCCGGCGGCGCCAATGTCGCCATCCACATACAGGCCCGCGCCCAGAATCGGCGAATCGCCCAGGCGTCCCGGCACTTTCCACGCTCGTCCGCTGGTGGACGTCACACCGCAGACGTCGCCGGCGGCATTCACGCCGTTGCAGTTGATGGTGCCGTAGACGTGGTTTTCGTCGATCAGCCCGTCGGCCACCATGCTGTTCATGACCTGCTGCAACGCCGCTTCCCTCATCGACGGGTCCAGTGCCTGCAGCAGCTCGGTCCGCCGCTTCCATTCACTCCAGGCGTGGCGGGAGGTATCCGAGTTCAGATCCTGTTCGATACCAAAGCCCATGTTCTGAGCGAACGCCTGTGCGTCCTTGCCTACAATCAAGTGATGGTCGGTGGAGTCCATCACGGCCTTCGCCACAAGCGACGGACAGCGTATGCCTTCGATGGCGCCGACGGCACCGGCCCGCCTCTTGGGCCCGTGCATGACCGCGGCGTCCAGTTGCACCACACCGTCGGCATTCGGCAGGCCCCCATAACCGACGCTCGTATCAAGGGGGTCGAGCTCCACAATGTTCACGCCGGCGATGAGCGCGTCAAGGACATCGCTACCGGCCATCATCTGTTCGAACGCCGTTTCGACGCACGTGAGGGTGCCGCCGTTCGTAAACTTGTGCCCGTTGGCCGATGCGATGACCACCGGGCGCGCGCTGTTAGGTGCCGTACTGTCTGCCATGGCTGCCTGCGAGCATACTGTACGCCGACGTACCGATTGCGGCGCCCCTGAAGGGACGCCCTACAACGGCCAGATGTCTCCCACCATGAATCCTTCGGGGAACGGATCGTCGGGCGCAAGCACGTATTGTGCGAAGCCGGTGATCCACGCGCGGCCACGAATCGAGGGAACGATCGCAGTGTGCGGCCCCACCCGGGTCTCCTCGAGCGCGCGCGCGACGAAGACCGTGTCCAGAATCCCTTCCTGACGGAAGTCAGTCTCAAGACTCAGCCGGCCTCGCGCGTAGAGGGTGGCGATCTGCGCGGATGTGCCGGTGCCGCACGGCGAACGATCGAGGATGCCCGTAGCACGCGCACTTCGGCCCATCGGCGACGGCACCACGACAGCGCTCCGTCCCGAGTTGTCCGCGCGGTGCGGCGGTCCAAACAACAGGGTGCCTTCAATCACGTTGATCTCGGGATTGTCGGGATGCGCCACCGCGATCTGCTCACGCGCGGCCGCGCGGATGCGTTCGCCAACCGACACGATGTCAGCGCCCTCGTCCGCCACGAGGCGAAATCCCAGGCGCGCGCCGTCGGCAATCACGTAAAACATGCCGCCCCAGCTCACATCCACCAGCACTGTGCCCAGGCCCGCCACCTCAACCGGCGCGTCAAGGCAGAACGCAAACGCCGGAACGTTTGTAATCGTGACGCTGGTGACGCGACCGGCGTCGCAGTCCGCCAGGACGCTCACCAACCCAGCCGGCGTCTCCAGGATCAAGCACGTCTGCGGCTCCACCATCGGCACGATTGCGCACTCGAGGAGGACGGTCACGACGCACATGACGTTGCTGCCCGACATCGACGGGTAATACTCGGACTGCTCCATGATGATGACGCCAGCGTCAGCCGATTCATCCGTCGGAGGCAGCACCAGATTGACCATCGCGGCGGGATTGCCCCGCGGCTCGCGCAGCATGAAGCGCCGGAACCAGTCCTGGTTCTGTTCCATATGCCGCTTCTTCTCGAACATCGTCTTGCCGGGCACATGGAGCGATCCGACGCCGCCGATGACCACGCGTCCGAACATCCCCGCCGCATGGGCATCGACGGCGGTAATCATTTGTGAGAAGCGCATACGGCCCAAATGATACGATCCCCGGCTGCTATGGATGTACCCGGCCGCGCCATCTCCCTTGACGCAGTTCGTGAAGCCGCGACGCGAATTTATTCCGTCGCCGTACGCACACCCCTGATCCGGCTCGATCCGATTGACAGGCGGGCGCCGGAGATCTTCCTGAAGCTCGAGATCTTCCAGCCCATCGGCTCCTTCAAGCTTCGCGGCGCGGCCAACGCCATTGCGAAGCTGCCCCAATCGGCGCTGGCCGGAGGCGTCTGGACGGTGAGTGCGGGCAACGCCGCCCAGGGCGTGGCCCTGGCCGCACGCGAGGCCGGGGCCCACGCGTCCGTGCTCGTGATGGACACGGCGCCCGCACTGAAGATCGCGAACATCGAACGGCTGGGCGCAACCATTCACCGCGTGACACACGATGAGGCCTGGAAGGCGGTTGAAGAACACCGCTCGGATCGCATGACCGGCCGCTTCGTGCACCCGTTTGACGATGATGATTTCATTTGCGGGAACGGAACGGTGGCGCTGGAGATTCTCGAAGACGTGCCGGACGTCGATTGCGTGATCGCGGCCATCGGCGGCGGCGGCCTGCTTTCGGGCATTGGCTGCGTGATGCGCGCGTTGCGGCCGTCAGCCAAAATCTACGCAGCCGAGCCCGAGACCGCCGCCCCTCTGGCGGCATCGCTTGCGGCCGGTCACCCGGTACGGCTCGATGACTGGACCGCATCTTTCGTCGATGGCGCCGGTGGCCGGTCGGTGCTTCCCTCGATGTGGCCGCTCCTCAAGCAGGCGGTCGACGCGTCGGTCGTGGTTCCGCTCGCCGACGTGGCCGCCGCCATGCGCCTGGCCGCCGAACGGTGTCACATCATCGCGGAGGGCGCCGGCGGATGCGCCATCGCCGCTGCCCTGTCGCCTCACGTCCGCGCCGCCGGCCACAAACGCATCGTGGTGGTGGTCTCGGGGGGCAATATCGATCTTTCCCGGTTCACGTCGCTTGTTACTGAATGACTCCACCAGACCTGTCCTCACTGCCCCCACGCCTCTCGAGGCTGCACGAACTTGCGCTCGATCTGTCCTGGACGTGGAGCGCCGGCCGCGACGTGTTCCGGCGGCTCGACTATCTCCTGTGGAGACGGACCGCGCACAACCCGGTGCTGATGCTACGGCAGATGGATCAGGCGGTGCTCGACCGCGCCGCCAACGATCCGGATTTCCTGGCGGCTTACGACAGGGCCCTGCTGACCATGGACGCCGTGCGCGCGCCCGGCAATGGCCACTTGCGTACGTACTGGCAGACCACAGTGGGCGCGCCGGGTGAGCGGGCGGGTGACCGGTCACCGGGAGGATCCGCGGGCAGGGTCGTCGCCTACTTCTCGGCGGAGTTCGCGTTGCATCAGTCCCTGCCGATCTACGCCGGCGGCCTCGGCGTACTGGCGGGGGATCACTGCAAGGAAGCGAGCGACCTCGGCATTCCGTTTGTCGGCGTGGGCTTCATGTATCCGCAGGGCTATTTCCGGCAGCGCGTGTCGCAGGATGGCTGGCAGCAGGAAGTGTACGAACACCTCAACTGGGCCGACGCGCCCATCGTCAAGGCCCAGACCCTGGATCGGAAACCCTGTGTGGTTGCGGTGCCGCTGGGCACACGCACCGTGCTGGTGCAGGTGTGGGAGGTGCGGCTCGGCCGCGTGCAGCTGTTGTTGCTGGATACGGCGCTCGAACAGAACCAGCCGTGGGATCGCGAACTCTCGGCGCGCTTGTATAGCGGCGGCCAGGATATGCGCCTGCAGCAGGAAGTGGTGCTCGGCCTTGGGGGCGTGCTGGCGCTGCGCGCATTGGGTCTGACGCCCGCGGTGTGGCATCTCAACGAAGGGCACGCCGCTTTTGTGGTCCTGCAGCGCCTCAGGGACCATCTGGCGGAAGGCCTGTCATGGGACGCCGCGCTGGCTGAAGTCCGGCGTACCACGGTGTTCACCACGCACACACCAGTACCGGCCGGCCACGACGCATTCCCCTTCAACCTGGTGGAGCAACAGCTGGCGAGCTGCTGGGGATCGATGGGCGCCGAGCGAGAACATTTCCTGGCGCTGGGCACGTACGACAACGGCGCGGGTCCACAATTCAACATGACGGCACTGGCGATGCGGTCGGCCGGCGCCATTAACGCCGTCAGCCAGTTGCACGGGGCCGTCACGCGCGAAATGTTCGCGCCCCTGTGGCCGGACGTGCCGGAGGCTGACCGTCCGGTCGGCGCGATCACGAACGGCGTGCACGTGCCCACGTGGGTTGCCGGCAGTCTGGGCCGCTTGTTTGATCGCCATTTGGGCGCGCAGTGGCGTGACCGCTACGACGAGCCTGCGTTCTGGGCGGCCGTCTTCGACATTCCCGACGAGGAATTGTGGGCCGTGCGGCGCTCGCTGCGCGAGTCGCTGTTCGAGTTTGTTCGCGAACGCGCGCGCGTCCGGTTCGCCGAGGAAGACGCCGGGCCCGCGCGTGTGGTCGCCGCCGGCGCGATGCTGGACCCGCAGGCGCTCACGATCGGCTTTGCCCGCCGCTTCACCGGCTACAAGCGGCCGGACCTGATCTTCAGGGACCAGGAGCGGCTGGCTCGGCTCATCAGCGATTCGAAGCGACCCGTCCAACTGGTGTTCGCGGGCAAGGCGCATCCCGCTGACGAGGCCGGCAAACACCATCTGCAGAACATCTTCCGGCAGGCGCTGGATCCGCGGTTCGCCGGCAGGGTGGCGTTCGTCGACGACTACGACCTGCACGTCGCGCACCTGCTGGTGCAGGGCTGCGATGTCTGGCTCAACAATCCGCGCAAGCCACTCGAGGCCAGCGGCACAAGCGGCATGAAGGCGGCGATGAACGGCGTGCCGCATCTGTCGATCGGTGATGGCTGGTGGGCTGAAGGATACACCGGCGACAACGGCTGGCTCATCGACGGCGGCGTTACCGGCGCGGACCACGCCGCGGTGGACGATGCCGATGCGAACGCACTGTACGAGCTGCTTGAAAACGACGTGGTGCCGCGTTTCTACGAACGATCCACGAAGGGCGTGCCCACCAGGTGGATGGCCATGGTGAAGCAGTCGATCGCGACGGTCCTGCCCCGCTTCAGCACCCGGCGCATGGTGAAGGACTACATCGACCGCGCCTACGCGCCGGGGTTCCAGAAGTAGGTTGCGGTCTGTAGGGCGTCCCCTTCAGGGGCGCCAATTGCGCCAGCAGGTAGAATCAATCGATGGCCAGAAAGAGCGTGGACGTGGTGCGGTGCGCGTTGTGCTCCGCGAAGGAAGTGGTGGAACCCCGCGGCGACGAGCGGTATTGCCGCGAGTGCTGGGAAAAGAAGATGGCCGTCGAGGACATCGTCGCCCGCGAATTCACGCTGAAGCGGTATATCCGGGCGCAGAGCGCCGAGAAGTACCTGGTTTACCACTCCACCCAGAAGCGGCCCGTCGGCCTCATCACCGTCATTGATGACGGATTTGACCTGTTCCTGACCCTCCTGCTCTACCCGAGCTTCGTGTGGGATGACCCGGCCTACCACCTGGAGAAGGACTCCGAGCAGCGGTCGTTCGCGGAAATCCTTGTCGACGTCATTGCCGCGGACATCATTGAGCCGTGGGGCGGGGGCAAATGGCACCTGGAAGTCTTCAGGTCCACGGCCGCCGAGCCCGACGACTGGAACGGCGAAATGTAAAGGTTTTGTTGGCAGGGGCTGCAGCGTAAACTTTCGCCGCGCGGGCATCGTCCTAGCCCACAGGTATAATTGCAGTTATTCCGCCGAAACAACACAGGAGTGACACACAACATGTCCAATCGGAAGGCTACTTTCTTTTACGTGTTCCTGACCGCTGTGGCCTGCATGGCCGCCGGAATGGTGCTCGCATCACGGCTGGATTTCACGCCGTCTTCTTTTGCGCGAACCGTCAACGTGCCGGAGACCAACAGCGCTCCTCTTGACGGCCCGATCGACGCCGCCACGTTCCGGAACATCGCGCATGACCAGAACCCGGTCGTCGTGAGCATCCGGACCACGACGCCGCGGCGCGGACGCGGGATGGGCAACGGCGGCGGCATGCTCGAAGAGTTCTTCCAGCAGCAGCCGCCGCGTGGCGGGCAGAACCGCCAGCAGGAATTGCCGGACCTTCAGGGTGCCGGTAGCGGCTTCATCATCGACAAAGCCGGCTACGTGCTCACCAACAGCCACGTGGTGGAAGATGCCACCAGCATCGAAGTGTTCCTCTACAACATGGACGAGTCTGAAGCGGGATTGCCCGCCAAGGTGATCGGCCGGGACAAGTTGACCGACAGCGCCCTCCTGCAGATCACGCAGATGCCGAGCGCGCCTCTTTCGGAGGCCAAGTTCGGTGATTCGGCTCAGATTCAACCCGGCGACTGGGTCATGGCCATCGGCAATCCGTTCGGCTTCACGAACACCGTGACTGTCGGCGTCGTGAGCGCGGTCGGCCGGACCGACCCGCAACTGCGGCCGGTCAGCGGGCGCGACCTGGAGATGATCCAGACCGACGCGGCGATCAACCGCGGCAATTCAGGAGGGCCGCTGCTCAACGTGCGCGGTGAAGTGGTGGGGATCAACACCGCCATCATTTCCGACCAGGCCGGCGGCAACATCGGGATCGGTTTCGCGGTGCCCATCAACACGGTCAAGGAAGTGCTGCCGGGATTGAAGACCGGAAAGGTCATCCGCGGCCGGATCGGCGTATCCGTTTCGCCGGTCGTGATTAACGAAGTGGACGCAAAGGAATATGGCCTGTCGAAGCCCGGTGGCGCAATCATCACGGACGTGAACAAGGGCGGCCCGGCAGAGAGGGGCGGCATGAAAGCCGATGACATCGTGACGGCCTTCGGTGGCAAGCCCGTGCGCCGCAGTGAAGACCTCATTGGCCTGGTCACACGCACCACTCCGGGGACCACTGTTCCCACCACCGTGATGCGCGCCGGCAAGGAAGTGACGCTAAGCATCAAGGTCGAGGAACTGGACCTTGCGGCGGAAGCCGGTCAGTCGGAGGAGCCGGTGGAAATCGCCGCTCCCGATGCCCCGGTTGAAACCGGCATCGGCGTGTCGGTTGAACCGGTCACGCCCACCGTCATGCGCCAGCTGCGCGTGCCGGAAGGCCGGGGCGGCGCGGTGGTGGCCGATGTCTCGCCACGCAGTCCGGCGGTGCAGGCGCTGGCGCCCGGCGACGTGATCCTGAGCATCAACGGCTCGGCCGTGTCGTCAGTCACCGACGTCAAGACGCGGCTTGAACGCGCGCGACCCGGAACGTTCATCCGGATCCTGGTGTGGCGCCAGGGCGCCGAGCAGGTCGCGATGGTCCGCAAGCGGTAGTCCTGCGCAGTACGTAGGGCGTCGCTTTAGAGGCGCTGAATTGGCGCGGCTGAAGCCACGCCCTACGTACAGTTGGTGCACGTAGGGCGTCCCTTTAGGGGCGCCGAAATACCGTACCGGTCGCCACAGTTCCCGCCGCCACGATGGCGCCGCTGAGCACCACGCAATCAGTCAATCGCGCTCCAGCTCCCACACTGGCGTCTTTCCAGACAACACATCGACGCAAAGTCGCTGACGGGTCAACCACGCTGTCGCCTTCGATGACCACATCGGTTCCTGCAAGACTGAGAACTGCGTTCAGGTAGTCAGCCGGCGTGCCGACGTCGAGGAAGGACGCATCAACCGGCCAGACCCTCACTGAGCCCGGCGCTTCACGCACCATGTCCCGGTAGAGACCGGAAACCGTCTCGGCGGGTTCACCCTGGGGCACCCGGTCGAACACGTCCGCGTCCACCACCTGAACTCCGACAAAATGCCATGTGGGATCGGTGTGCCCCTTGGCGACGAACTCCGTGATGATGCGATCAGCGTTGGCCCGAATGCCGTTGTAGTGATCGGGACGGACGTTGCGGACTACCGCAAGTGTCGCCTTGGCGCCAGACGTCCGATGCGCGTCGATGAGCGGCGCCAGCGCCAGGTCAGTCAGCGTGTCGCCGTTGACGATTAGACAAGGACCAACCAGCGCGGGCCAGAGTGTCAGTGCCTGTCTCGGACCACCCGCGGACCCGAGCAACATCGGCTCCCACGAGTAACGCACGCGCAGGCCGAGATGGGCACCGTCGCCGATGATGGCCGTAATGCTCTCGGGTTTGTGGTGCAGGTTGAGCACCACGTCATCGACGCCCTGCGTCTGGAGCCAACCGAGCACGCGCTCGATCAGTGTCCGGCCTGCCATTGGCACGGCCGGCTTGGCGACGACGCGGGTAATGGGATCGAGGCGGGTGCCCAGCCCCGCTGCGAGAACGATCGTCTTCATGGGCACATGCATTGGTTAAGGACCCGGCCGCCGAATGTCTTTCCGAAAATAACCAATAGTAAATAAAAAATAACAAATAGATAGACTGGTGGTCTGTGGCCCCTAGTCCCCTTCCCGCAGCAGTACAGATTTACCTGGATCGAACGAAACAGTCGTCTGCGCGAGTGGTGCCACTCACGGGTGACGCATCCGACCGAAGGTACTTTCGTGTAGTGCCGCCAGGTGGAAGGTCTTTCGTGCTTGCGGTCAGCGCCGCGGCCTTCGACTACAACACGCTTCCCTTCGTGAACGTGGCCGAGCTGTTTTCCGCGATGGGCTTGCCGGTGCCCGCCATCCTCGGCGAAGCCTCAGACCATGGAGTGCTGGCGCTCGACGACCTCGGCGACGTCACCCTCCAGGCGCATGTCGGCGCGGCGCCTGCTCCGGCGCACGCGGCGCTCTATCGCCAGGCGGTCGGGTTCATTGAAGCCATGCAGCGGCGCGGGCGCGAGTTGCAGGATCCCAGGTACATTCCCTACGGCATTGCGTTCGACTCCGAGAAGCTGACGTGGGAGATGGACTTTTTCATCAAGCACTTTCTCGAGGCGTATCGCGGTGTGGCATTCGCGCCGGGCGACCGCGATGCGCTTCGGTCGGAGTTGGGCAGCCTCGTGCAGACGCTGGCACTGGAGCCGCGGGTGCTGTGCCACCGCGACTACCACAGCCGGAATCTGATGCTGGCCGAGGGCCAGCTCTGGATCATCGACTTTCAGGATGCCCGCATGGGGCCCGACACCTACGACCTGGCGTCGCTGCTGCGCGATTCGTACGTCGACATTTCAGAACGTGACGTGGATGACCTGCTCGCCTACTTCCTGGCCCTGGCCGGCCGATCGGGCGAAGCCGTGGAATTCCGGCGCCGGTTTGACGAAATGGCCCTTCAGCGCAACCTCAAGGCCCTGGGCACGTTCGGCTATCAGACCACCACGCGGGCCAACCCGGTTTACATCCAGTACATCCCCCGCACCCTGCGCTACGCCATGCAGCAATTGCACAAACACGCCCGGTTCTCGGCGCTGCGTGACCTGCTGGCACGCTACGTCGAGGAATTCCGATAAGATCACGTGGATGCACGTCTACATCGAAGACATTGCCAGGCATGTCGGGACGCCCGTAGTTCTCAAGGGCTGGCTCGCGGGCAAGCGGTCCAGCGGTAAGATTCATTTCCTTCAGGTCAGGGACGGGTCGGGATTCATCCAGGCCGTGATGTCCAAAGCCGCCGTGGGCGACGAGGTGTTCGCCACGGCCGACCATCTCTCCCAGGAATCCGCGATTATCGTGCACGGCACGCCGCGTGAGGACTCGCGCGCGCCCAGTGGATTCGAAATCGAGGCGACAGGCCTGGAAGTTGTGGGCGCGTCTCACGAGTTCCCGATCACGCCCAAAGAACATGGCGTGGACTTCCTGATGGATCGGCGCCACCTCTGGATTCGCTCGCAGCGTCAGCAGGCGATTCTCCGCGTCCGGCACGAAGTGATCGACGCCGTGCGCGACTACTTCAACAGCCGCGGATTCATCCTGGCGGACGGCCCCATCTTCACGC
>JBKJJZ010000301.1:0-3463 GCA_046597705.1 Vicinamibacterales bacterium | reverse complement strand
CAGGGCGACCAGCGGCCGATGAAGGAACATCCGCAGGCCCGGGAAGCCCTGCGCGACCTGGTAGCGAGGCGCGATCCGCTCTATCGACTGGCGGACCTCACCGTGGATACTGCCGGCCTGACGGTGGCGCGAACGGTGAATCGCGTGGCCGATGGAATCGATCGGCGCATGCAGATTTCGGGCTACGAGCGTCGATAGTCGTCTAAAATCTCCTAGCTTCCCGCGTTCCCCGGGAGCTCAAGGAGACTGTGTATGTTTCACGTCAGCAAGAACACGCGACGCCAACTTTTGTTGGTGGCCGGCCTGGCCGCAATGGCTGTGCCGTTCGCGGGTGACATCCTCGCGCAACAGGCGGCGCCGGCCGCAGCGCCCGCCGCCATGTTGCATCAGCCCACGGACCCGAAACTGCAGGGCTTCCGCTGGCGCTCGATCGGCCCCACCGGTCAAGGCGGCCGCATCGACGACATCGCCGTCGATGAGAAGAACCCCTCCACGTATTACATCGGCTTTGCGGTGAGTGGCATCTGGAAGACCATCAACAACGGCACCACGTTCACGTCCATCTTCGACGAGTACAACCACTCGATCGGCGACATCGGAATTGCGCCGTCGAACTCCAACATCATCTACGTGGGTTCCGGCGAGCCGAACAACCGTCAGAGTTCATCGTTCGGCGACGGCATGTACAAGAGCATCGACGCTGGCGCCACGTGGACGCACATCGGTCTGCGCGAAACGCAGTCGATCGGCCGCGTCGTCGTACACCCGAGAAATCCCGACATCGTGTGGGTCGCGGCCGTGGGACACCTTTTTGGACCGAACGAAGAACGCGGCGTGTTCATGACGATTGACGGCGGAAAGTCGTGGGTCAAGACGCTGTACGTCAACCAGGACACCGGCGCAACTGACCTCATCGTCGGCCCATCCAACCCGAACATCCTGTTTGCGGCCACCTACGAGCGCCGCCGTGCGTCGTGGGGCTTCGTCGGCGGCGGACCGGGCAGCGGCCTGCACCAGAGCATTGATGGCGGCAAGACGTGGAAAAGGATGACGGGGGGCGGATTGCCCCGCGGCACGATGGGCCGCATCGGCCTCGACATCTCGCGGTCGAACCCGAACGTCATCTACGCGCAAATTGAAGTGGCGGCCGACAAGGAACCCGCCTCCGCAGCGCCTGCTGCGCCTGGCGCTGCTACGGCGGTGCAAGCCCCTGTCGCAGGCGGCCGGGGCACGGCCCCCGACTTTCCTCCGCCGGGAGCGCAGGCGGGCGGTGGCCCGGGCGGCCGCGGCGGTGGCGCGCCGCAACCTCCCGATCCCCAGCGCGATGGCGTGTGGCGGTCGGCCGACAAGGGCAAGACGTGGACGTTCCAGTCGAACGAAAACCAGCGCCCGATGTACTACAGTCAGATTCGCATCGATCCGAGCAACGAGAACATCATCTTTGTGGGAGGCGTTGGTCCGCGCAAGTCGCTGGACGCCGGCAAGACCTGGACCAGCCTTCCGAATATGGGTCATGTGGACAACCACGCGATCTGGATCAATCCCACCAACGGCCGTCATGTGATGTACGGCAACGACGGCGGCCTCGATGTCAGCTACGACCAGGGTGACACGTGGGATTCCGTGCGGCTGTGGGCCGTGGGTCTGCCCTACCACGTGTCGGTCGACATGCGTCGTCCCTACAACGTCTGCACCGGCCTGCAGGACAACGGTTCGTGGTGCGGCCCGAGTGGCCAGCGCTCCGGCGACATCATGATGTGGAACTGGATTGGTGTCGGCGGCGGTGACGGGTTCCAGACCCAGATTGATCCGACCGATCCGAACATCTTCTACACCGAGTCGCAGAACGGCAACATCACACGCTACGACCTGACGACCGGGCTGACCGCAAACATCCGTCCGAGAGTCGGTGGCGCAGGCCGCGGCGCCGGGGGCGGTGGCGGTGGCCAGGCCGGAGGCCCGCAGGGTTCCAACGTGATGAATGAGCCCCCGAGCGATCAGTTGATGCAGTTCAACTGGAACTCACCGATCAGGATCTCGCCACACAACCCGAACACCATCCTCTTCGGCGGGCGCCATTTCTTCGTGTCCCGCAACCGGGGCAATACGTGGACGATGAGCCCGGTAATGGGCAAGAACATCGACATCAGCCAGCGCAATATTCTGGAGCAGTCCTATGGCATGCCGTCCTGTGGCCGGGGAGCCGGTCCTGGCGTGCGCTGCATTCTGTCGAGGCACGACGGCTTCGTCCAGAACGAGTACGGCACGGTCGTCGAGCTCGAGGAATCACCGATGATTCCCGGCATCTACTGGGTGGGCACCGACGACGGGAACCTGCAGGTCAGCAGGGACAGCGGCGTGAGCTGGACGGAGGTCGGCAAGAACATTCCGGGAGGCACGCGCGAGTACCACATCTCGGGAATAGAAGCGTCGAAGTTTGATGCCGGCACCGCCTACATCGCACTCGACGGGCATCGCAACAACGACCATGCACCGCTGGTCTACAAAACCACCGACTATGGCAAGACGTTCACCTCGATCTCGGGAGACTTGCCGCGCGGCAACGTCAACTCGATCCGTCAAGATCCGGTGGCGAAGAACCTGCTCTACGCACCTGCCGAATACGGGTTCTTCATCTCGTTCAACGAAGGCACGAACTGGGTGAAGTTCATGCCGAACCTACCGAACCTGCGCATGGACGAAGTGCTCGTGCACCCGCGCGAGAATGACCTGGTGCTGGCCACGCACGGGCGCAGCATCTGGATCATGGATGACATCTCGGCCTTGCAGCAGATTGCGTTGGCGGCGCCGACCGCGCCAACGGTCTACAAGCCGCGCGATGCGGTGTTGTGGAAGACCGACCGTCGAAATATGACTGAGGTGCCGGGGTCAAAGTACTGGACGGGCGACAACATGCCGCGCGGCACGGCGATCGCGTACTACCTGCCCTCAGCAGCCAGTGACGTGTTGGTGAAGATCACCAACACCGCCACGGGTACTGATGTGCGCACCTGCACGAGCACGGGCAACGTGGGTCTGAACCGCTTCCAGTGGGCGCTGACGGGTAATCCACAGGCCGGTGGCGGTGGTGGTGGCCGCGGCGGCCGAGGTGGTCAGCCTGACCCGGCGGCGGCTGCGCCTGCGGCTCCGGCCGGTCCCCAGCCATGCGTTCCGGCTCCTGGTGCGGGAGGCGGACGTGTCGGCGGGGGGGTCGGCGGTTTTGGTGGAGGTGGCGGGGGCGGAATCGGCGTGGGCGTCTACAAGGTCACCGTCTCGGTGGCCGGCAAGGACGTCGGCTCGCAGACCTTCAGCGTGCTCGAAGACATCTGGATGAATAAGTAACTCGTCGGTTCGAGGTCCGAGGTCCGAGGTTCGAGGTTCGAGGTTCGAGGTTCGGAAATGAAAAAGGGGCCGGCTGGTGCATGCACCAACCGGCCCTCCGTGTTTGGAACCTCGAACCTCG